>CAJQPC010000108.1 GCA_905480105.1 uncultured bacterium | reverse complement strand
CTCTCTGAGATTGGCCGTACAATAGATGTAGGGTGCCTCTCACTTCTACGGCCCCTGGAGTCCCCCCCTGTCTTTCGTCACCCCGAAATCCACATCCTCTCCTAGCAAGGAATCGTGGTTCTCTAAGCTATTCCAACGCTTCTTTCGACGCAGCCCTGGCGGCAGCGATTCCAAGTCGACAGCTGGGATACCGGACGCGAACAGTCCCCACGGGGTGACCACCGTGATGGTCACCTTCGACTTGGACGCTGATGACGATATGTTGGTGGAAAGCCCCCCCCAGATCGCGATTCCCATGGGCTACCAGCCTCCATCCGATGGCCAAACCACCCCTGCGTCACCTAAGACTGGAGAGGGTGTCCGGGGTGCGGCTCCGTGGGAGGGAGCTCAAGTTGCCACGAGCATTCACGTGGACGTGGTCCGAGAAAGGCTACGCGAGGAACTGAACCTGGAGCTTCAGCACGCCACCGGCGGCGACAGAACGTTCTTAGTGCGACTGATGCACGTGCTGGAATCGCCGAATCTCGACTTGCCTCCATTTCCCGATGTGGCACAGGAACTGAACGAGATGCTCAAGGATGAGAACACCTCGGTGGTCCAGCTTGCTGGCGTGATTGAGCGAGATCCCGGCTTGGTCAAACGGGTTTGGGCGCAAGGAAGCAGTGCCCGGTACATGAACCCGCCGAGAAGCCTCCATCATGCTGTTTCTCGCATCGGACTGGACGCGCTCTGGCAGCTCGGCATGGCCGTCTGCATGGACGACAACGTCTTTCGACTCGACGGATTCCAGGACAAAGCCGATGCCGCACGCACGCAAGGCGTTGTGGCTGCCGAGGTCGCAGCCTGGATCTCAAAGGAGCCTCGAGGTCCAATGTACATGGCCGGGCTTCTACACGCGGTGGGCAAACTCATCCTGTACCGCACCGCCAGCGACGGCACGGATAAGAAAAATCCGCCTTCGGTCGACCTGGTAGATCGGCTTGCTAAAAAGTACTACCCATCCTTTGGAGTTTTAGTTGCTCGAAGCTGGAAATTGGATAATTTGGTAGTCGGAGGCGTGGGCTTTCACTCGGCTCCAGATGCGGCCGACCCAGAAGTGGAGCACTGCGCCCGCGTCCTGCACGCTGCCGTGTTGGCAACCCACACAGCCAGCCAGGAACGGGCCGGTATCGACGGGGACGGGTTTGCCAGCCTGCAGAAGATCGAGGGTTTGAAGTTCGATATCGAAGGCGCGATCGCAAAAGCCTACGAAGTCTTCGAAAACTGAAGTTCAAGCCAAACAGTAGCCCCCATGATGTCCATTCTGTTTCTTCTCAAGTTCGTCAATAAGTTCCCCAAAGTTGGTAAGAGCCTTCAGCAACGGGTGATTGGCTCCGAACAGTGCAGTACAAGGTCGGCGATTGGTATGCTGCCTCACGGGACTGAGCCCATTTCCTCGGAGTCAGGCAGCTGTTCAGATTACTTCTCAACTCGGTCCGGTCCTGGTTTGGATCAGCTCCTGAACCGAACCCCCCGGTTTCGCGTGGAGATGCTCTGCGCGCCGCAGTAGATCCCTCTTACCAGAAAGAGCTCCAGCAAAAGGCAGCGGCGGGGACATCGGATGAGGCCATCGCCCATCGTCCATCTCCCGCCAGTTGGGAGTCCGGTTTGCCGGCGAGCAGCTTGGACGTGGGGACGGTTCGCAAACAGGTACTCAAGTCGCTCTACGGCATGTGTGACGAACCAATGCCCCCAAGCGACGTGGCCTTCCTGGAGCGCTTGGCACGCGTAGTCGGAACCGAGAACCTGGACTTTCCGCCCTTTCCTGACGTAGCAAGGAAGCTTGATCGATTGCTGAAAGCCGGCGACCCGAGCATCACAAAGGTCGTACGACTCGTAGAACGTGATCCCGCGCTGGTCCGACGAATCTGGATGGCGGGCAGCAGCGCAGCCTTTCCTTCGCCCCCAGAAAGCCTGCATCACGCCATCTCGCGCATCGGATTCGACGCACTGTGGCGGATCAGCATGTCCATTTGCATCCATTCGCCGGTCTTTCGTGTGGCCGGGTACCAAAAACGGGCTGACGCGGTGCGAGAGCACGGCGTAGTGGTCGCCGAAATGGCCGCCTGGCTCTCCGGCCAGAAGCGTGGCGAGCAGTACATTGCAGGCCTGTTACACGACATCGGGAAGCTGGTCGTATTCAGGGCCGCATCCACCAAAAATCCGGAACACCGACCTTCCGAGTGGCTCCTCGAAAAAGTTCTCGACCGTCACCACAGCGAACTTGGATTGTTGGCTGCGTCGGCGTGGTCCCTTGGGGACAAAGTGCTGGAAGGCATCGGCATGCACCATGCACCCGAAACCGGCGGCCCTACTGCCAAGGTGATTTGGATGGCCGATGTGGCCACCATCACGGCGGCCCTCGCCAATTCAGGGGAGTTCTACAATGGACTGGTCGCGCTGGAGCGGGCAGAAGATTGGACGCCACACGCCGGGCTGGCCATTATACAAAAGGGCCAGAGCTTGCTGACCGCATAGCAAGCCGTGCCAACGAGCTCCTACGCGGTCTTGATGGCCCCTTCCACCGACCCTGTGAGCGCTGCGCCTCGGGGCGTCCTCATCGGACCTATGCCCCGAACTCAATGCCCACCGCCCGCGCCGTCCGGACGAGCTCCCCATCTGGGTCCACGAGACGGTAGGTGGCAATAGCGTCCCGGATGGGAACTCCTTCTATGACCCCGTTCTTGAGCACGGCAATCTCGCCCCAGCGGCCCTGTTCGATGAGGTCCACTGCACCGATGCCTAGCCGAGTTGAGAGAACCCGGTCATAGGGACAAGGAGAGCCGCCGCGCTGCAAGTGGCCAAGCACAGTCACTCGCACGTCCACCTCTCGCTTCTCGGCGATGGCTTGGGCCAAGGCTGGGCCAGGACCGCCTACACGCACCACACCTTTGCCGTGCTTGCGCTTAAATCCTCCGCCCTTGCCGCCAGCTGGCTTGGCGCCCTCTGCGACAATGATGAGGGTGAAGAAGCGTCCAACTGCACGGCGCGCATCGATCTTGTCGCACAGGCGGTCGATAGCATAGGGGATCTCAGGAATGACGATGCAATCGGCACCGCCACCAATGCCCGCATGCAGGGCGATGTGCCCAGCATCTCGACCCATGACTTCCAGAATGATGACGCGGTCATGGGACTCGGCTGTCGTGTGCAGACGGTCCAGCGCTTCAGTGGCCACATCCACAGCGGACTGAAAGCCAAAGGTGCGATCGGTGGCACTCAGATCGTTGTCGATGGTCTTGGGGACCCCGACACAACGGATGCCGGTCTCGTCCATCAGCCGCTGGGCAATGGCTTGGGTCCCGTCCCCTCCTATGACCACCAGGCCGTCCAGGCCGAGCTCGGCCATGGCCTTGGGAATCTGTGGGGCCATGTTGATCTTGTCGGGCCCCCAGGCGAATGGATCGCCCTTGTTGGTGGTACCCAGAACCGTCCCGCCCTTTGACAGCAGCCCGGAGCACGTCTTCAAGGTCATCTCTTGGATGCCGTAGGGCGACTCAAAGAGTCCGTTGAAGCTGTCCTCGATGCCAAGCACCTGCCAGCCCTTGTTCCCCACACCGTGCTTGACGATGGCGCGAATCACCGCGTTTAAACCAGGGGCATCTCCCCCACCCGTCAGGACTCCAATTCGCATGCAGACTCTCCCGTTTGGGCCAGTCTACTCCTCGATCTCCACCGGTGTTGCGAACACAAAGCCCACAGTCTCAGCGTGGTGCTCCAGCTCTTCGAGATAGCGCATGTTGGAAGAGGTCGGATTGGCCGCGTAGGCCTCCTCCGCCAGACTCAAGGCCAAGTTCAGCTCGCCATCTTGCTCGGCGACCACCGCCTGATTGTGCAGAGCGCGAGCGGTCCCGGGCTCGGCGTCTTTGTACATGCGGCGCTTCAGGTCCTTGGGCAGCGGTGCGACCTGGTCGGCGATGCTTAGGGCCAGTTCGTCGTCCACACCGCGGCTCATGCCTGCGACTTGAGGGCCCCCCTGACCCGTGGCGTTCCAGTCCGCACGGTCCTGCAGATCCACACTGACTTCGAGCTCAGCGATTCTGTCTTGACCGCTGTACACGCCGACGGTGGCCAAGCCTTGGCCCACCACGGTGGTGCGACGGAGATCCGTTGACAGCGTCCCCGCCTCCGCTTGATTTTGTTGGATCTCCACGGTGGTCTCAACGAACTGCTCGCAGCTCTCGACCACAAGACGCGTCTCCGCGCGGGGCTGGATGTAGACCCCCGGACGCGCAGAGAGAGTACGCACGAGCCGGTCGGCCACGGGCTTGCAGGCCCTATCTTCCGTAGCAACAGCGATGTTGGTGGTATCCAAGGCCACAACAGGAGCGGGACGTACCTCCCAAGCGACGCGCGTTGCGCAACCCGAGAGAGAGCCCAGAGCGAACAGTGTGATTGTCAACACGCGTCACCTCACTGTTTACAGTGTTTCACATCATGATCAGATCCGCCACCCCTTTCCACGACTTCCACATCGTCCCTCTCGTCCCCTATGACGACGAAAGGCACCGCATAGAGCCAGCCCGTCTCGCTCGAGCTGGTACCGAAGAAGCCACTTTCCGAACGAGACACATCCGCCCCTGCCGGCTGGGGCCCTTCCACTACCAGACGTGCGAGACCAGGGAGATCGGCGTAGCGGGTCCGTGAGCTGGAGCGGCCTGAACCGAGACGTGGTCCACCTTGAGCCACTCCAGAGCGTGGTTGCAAGCGCGTAGGGCCTTTTCAGGGGTGTTGTTTTGCTCAGAGAGGTGCGCCAGAACAAGGTGCTTGAGCTTGTCACCGATGCTGTCCCGGAGGAGCTGGTTGGCCTGGCGGTTGCTTAGGTGGCCGTGGTTGCCCTTGATGCGCTGCTTGAGGTGCCAGGGGTAGTCCCCGTCCATGAGCTGCTGCAAATCGTGGTTGTACTCCAGCACGAGCACATCCAAGTCCTGCATGTGCTGGCTGACCAGCTTGGTCGGACGCCCAAGGTCAGTGACCACGGCAGCAGCAATGCCACCCACTTCGACGCGGTACGCCACCGGATCCAACACGTCGTGTGGCACCGAGAAGGGATTGATCTGCATGTGGCGAATACGGAAGGGCTCCCCGGCCGTAAGAATCTCCACCCCTTCTGGGCGGCTCCGCTCGGGCGTTCCTTCCAGCGTCCCTTGCGTCATGTAGAAGGGCACCTTCTGGCCACGGTCCTTGAGTAGGCGCTTGTAGAGCACACGTGCGCTGCCGACGTGGTCCCCGTGCTCGTGGGTGATGAGCACACCATCTATTGGCGCGTCTTTGAGCCCCAGACTCTCCATCCGCTCTTGGATGCGGCGCGTGCTGATTCCGCAGTCCACCAACACCCCTACACTGCCGTCTCCGACATAGGTGCAGTTGCCACCGGAGCCCGAGGCCAAAACAGCCACGGTCACATCACGTCGGAAGAGGCCGACCATGGGGAAAGAATGGGAGGGGGGCCGTGG
>CAJQPC010000107.1 GCA_905480105.1 uncultured bacterium | reverse complement strand
AGGTTGATGCTGAGCCAGTCTGGCGGCGCCAAGGAACGGTTCAAGGCGCGAGACATGAACATGCGCGCGTTGCGCTCAAGCCGCTGTCGTTCAGGGCTCTGGGAAGTGCTGGCCACGGCCCCACTCTACACCGCACCGTCTGCCACCTCAGGCTGTCCCCGCGGTAGGCTCTCTCCATGCGCATTCTGCTCGTCTTTCACGGCACCCCTCCAAACACCCCGGGTCACGCGGATAGCGGCGGCGCCATTCGAGCCTGGGCCCACAGATCCGCCCTGGAGTCCGCCGGTCACCAGGTCCTCGCCCTGACCCGCGCTCAAGACCGGATCCCAGGGGGCCCCGACACCTTCGACGGACCCGCCCAGCTTCGGGCCAAGGCCAAGGCCGCTGCGCCAGACCGAATTCTGTGCGTGCAGCCAGAGGAAGCGCGGCATCTCAGGGGGATCGCACCGCTGTGCGTGGACCTCTACGCCCCACGTCTGTTGGAGGCCCAGTGGCAGGGTCAGCAGAGCGCTGCCGCCGTAGACACACTGAGCGCCTTAGACGTCGCTGACTTTGTGCTCTTCTCCAACCCTCGTCAACGCTGGTTTAACCTAAGCTTAATGCTGCTGGCCGGTATGGACCCCAGCCTGTGCGCAGTGGTCGGCCTACAGCCTCCCGTGGGCCCCCAGGGCAAGCTGAGCCGCAGCCCAGAGATTCTGATGGGTGGAGCCGCTTGGCCCTGGCTGGATCCCGTCGACGGTCTGCGGCGCGCCGTGGCGCACCTAACCAAGCGTCGGAGGGGCAAGGTGGTGGTCATCGGTGGCCAACCAGCGCTCGGCGGCGAGGGGGTGGTGGATTTAGAGTCTGTCGTACCAGCCGGGCCCCGCTTGCGCTACGAGCCCCAGCCCTTGTCCCACGGAGCCCTACTCGAGCGCTACGCCAGTGGGTGGGCAGCCTTCGATCACATGGCCCCTTCTCCAGAGCGCGAGCTGGCGCTGGCCTTCCGCCACGTGGACTACTTGGGCTGCGGACTGCCCCTGATCACCACCGAGATTCATCCCCTCTCCGAGCGCATTCACCAGGCGCAAGCAGGCTGGGTGGGCCCAGACATCGAGGCTGCCCTCGACGAGGTACTGGCCGGTGGAAAGGCCCTGAGTGCGCGCGCCAAAGCCGCCAAGGACCTGGCCGAGCAGCTACGAGATCCCGCCCCAAAGGCCCTGCTGGACTGGGTGATCAACGGCCAAGTCCGGCCCTCTTCCCCGCCAGCCTTGGAGGGCGCAGCCCAACTCGCTGCACGGGCACAAGTCCTGGTCGCAAGGGAGCGTACCCTGAGCCAAGAACTGAGCCAAAGCCAAGAAGAAGCACAGGAAAAACGCCAAGAAATAGAAGCACTTCACCTTGACCTACGCCAAGCCAGTGCCAGCATCGCCGGCTTGACTCGGTCCATGGAAGAGGTAGCGGCCTTTAAGCGCGAGGCCATCTCGGTGCTGGGGGCACACCACAGCGGGGCGGCTCAGGAGCGGGACAGCTTGGTTCGGCAGATAGCAGAGACCCAGGCAGATCTGGCCAAGAAGAACGCAGAGCTGCGCGCCATGCAGCGGGAACATGACCGACAAAAGGGCTTGCTTTTAGAATCCGAGCTACGGGCTCAAGAGGCCGAGGGCCGGGCCAATGGCCTGGGGGCCCAGTTGGACCAAGTTCTCAGGCGATTGCGCAGCTGATAGGCCGCCTCATCCCTTTGGCCCACCCTCTGCCGATCCAGAACACCCGGAGACCTGAAGGTCGCTCCAGACGACCGATCCCAGCTGGCTTTGACGGACGTTGGACCCGTTCACCCTCAAACCACCCGCCGGCCCCAATCAAGCCACTGGTCTGAGCAGACTCGAGCCTGCCATTTGGAAACCTAAGGGTGCAGTGAGACCCGACGCCGCGCGCTGATGCCCCCAATCTCGAAGCGTCCGCCACCCAACGCCAGGTCCACGATCACCCGTTCAACATCCTGGGCCCCACCCAAGCCAAAATGCGCCACGGCGGGCTTGACGCTCTGGAAGCTGGATTCGTTGCTGACCCAAACCACCTGGACCTGACCGTCGGAGTGGACCTCCACCCGGCTCATCACCGGCGCTTCCACCTCCAGCCAAGACTGCGCTGTGCAGCCCTGACTGAGCCAGATGCCCGGCACGTCAAAAGCAGAGCTAAGAATCAGATCCAGCACACCATCTTGGTTCAGGTCGTGGGCCAGGGTCGTGCGCCAAGAGCCCACCGGGTCCATGCCAAGCTCTGGCGCCACGTCCACAAAGCTGCCGTCCGCCTGCTGCAACTGTAAATAGGGCGTCTCCGGAACGCCGAAGCTGGCGCCGCTCTCGAAGGACTGTGCCCCCGCAGCGACCCAAAGATCCGGCCGACCGTCGTTGTCCACATCTGCGATAACCCCGCCCCAGCCCATGCTCTCCTTGGAAAAGGCCGTCTGCCCTATCGGAGGAGCCTGCACAAAGCGGCCATCGGGTCCACCCAACAGCAGGTGGTTTTCTGCGGTCGCTGAGATGAACAGGTCCACCCATCCATCCCCGTTCACATCCCCGGCATCCACCCCCATCGGGCTGTGGGCCATCGCACAAGCGCCGCAGTCCTGGACCAAGCTCAGCCCCTGCGCACTGCCCCTATACAAGCGGTTTGCGCCCAAATCGGCGCCCCGGTCGTTGACCACGTACAGATCCGTCCAGCCGTCCTGGTCAAAGTCCAAGATGACGCTGTCAAAGGCCTCGCCCGACAGCTCCGGCGCTACCAGCTCTGCGGTCTCCACTGCAAAGCCCTGCTCATCTCCCCAGAAGACCCTGTCTTCCCGCTCCCCGGCCAAGCTAGGATGTCCTAGCCCGACGTATAAATCCAACCAACCGTCCCCATCAAAGTCGGCCACCGAAGGCGCGCGCACAAGACCACTCCTCGGTGAGATGAGCTCGGTGTAGCCAAGGTCTTCACCCGAATTCATGTCCAGCTCGGCCAACCTATCGACCCCCAACAACACCTTGCCCCCCCCC
>CAJQPC010000106.1 GCA_905480105.1 uncultured bacterium | reverse complement strand
CAATGGTGTTCAGCTCATCCAGGCGGCGAGTGAAGGCGGCATTGCCCAAATCTACTACTTTTGTGACGCCATCCGTGAGGTCTTTGCCCATCACCGCCAAGCCCAGAGTAGCGTTGATGCCTGCCAGCCGAAATGTCTCTTTAAAGGCAGCGATTTCTGCCTTTACGCTGCTCAGTTCCCCCACCATGGAGTCGCTGAGGTCGATGAGTAGGCCCACGTCGATCACGCGTTGAGCCAAAAGCGGATTGCCCTGCCATTCCGCTTCTATTGCGACCTTTGTGATCTGACTCATGACGCTTTCGGCCTCGAGCTGCAGACCTTGTCTGGCGTTGTCCGACAGGGTCTCGCTCGCCCCTTGCACGGAGAGCTCCCGCAGACGGTGAAGGCTTTCCGTGATGGCGCCCAGGCCAGTGTCCGCGATGTCCATAGCGGAGAGCCCATCTCGGATATTTCTCTCGGCCACGCGCTTGGAGCGTACGACGGCGTCCAAGCCCTCGGCGACTGCCAAGCCTGCTGCGTCGTCTGCCGCCCGGCTCACGCGCAGGCCGGTCCCGACTCTGCGATACCCACTATCGAGGGAACGCAGAGTCTGACCCAGCCCGTGCCGAAGACGGGTGTCCAGCGTGCCGAAAATCACGGCATGTACGGCCTCGTATTCAAGACGAGGACTCCAGGGGTGAAGCGAGCGCTTCTTGAGCCATGGCATGACCCGAGCCGTTGACCTGCACGCCGAGAGCCCCCAACACTCTGTCCTTCAAACAAGGGCAGAGTGGGGCATCCCGGGTAGCCGGAGCGGCGAGGTTCCTACTTGGATCTCGTTCTTCGCTCAGGTTGTGGTCATAGAGGCTCCTGCTTCGAGAGGGTCGAATTGCATGCGCTTCTGGCATGCAACCTTGGCCTCCTCGAAGCAGGGTGCTCCTTGGTCCGGCCTTCAGTCCCCGGGTTTACCGGAGGACCCTTGGCCTTTCGGATCCGTTAGGATTTGTTTCAATGCCAATTTCTTCCGACAGTCTCCCTGCGCACTGGTTTCGCGGCGCGGCGAAGCGACTCGGACCCCACACATTCACCGACGGTGAGCGGGTGGTGACGCACCTGCCCAGCCCCAGAAAGCGCAGGCAGGCACTGCATTTTTACCGTGAAATTGTCCCGCGCCTTTGGGCCTTGGGCGCACGCACACCGGAGCTTTTAGAGGTGGAAGGGGCGTACTTGCTTCGCACCTGGCACCCCGGCGAAGCGGATTCCAGCCCGGCCGCACATCAAGCTGCTGGCCGTTGGCTGCGGGCACTGCACAGTCTGGATGGGGTGCCCCACGACCCCATGTCGTTGGTCGAGGCGATGGGCAAACGTGTCGCTGCTTTGGTGCCCCAACTGCCAGCGCCGTGGAAGGCGCCGCTGCTAGGCTTGGATCTGTCTGCGCTGGCTGGTTTGCAGCGAGTTTGGTGCCACCGGGACCTTCACCCGCGCAACTGGCTGTGGGACGGCGCGCAGTTGGTGGTGTTTGATTTCGAGCATGCGGCCCCCGACTTGGGTGCCCTGGATTGGGTGCGTGTTCCGGATCAAGCAGCGCTCATAGAAGGGTATGGTGGTATAAAAAGCAGGGATGAGCGTGCTTTATTTATTGCTGAGCTTGTGAATGCTGCGGGCACTTTGGCTTGGGGCCTGCGTCACCAGGACGCGCATTGGGTCTTTACAGGTCAACAAAGACTTCGCGCCTTGATCCCCATCGGATAAGAAAAGTGTGAGGAGGACCTGTGATTACCGGACTGGACCACGTCGCCATCGCTGTCACCGACCTGGAGCAAGCCATTGCGCGCTTTGCCCAGGACTTTGGAATCGCACTTAGCGGTCGAGAGGATGTGCCAACAGAGCAGACCTCTACGGCCTTTTTCCCGCTCTCGGGCACCCGCATCGAGCTCATCCACCCCATGGATGGCCAGGGTCCGGTAGCTGCGAGCCTGGCCAAGCGCGGGCCGGGCATGCACCACCTTTGCTTCTCAACCGACGATATCCTTGGGGACATGGCCCGCCTCCAAGCCAAGGGCTACCGCTTCTTGAGTGACGCGCCCAAGCCTGGTGCCCACGGCACCCAGGTCGTGTTCATTCACCCCAAGAGCACCGGCGGTGTGTTGATCGAGCTGGCCCAGCATCCTGTGGCCGATGGAAGTTACTCGTGAGCCGCGTTGTGGGCAGCGTGACCTCGTTGGCGGAGCGCAAGTTTAGGGCGGGTCAGCGCCTGCTCATTGGAATCTCGGGGGGCACCGTTGCTTTGGAGACCAAGGCTCTAATTAAGCAGCTCCAGCCCGCAGGGTTCATCCTCTTCTCCCGAAACGTGGAGGAGCCCGAACAGGTCCGGGAGCTGAACCGCGAGCTGGCCAGCCTTGTGACAACCCGTCACCCGGCGATTCTCTCGGTTGATCAGGAGGGCGGTCGGGTTCAACGAATCAAGGACGGGGCCAGTCGTCTCCCGCCGCTGCGGCACCTGGGCAACGTGGACAACCTGGAGATCACGGCGGCCTACGCCCGCCTTCTCGCCAACGAGGTCCGTGCGATGGGGTTCAACTTGAACTGGGCCCCTATCGCGGATGTGGACTCCAATCCGGACAATCCGATCATCGGAGATCGTAGCTTTTCTCGGGATCCCTACGCTGTTGCCAAGCATGTCGCGGAGTACATCCGAGCCACCCAAGAGCTGGGTGTCATGGCTTGCGCCAAACACTTCCCCGGGCACGGGGACACCGCCACGGACAGCCACCTGACTCTGCCCATGGTGGAGAAGGACATTCCGGAGCTCACCGAGGTGGAGCTTCGGCCCTTTGTCTCCGCTGTCCACGCCAAGGTGGCCACGATGATGACGGCCCACGTGGTCTTCCCCGAGTGGGACGAGCACCGCCCGGCAACCATGTCCAAGCGCATCCTCTCGGACATTCTGCGCACGGAGATGGGCTTTGAAGGGCTGATCGTCTCCGATGATCTGGAGATGAAAGCGGTTCGTGGGCGCTACCCCCTGCGGGAGCAGCTGGATCAGGCTTGCCGTGCCAGCGTTGACTTGTTCTTGGTCTGCAAGGAGCCTGCCCTGCAGCTGGAGACCTTTGAGGAGCTGGTGCGCTTGCAAGAGGATGAGAAGTCCCACGACCAACTCGCCATCGACTCTATGGCCCGCCTCCAGACCACCCGAGAGCGCTTCTTCTTGGAAGCCAAGGCGGCCCCGGGAATGGAGGTGCTCAACTCCCGCGAGCATCAAGAGCTTTTGGCGATGATCCAGGACCGAGGTGCCGAGTGAGTTGGCTCCTGACCAGCTTGACGTTGGCCGCAGCCGATTCCCCCTCCCAGTGCGTGGCGTTGCCGGCGCCCGGTTCCAGCGCCCAGGTTGCATGGATTAGCCCGGTGCGGCGTGGTGCTCGTAACAACCAGGAGATCGAGGTTGTGTTGGCATCGGACCTGACGGCCTGGGCCTACGCTAACAAGGCGGACCAGGCCCGGGTCCTCCAGGCCATGGGCTACGCGGGAAAGCGCGGCGGTTGGCGTGCGCGGCGCTTTTACAAGGTGACCTTGTTCGAGGTGCCGAGTGAGGAGCTCTGCCGCCCACGATCGGACGTTGAAGAAGGCGAGATTGTCGATGGCGTGCGCGCCTGCGGCCAAGCTCCCATCGGCCAAAGCTGCGGCTTGAGCAACGACACCTTGACCGGCCAGGGAGGGCTGCCGGTGTACCAAATCCCATGGCGAGATGCGGCACGTTGGGGCTTTTGTGTGGTGCCCCTGGAGCTGTATTTACAGGAGAGCTAACGGAGCTCCGCTGGCTCAGTCGGTGTCGACATCAAAGACCAGCAAACGAGAGCTTCCACGACCCTTTTCGATGCACCCGGGATCAAAGCCGCCCTTTTTGAGTTCCCTGCGGAGCCGGTGAAGCACCACGTGCAAGGTGTTGGCGTCCTGGGTCTCGGCCAAGCGACCCCAGATGCCCCGGCGGATGTCCTGGTCTCGGGCCCAACCGATGCGGCTTGGTTCGACGCCGTTCTCCAGGTCCTTTTTGAGCTGACGGGCCAGTACACAGAGCAAGACCACGCGGTTGGGCGCGGTGACCCGGTGGTGTTCGCCGCTGGACATGCGGGTGAAGGTGGCTTCGGGGCCGGAGGGGCCGCTCAGCCGCACGCTGACCTTGTAGGAAAAGGCGTTGCTGGTCAGCTCTGGCATTTCGCCGGTTTGTGCGGGCTTGGGTGCGGGGCGCACCAGTTCATAGCGTCGGCCCGCGTGCTCGAAGGGCTGCCCGATGACGACCACTTTTTCTTCCAATGGGGTCAACAACACGACATGGTCGGAACGGATGGCCAGTCTCCCTGAGCCACCTGTCAGTGGATTATCGCCCGGCAGCAGCTGGTGCTGAATTCCAGCGGTCAGGTCCAAGAGCAGTAGGTCTGTGTACAGGACTGGCTCGCTGACCGGCAACTGCTGAAGCTGCAGCCAGGTGTTCAGTCCCAAGCGCACCTTGGAGCCGCCAGGAATCTCCATGGCACCGTCTACGCGCATCTCGTTCAGGAAGCTGCCGTTTGTCGTGCCGTGGTCACGCACGTAGGTCTTGCCACCCTGGTTCCATACTGTGGCGTGATGCCGGGAGACTGTGCGGTCCACGACGGCCAGGTCGTTTTCAGGAGCACGGCCAATGTGGACGGGGCGATCTTCGACCGGGACAACGTGTACGGAAGTGTCTCCCTTGAGCAGGGCGAGCATGGTTCTGTGTGCCACAGGCATTGCGTACCAAGTTTCAGGAGGAACGGGAGCAAATCGAAGAAGGGCTAACATCCCCCAACTAAACGGCTAAGCGAAAGAGCGGGTTTACCCTTCGGTCGCGATTTTTCACGATTTTGCGAGCCGGATCGCAATGAGTGTGCAGGTTAGGGCGTAGCCTCGTTCCTGCTGGATGCCCCGATGCACTTGCTGTCCCTGCCCTTGTTTACCGCGCTGCTGGCCTGTTCTGGGAATCCAGACGACGGGCCGGATAGTCAAGAGAAAAACAGAGCAATCACTGATCCAAGGCCGCTGGTGGAGGTGGAGCCTGTGGCCCGCGGCGCCGTGGCAGATTTGCTGATTTCCAACGGTATTGTGGAGTCCGAAGCCCAGGCGGATTTGGTTCCCGAGGCAACGGGGACGGTCGTTGCGATCAAGGCGGAGGAAGGCGACAAAGTCCGGAAGGGGCAAGTGTTGGCTGTCCTGGAGAACGCCAGCTTAGACGCTGGTCTTGCTAGGGCAGAGGCCGAGTTAGCGCGCGCGCAGGCCGAACTGGACCGGGTCAACGGGCTGCACGTCAAGGGTGCTGTGTCCGACCGAGAGCTCCAAGAAGCCAAGTACGCTGAGCGTAGTGCCGAGGTGGCGTTGAAGGAGGCGCGGGGAACGCAGGGACACACCCGCATCGTCAGCCCGATCCAAGGCACGGTCTCGATCCGCGAGCTCCAATACGGGGAGGTGGCTGGCGGTCAGCGGGCCTTTCAGGTGGTGGATTTAAACCGCCTGCGGGTGGTTATTAAGCTGCCTGAGCGGGACCTGGTGCGGCTCCATGTCGGTCAAGATGCGTCCCTTGTCAGCCTGTACGACGACGAGACCCGTGTCCCGGGCCGAGTGACCCGAATCAGCCCGACGGTCGACGCTCAGACAGGGACTGTGCGTGTGACGGTCGCTCTGGAGGACCCCGGTCAGCTGCTGCGTCCTGGCCAGTTCGTCAGTGTTCGAATCGAGGTGGATCGCCATGACGATGTGCTCGTGGTACCCAGCCGAGCCGTGTTTTACGAGGAGGGCGACCCCACTGTTTTTGTCGTGACCACCGACCCTGCCGCCTGTGAAGAAAAGAAAGAAGAGGCCGAGCAGGCGGCTGAAAAGAAGGCTCCCAAGAAGAAGGGATGGGGTAGGGCGTCAGAGGAGAATCCTGCGCTCGAAATCGAGATTCCAGGACCCTGTAGAATGGCCCGGAAGGTGTCCGTGACACTGGGCTTCGCGGGCGAAGACACCGTGGAGATGAGCGAGGGTCCAGAACAGGACGCCCAGCTCATTGTGGTCGGCCAGAGCGGTATGCGCGATGAGACACGCGTGCGCCTTGCGGGTGACCCCAAGGTTCAACCCCCGGAGCCGGAGCCGGAGTCGACACTCAACGCCAACGCAGCCAGCAACGACGAAGAGCAGGAGGGCTGAGTCATCGACCCATCGCCTCCCGTGCAGCCGCCAGAGGGTGAGCTTCCCCCCGAAGACCCAAAGGCATCTGGACAAGGTGTCACCGGGCTGAGCTCTGGGTTCTTCGCGGCCATCGTGGATCGGCCTGTGGCTGTGCTGATGTTCTTCTTGGCCGCCGCCGTGTTTGGCTACGTCAGCTACGCTCAGCTCCCCCTGACCCTCATGCCGGACCTGAGCTATCCCTCGCTTACGGTGCGCACCGATTACAGCGGCGCCGCCCCGGAAGAAGTCGAGGCCCAGGTCTCCCGGCCCATCGAGGAGTCCCTGTCGACCACCGATGGTTTGGTGGGCATCGAGTCCCGCTCCCGGGCCGAGCTCTCTGATGTGGTGCTGACTTTTACCTGGGGCACCGACATGGCGGCTGCCTCCCAGGGTGTGCGAGAGCGCCTTCAGACCACATGGCTTGGAGAGGGTCCAGAACGTCCGTTGATCCTGCATTACGACCCCAGTCTGGATCCCATCCTGCGCATCGCCCTGAGCGTGGAGGCGGCCCCAGGAGAAGAGCAACAAGCGCTGCTCTCCCTGCGGGAGTTGGCCGACCGAGAGGTCAAGCGCGAGCTGGAAGGCATCGATGGCGTAGCGGCAGTCCGAGTTCGCGGCGGCTTGGAGCGCCAGGTGCTCGTCGAGCTGCGCGAGGACTGGATGCAGGCCCGCGGCGTGACCTTGGCGCAGGTGCAAAACACCCTGTTGACGGAGAACGTCAACATCGCGGGTGGTGCCATCCGAGAAGGCGACACGGAGTTCCTGATCCGGACCTTGAACGAGCTCTCCCAGGTGGACGAGGTTGCGGATCTTGAGGTGTTGCGGACTGACGGCGTACGCGTGCCCATCTCCGAGGTGGCCGAGGTTCGGGAGGCCTTCAAGGAGCGCAAGGTCGTCTCTCACCTCGACGGCTACGAGGCCGTCGAGTTGGAGATCTTCAAAGAGGCAGACGCAAACATCGTCTCGGTGGCCGAGGCTGTCCAGGCCCGACTCGGCGAAGTAGGCCAGACCGAAGCACGAAAGGACTTGCCCCCCGAGCTGCTCGCCATGATGGGCCCACCAGGGCTCATTGAGACCTTGCCGCCCGGGGTGAGCTTGGCGGTGCTGGACAACCAAGCCCAGTTCATCAAAGACGCCATCTCCAACCTGCGAAGCACAGCGGTCTTGGGCGGCTTTCTCGCCGTGCTCATCCTGTTTTTCTTTCTGCGCAACCTGCGGGCCACGGCCATCATCGCCACGGCTATTCCGGTCTCCATTATCGCCACGTTTGCGGCGCTTTACATGGGAGACGTGAGCTTGAACTTAATGTCTCTTGGTGGGCTTGCGCTGGGTGTGGGGATGTTGGTCGACAACAGCGTGGTCGTGCTCGAGGCCATCCAGGTCTACTTGGATGAAGGTCAGAGCCGCCGGGACGCGGCCATCTTTGGTACACGCGAGGTCGCTGCGGCGGTGACTGCCAGCACCCTGACCACTGTCGCGGTCTTTCTGCCCATCGTCTTTGTGGACGGCGTCGCAGGCCAGATCTTTGGTGATCTGGCGCTGGCCGTGGTCTTTAGCCTCCTGGCTTCCTTGGCTGTAGCGCTTGTTCTCGTACCCATGTTGGCCGCCCGGCACTTTGAGATCCCTGCGCGCCCAGAGTCCATCGCTGCTCTGCATCCAGCAGGCCGCTGGTCGGCGATCCCGGAGCTGCAAGAGTCTCTGGCATGGAACCGGGAGACCACCTGGCACTACTTGGGCTTGCCCTACCAGCTCTTCCGCTTCGTGTTGCACATTCTGGTCAACGCATTCACGGCGTTCTTTGTGGGAGTGTGGGCGTTGTCATGGCGCGCCGGCGGCTGGATGGGCAGCAAGGCTTTGCCACCGGTTTATCGCTTTGCGATGGGTCTGGCGGAGCGCTTTGGTGGGGTCTACGACCGGGTTGCTGCCCGATACCCCCCCGTGCTCCAGTCGGCTTTGGCCAAGCCTGGATTGGTGGTAGGTGGGGCGGCGGTGGCGCTGGCGTTGGCGCTCATGCTCAGCCCGGGCGCGGAGCTGATTCCCCAGGTTCACCAGGGCCGCTTTACTGTCTCGCTGGCCATGCCCGTTGGGACACCCTTGGACAGCACCGTGGCCACCCTGGCCCATGCCGAACAATTGCTCATGGACCACCCCGATGTCGGGCAGATCTACGCGGCCATTGGAACGGAGGGGCGCGCAGACTCCGGAGCGGATGAAGGGGAGCACACCGCCCAGGTCCTGGTTCAGCTGACCCCAGGAGGAAACCTGGGTGACCGGCAGGCGCAGCTCACTTCGGAGCTACGGGGGCAGCTCTCTGAGATTGATGGCCTGCAGGTCAAGTTTCAGGCCAGCTCCTTGGTCAGCGTGGACACCCCCCTGGAAGTGGTCATCACCGGTCCAGACCTGGACGTGCTGCAGGAGCTGTCCAGTGCCGTAGCCGAGCGGATGGCGGAGCTGGAGGGGGTGCGCGATGTGCGGTCCAGTCTGGTCCCTGGTTTCCCCGAAGTACGCGTGCGCTACAAGCGCGCGCAGCTGGAGCGCTTCGGCTTGAGTACGTCGACCGTGGCCCGGGCGCTACGGGACAAAATCCAAGGGGCCGAGGCCAGCAGGCTGTCCCGCGGCGAGCGACGTGTCGACTTGGTGGTTCAGCTCTCAGAAAGGGACCGCGGGACCTTGCGTGATCTGGAGCGCATCAACGTCAATCCCCAGCTGGACCCTGTCATTCCGCTCTCGGTGGTCGCTGACTTGGAGTTGGCTGAGGGGCCCAGTGAGGTCCGCCGCATCGACCAACAGCGCGGCGCCGTGGTGAGCGCGAATCTGGAGGGCCTGGACCTGCGCAGCAGCGCAACTTCGGTGCAAGAGCTGCTCGCGGATCTGGAACGTCCCGCTGGGTACAGCTTTGATATTGCTGGTCAGAGTGTGGAAATGCAGCGCAGCCTGACCTCGCTTGGGCTGGCCCTGCTCCTGGCGGTGTTCCTGGTCTACGTGATCATGGCGTCCACCTTCGAGTCCTTGATCCAACCGCTCGTCATCCTCTTCTCTGTGCCTCTGGCTGCAGTAGGGGTCATGCCGGTGCTGTTGCTCACGGGCTCCAGTCTCTCGGTGGTGGTGTTCATTGGGCTCATCGTTTTGGCGGGCATGGTGGTCAACAACGCCATCGTGCTGGTGGACCGAATAGGGCAGAACCGGGCAGACGGCATGGCGCTCCAAGAGTCCATCATCGCGGCGGGTCGGGCGCGTCTGCGTCCCATCCTGATCACCACATTGACCACCGCGTTGGGGCTCTTGCCCCTCTCCCTGGGTGTTGGCGCGGGCTCGGAGATCCAGCAGCCCCTGGCCATCACGGTGATCGCTGGACTCACGGCGTCTACCCTGCTGACCCTGGTGGTCGTACCCGTGGTCTACAACGGTCTCATCGGTGCCCTGAGAAAATGAGCCAGGCTCCCCAGAAGCAGGGCTTTCGACGGTGGCTCCCGGCGCTGGCTGTTCGGCGGCCCGTGACCATCCTGATGGCCCTGCTGGCCTTGCTCGTGATGGGCGCGCTGGCCTGGATAGACATCCCGGTTCAGATGATGCCTTCGGGCTTTGATGTGCCCTACATGTGGGTGCAGTTGCCCTACCCAGGCAGCACACCGCTGGAGACCGACCAGAAGGTGATCTCGCCCATCTCTGAGCAGCTGGCAACCGTGCCCGGGATCAAGCGGCTGGGCAGCAACGCCCGCGCCGGCTCGGCCAGCTTCTCCGTGGAGCTGCAGTCATCGACCGACATGGACCAGGCCTACAACAGCATCGCGGACCGCCTGGAGCGGGCGATGGCGGAGATGCCGGAGGGCGTGAATGACTTTTTTATCTGGCGCTTTGACCCTGCAGACAGTCCGGTGGTCTGGGCAGGTCTGAGCATCGATCCCTCGGTCGAGGACCCCGCGCCATTGGTGCTGGAGGGGCTGGTACCGAAGCTGGAGCGCCTGCCCGGCGTGGCCAAAGTCGATGTGTACGGCATTGATGAGAAAGAGGTCTACGTTGACTTTGATCGGGACGCTTTGTTGGCTCACTCGGTCAATCTCAATGGCTTGATGAGCACCCTGGGGCAAGACAACTTCCAGATGGCCAGCGGCCGCATCCAGGACAGGGGACGCACGCGCTACGTGCGCTCCCTGGCCCGCTACGAGAGCCTGGAGCAGCTGCGTCAGACCCCTGTGGCCCCTGGCATCCTGCTCCAGGACGTTGCCAAGGTGCACTACCGCATCGAGCCCAGCTCCAGCATCTGGCGCATCGATGGCCAAGAGGCGGCTGGTGTCGCCATTACCAAGGAGTCCTCGGCCAATGCGGTGCAGACCTGCCGGGACATCGTGGCGCTGCTGGAGAGCCAGGACACCCCGGGCCTGAGCTATTCGGTGTTCTTCTCGCAGGGCGAGTTGATCGAAGACAGCATCAACAACCTGCTGAAAACGGCCCTTCAAGGTGGGCTGTTTGCGGTCGTTATTCTCTTCATATTCCTGCGAGAGCTCCGGATGACGCTGCTCATTGCAGCGTCGATTCCCCTCTCGCTGCTGATCACGGTCACGGTGCTCTACTTCACCGGCGGCAGCCTGAACCTGCTCTCGCTCATGGGTCTGATGATCTCTGTGGGTATGGTCGTGGACAACGCGATCGTGGTCGTCGAGACCATCTACCGCAGGCGCCAGGCCGGCCTGGACGCAGAACAAGCCGCGATCGATGGCACATCCGAGGTCAACCTGGCCATCACGCTGTCTACAGCGACCACCATGGTGGTCTTCCTGCCGCTCATCTTGATGAGTCAGGACGCCATGTTCAGCTTTTTCATGGGTGCTCTGGGTTTCCCGGTGGTCTTTGCGCTGGCAGCCAGTTTGCTGGTCGCCTTGGTGTTCACTCCCTTGAGTACCGTCTTCCTGAAGAACACCTCGGTCAAGGAAGATCCCAGGTGGATCCAGTGGCTCGCCGAGCGCTATAGCCGACTTCTGCGTCGCATTTTGACCCGGCGCTTCGACACCGGAATCGGGGTGCTCGCGGTGCTGCTTCTGACCGCCGCTGTGCCCCTCCAGCAGGTGAGCTGCTCCGACCAGGCCGACGGCAACCTGGGCGACTTTGAGATCGCTTTTGAGCTGCCCCCAAGCTTTGGCTACTACGAGCGCCTCGCAGCTCTGGAGTCCATGGAGCAGGTGGTCACTGACCACAAGGAAGACTGGGGCGTGCGCGTCTTTCGCAGCAACTTGAGCAGCTCGGGCCGCAGCGGAGAGATGAGCATCTACCTGGACGAGGACATGGACAAGAAGCGCCGAGAGGAGATTCGGGATCAGGCCTTGGCCGCCATGCCCGATCTGCCCGGCGTCCGCATCTGGAGCGGCAGCCAGAGCGTTGGGGCCAGCGCTGAGTCCAGCCGCTTGGTGCTCTACGTAGAGGGCGAGGACCCTCAGGTGCTCACAGAGCTCTCCGATGAGATGATCCGCCGCTTGCGGCCTTTGGACATCGCGCTGAGCGTCGAGAGTGGCTTGGACGAGCGCGGCAGCGACGAGATCCAGCTCCAGGTGGATCGGGCCGCTGCGGCCAAGGCTGGAATCTCGGCCACCGCGATCGGTCAGACTCTGAGCTTTGCGATGGGGGCCAACCGCCTGCCCGATTTTCACGACGATGGGCGCCAGGTGAACGTGATGACCCGCTTCCAGGCCAAGGACCGGGCGGATCTGGACACCCTGTTGGACTTTCCGCTCTACGGTTTAAGCGGTGCCCCCATTCCCCTCCGGGCGCTCACCGATGTGACCGTCACCAAGGGCTTTGGAACCATCTCAAGACAGGGCGGGGTCACCTCGCTGCCGATCAACTTGGAGCTTGCTGAAGGTGTAGAGATTCTCCAAGCCTACGTGGCCATCCAAGCCGCGTTGGACTCTATGGAGCTCCCCCGCGGCTATGCCTGGAACAAGGGCCGGCGCTTTCAGGATCAACTGGAGAACGATCAAGCCCGCAACCTGGCGCTGCTGCTCTCGGTGACCTTTGTGTTCCTGCTCATGGGCGTGCTCTTTGAGAGTTTTGTGCTGCCCCTGTCCATCGTGACCACTATCCCCATGGCCCTGGTGGGGGTCTACTGGACGCTCTACCTGACCGGCACCCCCCTGGATGTCATGGGTGGTGTGGGGTTGGTGGTGCTCATCGGCGTGGTGGTCAACAACGGTATTGTGCTCGTGGACCTGGTCACCCAGCTGCGAACAGAAGGCGTTGAGCGCCGGGAAGCACTGATCCAGGCGGGTAGGCGCCGAATGCGTCCTATTCTGATGACCGCCCTGACCACCATCTTTGGCCTGCTCCCCATGGCCCTGGGAACCGAGAGCTTTGTGGGCATTCCCTATGCGCCTCTGGCCCGGGTCGTGGCCGGCGGCATGGCTGCTGCGACGGTGCTCACTCTCTTCTTTGTACCTTATCTCTATGTGGCCCTAGACGATGCGCGCGCGCTAAGCCAACGCGTGCTTGCCTATGCCTGGCCCTCCCGGAGCTGAACGATGCTGCTGCTGCTCACATCCCTGTCTTGGTCTGTCCCCTTGGCCTACGACGAGGCCATGGCCATCGCCCTGGAGGCGAACCCTGGCCTGGGTCAAGCCAACGCTGACCTGGAGGCGGCAGAGGCCCGTGTTTTGGGCTCAAAAGGAATCTACGACCCCACCCTCAACCTTTCTGCTGGGCGGAACTGGGAACTCTCCCAAGGCTTTACGCAGATTCCTGTTGGCACCCAGGTCTTTTTGGTGCCCTTTGACACCAGCGATGTGCGCTGGAACTGGTCGGCTGGGGTCTCTCAGACTCTGAACACGGGTACGAGCTTGAGTGTTGACTGGACCAACTTCTCTGGGAATACGCTGACCAAGTACCAGATCGACGGCTTTGACCCAGTGGAGCAGACCAACGCCTCAGGCTCCACACGCTTGAACACCAGCGTGACCCAACAGCTCCTGGAAGGGCACCAGCGCGCCTACAACATGCAGGCGGAGCGCGCCGCTATCTCGGCCCGAGACCAAACCCAGGCAGCCCTGCTTCAGCAGCGTCAAGAGCTACTGAAGAACGTGGCCCTTGCCTACTGGGAACTCTTCTATGCGCAGCAGGCCCTGCAGACCGCCGACAACGCCGTGTCCGTGGCCCAAGAAGAGGTCCGTATTGTGCAGGCCCAGCTGGACGTGGGCAACGTGGCGCCTGTGGACTTGACCCGAGTGCAGGCTGCCCTGGCTCAGTCTCAGCTCACATTGATTCAGGCGGGAAACTCTGCGCTGGCCGCCAGTGATGCGCTGGCCGTATTTTTGGACTTTCCAGTAGGAAACCCTCTGGAACCCAGCACCCCTCCCGGCGGTGTCCCTGTGGACGTGAGTATGAACCTGGAGCAAACCGTTGCGGACGCGCTCGACGGCAATCCTGGGTTGGTGGCACAGCGTGTCGCAGTGGAAAACGCGCGGGCCGACGTTGCGGTGGGTCGGCACGCGCTCTTGCCCTCGCTCTCTGTGACAGCTTCTGCAGGACTGTCAGGCTTTGACCCACAGGATGGCTACAACTCAGCCGTGAATGCGTTCAAAACGCTCGACTTTCCGACGGTCTACGTCGGTGGCAATTTCTCGGCCCCCTTGGGCAACCGCTCCGCCAAGGCGGATCTGGATGCCCGCGAGGCGGCCTTGACCCGCGCGCAGCTGGCGCTCCAGGCCTCTGAACAGGCCACTGCACAAGCGGTCGCTGTGTCGGTGCGCAGCATCGAGACCAGTAGGCGCATTCGGGACTTGGCCCAGCTAAACCTGCGCTTGGCCGAGGAGACGCTCTCTGCGGAGAAGGCCAGGCAAGAAGCTGGGCGTGCCATTCAGAAGGACCTGCTGGAGGCCCAGCGTTCCCGAGACGCCGCCGAAGTGGAGCTGAGCCGGTCCATGGTCGACTACCGCAAGGCGCTGGTCGAACTCATGGCTCTGCAGGGTCGGCTTTAGGAAAGAATAGAGCCGGAAACCTTGGCCAGACGCGGTAGACTATGTCCGACGAACTCTGTTTAGCTATAGGCCCGCCTTGCTCTCTCGCCGCCAAGTCCTTGCTCTGGGAGCCGGCGCCCTAGGGGTCCCGGGGGCACTTGTCTCGGGTCGGGCCCAGGCTGCTGGCACGCCACAGCGCTGCTTTCTCTTTCTGCACTGCGATGGGGGCTGGGACACCAGCTTTGTGTTCACTCCAGAGCTGCTGGGCAAGGTGGACCACCAGGCAGATGCGCAGGCCGGGAACATCGGCGGGGTGGACTTTGTTGATCACCCAGAGCGCGGCTCAGTGCGAGACTTTCTGAGCCAGCATGCGGGCCAAACGGCCATCATCAACGGCATGGAGGTACGCTCCATCACCCACGAGCGCTGCCGGCGCATCGTGCTCACTGGGCAAGGGGAGGGGGCCGTAGACGACTGGCCCAGCATCTTGGCTGCCAGTAGCCCCGAGCCGCTGCTCTTGCCGCACCTGGTGTTGGCGGGCCATGCCTTTAACGCCCAACACGCTGACCAGGTTGTGCGGGTCGGCGACGACGGCCAGCTGGCCAAGCTCTTGGACGGGAGTGCCTTCGCTGAGCGTGATCAGGGCATGATCGTGCCCCCTGCGCCAGAGATTGAGCAGGACCTGCTCAAGGCGCGCTTGGCGTCTCTGCAGACCAACGCGGGTTCAACGGCCGAGGCGGACTACTACGCCCGCTATGCCCAAGCCCTATCCGCTGCCGACACGCTGCGCGGGGTAGAGGGACTGAGTCTGGCCCCCCAGAACACGGCCTGTGAGCGAGACATGCTCGCCGACGCCGCCACGCTCTTTGAGTGCTTCTCCAGGGGCCTGAGCCGCTGCGGCATGCTCAAGTACGAGGGCTGGTGCGGCGAGGGCTGGGACAGCCACGAGAACGTGGCCAACCAGGCGCGGCACTTCAGCGACCTGTTCGGCTACCTGAGCGGGATTCTGGCGGATCTGGAGACCCGAGTTGCGGTCGACGGCAGCCCCCTTCGTGATCACGTCACTGTGGTGCTCTTCTCTGAGATGGGTCGTACGCCCTCGCTGAACGCGCTGGGGGGCAAGGACCACTGGACCTTTACCTCGGCGATGCTGGTGGGCGCGGGGGTTCAGGGGGGCCAGACGGTCGGCGCCCTGAGCGACCAGTCCCGAGGACTGCCCATCGACCTGGAGACCGGCTCGGCCATGGAGGGGGGCGTGTCCCTGACCGCATCCAACTTGGGGGCCACCCTGCTTGCGATGGGTGACGTGGATCCGGGGGGCTACACCGACGCTCAGCCCCTCCAGGTGGTGATGCGATGATCTGGCTGTTGGCCTGTGTAACTGCGGAGCTGGACTCAGAGACTGTGGTGGACAGCGCGAGCCTGCCCTGGCTGGAGCGGCCGAATTCTGAGCGGGCATGGGGCGCCGAGCAGACCGAGCAGGCGGTTCAGGGCACCTTGAACCAAGGGTTTCCTTCCCCCTGGGTGGGGCTGGATCTCTACTTCTTTGCTCTGCAGCAAGGAGATGCTTCCTGCCCGGGACTCCCCGAGCAGATCGCGCCCCACAACCTCCAGGGCTGCGCTGCGGACACGGGCTGGTACTACTCGGGCATGAGCCGCTTCAGCCGAGAGATTCAGCCTTGGGAACAAGAACCCACGCTGATTCTGGAGGCTGAGCAGGCCTTTGGTGACTTTAGTCTGCTGGACCCCAGTGGCCAGCGCTTCGAGTGCGGAGGCCACCAAGAGACCGCCGTGGCCCTGGCGGAGGGCCGGGTGCCCACGGCTTTTGTGGGCGAGCACAAGGGCACCTACCTGTGGGAAGGCCACGATGGCGTGTACCGAGAGGGGGTCTCCGGACAGCTGCAAGTGCAGATCGATGGCAGCGGCTCCCAGCGCAGAATCACCCTGAGCGGTGCCCTGGAATACCTGGGCCAGCCCTTGCACAGCAGCCTCTCCTTGAGCGAGGCCTGTGGCTGGGCGCCTGCGTCTGGCAGCCTGCAGATCCGGGATCCCAGCGGCGCTTGGCTCATCTGGACCCCATCCCCGTGCACCGGCTGTGGACCGCTCGTCGACGAGAACGGCAAGGAGCTGGGCCAGGTCTGCCTGGATCTGGCACCCGTGGCTGGCTCCTTTCAGCGGCAGCTGGACGCGCTCCAGTGATCTGGATCTGGCTGGCCTGCACCGCGCCGCAGCCCCTCCCGGTGGACAGCGCTCCTGTGGCTCAGACGCCGCCCTTGCTGGAGGCACCCCGCCTGCTGCGACGGGTCAGCTTGGATCTACGTGGGGTGCTCCCCCCGGAGCATGAGCTGGACGCGGTGGAAGAAGACCCCAGCTTGGTGCTGGACTACTCGGTCCAGTACATGGCCGATCCACTCTTCGAGGAGCGGCTGGTTCAGCTGTTCGCCGAGCGTTGGTGGACCCGAGTGGACACCTTCGATATCACGCCGAACGACTACGGTTTAGGCGCCGACCAGAACTTTGAGTTCGCCCGCTCCATCGGCGAGGAGCCTCTGCGCTTGCTGGCCTATGTCATCGCCCAGGACATGCCTTGGACCACTGCTGTCAGCGCTGACTGGACCCGAGCTGACCCCTTGTTGGAGAGCATGTGGCCCCTGGAGAGGGACCCCGGTGAGGGGTGGCAGACGGCCCGCTACATCGATGGCCGACCCGCAGCCGGTGTGCTGGCCACCAACGGCTTGTGGTGGCGCTACACCACCACCGACTCCAACATGAACCGCTCCCGGGCGGCGGCCATTAGCCGCCTCTTGCTGTGCGCGGACTACCTGGGCCGGCCCATCAGCTTCTCGGAGAGCCAGGAGGTGGTCGAGGTCGAGGACGCCGTGCGCAACGACCCCTACTGCCTGGCCTGTCACGCCACCATCGACCCACTGGCCGCCAACCTGTTTGGCTTTTGGTGGCTCACCCTCTACTCGCGGGTAGAGGAGGAGAGCTACCATCCGGAGCGGGAGTCCCTGGCTCAGGACTACTTGGGTGTGGGCCCGGGCTATTTTGGCCAGTCCATCGCAGGCTTGGAAGAGCTGGGCTGGGCCATGAGTGGTGATCCGCGCTTTTACAGCTGTGCGGTGGAGAGCAGCGCCGAGCTGCTCTGGCGGCGTCCAGTGGGCTTGGAGGACCGGGCGCGCTTGGAGCCCGTGCGCGAGCAGTTTGTGCGCCAGGGTGCGCACATGCAGCCCATGTTTCAGGAGTTGATAGCGGCACCGGAGTACCAGGCTGCTCCCAGTGAGCAGGTCCAAGTGCGCCTGCTCAGTCCGAGTCAGCTGGACAGTGTTCTGGTCCAGCTCACCGACTTTGAGTGGACCCAGGCCAGCTACATGCAGCTCCACAACGACAAAAAGGGCTACCGGGTGCTGGCGGGCGGCGTGGACGGCTATGCGGTCACCCAAGCCCAGACCCGGCCAGGCTTGACCTGGGCCTTGGTGACCGAGCGCATCGCTCAGACCGCCGCGTCCTCGGCCGTGGAAGGCGGCGGTCAGCTTGGCCAGGCGCTGGAGAGTGTGGACGCCCCCAGGGACTGGATCGCCGGGTTGATTTGGCAGCTCACCGCAGAGCGGCCCAGCCAGGACGAGCTGGATGCTCTCGAGCAGGCCTACCTGGAGTTCTCAGAGGCTCAGGGGCCCCAAGCAGCTCAGGAGCTGCTTCTCTCGGTTCTGCTGCGGGACCCACGCTTTCTCAGCTATTGAGCGGCAACCTCACCTGCGCCCGTCCGGTGGAGTTGGGCCGCCAGGGCGAGACCTGGGGCAAGTGAGAAGGGAAAACAGCAGGGAGTGAAGCGCTCGCTAAGCTCGGAATGCCGTTCCAAGGCGGTTGGACGCCGGGCGCTTCGCGATTAGAGGCCACCCGCCCCACTGGAGCTCATCATGTCGGTCAACCGCGCGTCGGGAACACGCGATCTTCTCCCTGAAACCATGATTCGGCGCCTGTCGGTGATCGAGACGGTTCGTGGCGTGTTTGCGCGTTTTGGCTTTCTCCCCCTGGAGACACCGGCCATCGAGCGCATCGAGACCCTCATGGGCAAGTACGGGACCGAAGGCGATCAGCTGATCTACAAGATCCTGAAGCGTGGCGAAGGCGGCACCCGCGGCGAGGTGGACCTGGCGCTGCGCTACGACCTGACTGTGCCCTTGGCGCGGGTTGTTGCCATGAATCCGGGGCTGTCCATGCCCTTCAAGCGCTACCAGATCCAGCCAGTCTGGCGCGCCGACCGGCCTCAAAAAGGCCGCTTCCGGGAGTTCTACCAGTGTGATGTGGACACGGTGGGCTGCGAGGAGATGTGGGCCGACGCCGAGGCGCTGGCGGTGGTTGACAGCGCTCTCCGCGCCCTGGGATTCACCGGGTTCACCATCAAGCTCAACCACCGGGCCCTGTTGCGGGCCTTGGTCGAGGAGGTGGGTGCTGGCGAGCGGGAGACTGGCGTGCTGGTGGCCATCGACAAGCTGGACAAGATTGGCAAGAAGGGTGTGACCGCCGAGCTGGAGCGCTGCGGCCTGGACTCGGTGGCCATCGAGCGTCTCTGGTCGCTGATCGACCTGGATGGACCCCAGGGCTTGGCGTTGATTCGCGCGCAGCTGCCTGCCGCCTCTCAGGCTCTCAGCCAGCTCCAGGAGGTTCTGGACTACGCAGCAGCCATGGGCGTTCCCAGCGGCACCATCCGCTTTGACCCCACGCTGGCCCGCGGGCTGTCCTACTACACCGGTCCCGTGTTCGAGGTCGTTGTGGAAGAACCTGCCATCGGCAGCATTGCGGGTGGCGGGCGATACGACTCCTTGATTGGAATCTTTGGCAAGAAGAGTATTCCCGCGGTTGGTGTGTCTCTTGGCCTGGAGCGCATTCTGGTCGTCATGGAGGAGCTGGGCATGTTTGGCGCGCTGCCCACGGCCACCACCCAGGTGCTGGTCACGGTCTTTAACGACAGCAGCCGCACCTTGGCACTCCAGCAGGCCACAGCTCTGCGCCAAGCCGGGGTCAATGCCGAGGTCTGGATGAAGGCCCCAGGCAAGCTTGCAAAGCAGTTCAAGTACGCCAACAAAGCGGGCATTGCCCGGGTGCTGACCTGTGGCCCCAAAGAGCAAGAGGCCGGCCACGTGACCCTCAAGCACATGGAGAGCGGTGAGCAATGGACTGGCCCTCTGGACCAAGCCATCTCCCGGATCCAGCACTGATGCGCGTTCTGCTGGTTGACAACTATCTGGACCCTGCCGGCGGAACCCACAACTTCGCGCCCCACCTGAGCGGCGTGGCGTGGCGCCACACCAGGCCCACCCGTGAACCGCTTCCTAGCTTGGATGGTGTCGACGCGATCCTCTTGACAGGGAGCGGCGCCAACCTGGCGGACGGCTACGAAGGGGTGGACATGCGCCCGGGCTGGACCCGGGAGTTGGTGGACTGGACCCGACGGGCGGTCTTGGCCGATATCCCAACCCTTGGGGTCTGCTTTGGGCACCAGGTCCTGGGCGCGGCCTTTGGGGAGGGGGTTGGAAAAGCCACACCGCCTGAGGTGGGGTACGTCGAAATCCAGACCCTCGCGCCGGACCCCCTGCTCTTGGTCTTGCCCAGCCCCTTCACGTGCTTTGTCTCCCACGAAGACGAGGTCATTGGACCGGGCTCCGAGCTCCAGGTCATCGCCTCCAGCACCTTGTGCAAGGTTCAAGCTGTCCGTGTTCGAGGCCGCCCGGCCTGGGGCATTCAGTTTCATGCCGAGATGTCCCAGGAAGAAGGCATGGACTTGCTCAGGTATCGCGCCCAAAAACACCCGGAGTTGGGCCTAAACGTTGACAGTGAGCGGTCCAAAGCTCATCGTATGGCCGGCGTGGGGGCGCGTTTGTTCTCTCGTTTTCTGGAACTTGCTGAGGGGCATCATGCTGCTACTGGTGCTCTTCGCATGTGACAACTCTCCGGGTCCCTCGGATACGGGCGAGTTGATTAGGGACACAGGCGATTGCGAGGAATCTCTTTTCTACGCAGATGCAGACGGGGACGGATTCGGAGACGACGACACGCTGGACAGTGCGTGCCTCCCTCCTCAGGGCTCTGTCTCCCAAGGTGGAGACTGCGATGACGCCTCCGTCGACGCCTACCCTGGCGCCTATGAACTCTGTGACGGCATGGACCAGGACTGTGATGATGTCGTAGACGAGGATGCCTTAGACAGCGCTACCTGGTACCTCGACGCCGATCGGGACGGTTGGGGAGATCCCGAGTCCGGAGAGGAGGGACTCTGTGAGTCGCCTGGTGCCGACCGGGTGCTCCAAGGGCAGGACTGTGATGACACGGACCCGGCTGTCCACCCCGACGCCATCGAGGTCTGTGATGGGGTGGACAACGATTGCGAGGAGCTGACTCCAGAGGCGGGAATGGCCCTCTTCGTGTCGGGCTTGGGTGTGGAAACCGACTACAGCGCACGCTTGCGTGGTACCGGTGGGGTGCACACCGAGGTGTTGGCTCAGGACGGAGTGCTCTCGATCTGCACAGGTACGTGGCCTCTTTCGCTTCGGGTGCGGGCCAACGTGGACATCGTCGGCATTGGCAGCGTGACCCTGGACCCCGATGGTCAGAGCGCGGGGTTGATTCTTCGGCAGGACGGCTTGATTTTTTCGGCCTCTAACCTTGAGATCCAAGATGGCGAGGGTGTCGGTGTGATCTTGGGAGAGTTCACGGCAGGCGGGGGCATTGAGTGCAGTGGCCGGAGCGCCATGCACTTGGAACAAGTCTTGGTTCGCGACAGCCAAGCGGGTGTTGGCGCAGGCCTGTGGGTCGATGGGTGCACCGTGACCGCGGATGCGCTGGAGCTTCGGGACAACCAAGCTGGATACTACGGAGGCGGCGTAGCGCTGACGGGAGGCAGCCTAAGCGTGGTGCAGGGTGCCGTGCACGACAACGCCGCGGACTACGGGGGTGGCTTGGCCATCATTGGCTACACCCAGGAAGCCGCTGCCACTTTAGAGAGCACCTTGGTCCAAGACAATGTCGCCAAGACTCTGGGGGGCGGTGCCGTTGTAGAGAATGCCAGTCTCCACTGCACTGGGAGCCCTGGGGAGGTGGTCGGGTTCCTTGGCAACAGCTCCGAGAACGAAGGAGGAGGCGTGTACATGGCCAGCGGCAGCAGCCTGACCTCGCAGGAGTGTGATTGGGGCAGTGGCGCCAGCGCCAACAAGCCCGAGGACGTGAGCAGTGACCCGGAGAAGGACTACTCCAACAACGAAGACTTTGAGTGCGATGAGGAGGGCTGCCTGTGACCCAAGAAGAGTTCCGGAACAAGACGCGACGGGAGTTGATGCTGGGCTTGAGCGCAGTAGGAATTGCGGCACTGACAGGGTGTGATGGAGCCCGGTCCTGGCGGGAAGGAAGCGAGGGGCGAGGGGCTGCCCCGCCTATCGATACCGGGCTGTTGGACACCTCATGGGGCGACAGCGGGATTGAAGAAGTGAGTGACTGTGAACTCACTCGGAACTTCGCTGAGGGTCCTTTCTACCAGGACGGTGCGCCCGCACGAGTGGACCTGCGCACCGCCGGTGAACTGGGAACGGACCTGCGCATGACCTTGGTTGTTCGTAGCGAGAGAGGCTGCCGCTTGGTGGGTGATGCTCAGGTCGACCTGTGGCATGTCATGCAGACTGGGCTCTACGACCTGGATGGCAAGGACATGCATTATCGGTGCAATCTACAGACCGGTTTTGACGGTCAAGTAGAGATCACCACTCTGCGTCCGATCTCCTATTACACGGAGACCGGCAAGCTGATGCCCTCGCATTTCCACCTCAAGGTGAGTGCTGACGGGCACGACACCGTGACCACTCAGCTGCGCTTTGCAAACGACCCAGACGATGATGGCGAAGTGCCCGATTCGCTCTTGCTGGAGACCACCACGGGCAGCGATGGCGTCCAGCAGACCACCTACGTGGTCACCTTGGCGGCTCGTTAGGGGCCAACAGCGGTCTTAGCGGGTGCCACCGGACGCGTTGGTGTGGGTCACTCGGGGATCTGCAGTCTGCGGCAGGCTGCTGTTTACTTGAGCGGCAGGGTCAAAATCGCTCTCGTTGAAGCGTCCAAAGAAGGCGACGCTCGTGTCCCGGCCCGGGTAGTAGACGCTGGCCTGGACCTTGTTGGAGCGGTTGCCTTCGATCAGGTTCAGGGCGCCGGTGTTGGCGTCGTAGCTGCTGACCACCGCGACGTGTTCCAGGGCGTTGTGGAAGAGAACGACATCCCCGGCTTGGGGAGCAAAGCTGTCGACCATGGCACGGCGGGTGTCTTGGTCGCTCTCGTTTCGCAGGTCCACCGTGTTGTGGGGCTGCCACCAGGAGTCGGGGCCTTCGTTGCTTTGGCCAACATATTTGCCCTCGGTGAAGAACGCATGCAGGCGCAATCCTGACCAAAAGACCAGTTTGTTCATGATCTCTTCGCGGATGCCCACCTGGCTGTACTGGTGTCCGACAAACATGCCGCACCAAGGCAGACCCTGGGCCCAGGTGCCCCTGTCGGAGTTGTTGCTTGCCTTCAGCTCCTCGATCAGGGGACCCCAGTTGCTCCCTTGGGTCTCCCAGGAGCCCGTTCCATGGAGCTCCAGGCCCTCGGCGTACATCTGTCGGGCGGCTCGAGCTGCCAGCTCGCCCCGCTCGGCGACACTGGGATCGGCGCTCTGGGTCAGGCCTTGTCTAGTGCCAGCGAGAAGGTCGTCGGTGAGCTGTGGAGAGTGGCTTTCTGCAGGGGTGGTTTCGGCGGCAATCTCGGCGAGCCCGACTGCCGAGGCATCCACCCCTTGGGTACCGCCACTGGTGTGGGCCGTTGCTTGGGCTGTGCTCGCGACCGCATGCAAGCTGCGGGCGGTGTCCCTGCCCACCCGGCCGTCTGCGCTCAGGCCTTGGGCAAGCTGGAAGGCAAGCACCGCGCGGCGTGTCACGGGGCCGTAGTCACCGTCCATTCCGACAGGAAATCCAGCGGCAGAGAGCAACTCCTGCAGCGCCTCTACACGGTGCCCGCTGGCACCCAGGCTCAGGATTGGCCGCCCAGTGACCGCGGCCTTGGCATCCCTGAGCATGTTTTCATCGGCATCCAAACCACCACCCAAGGCCTGACTGAGATTCGTCACTTTGGTGACGGTTGCGTCCTTGGAGGTGGCGAGGCACTTGTCGGCGCTGTCGGCTCCGCCACTGAGCAGCTGGAAGACCTCCGGACCCGCCATGCCGTCGACCTGAATGCCGCGTTGCCGTTGAAAGCGGGTCAGCGCACGTTGGGTGTCCCGTCCAAAGTCAGAGTCGACCGGTATGTTGGCACCGTGAAGGTTTAGCAGGGACTGCAACTCACGCACCCGGTCACCCTTGGAACCACGGCGCAGCAAGGGGCCGTCGATCAAGGCGGATATGGGGCTGGCATCACCGGTTTCTCCGGGCGTAGCGGCGCTGTTGGGGGCGGCCGATTTGCCCTTGGTGAGTGAGACAACCTTGTCCCACTGTCCCAGGGCCGTGACGTACTTCCAGGCCTTGGACGCGATGCGCCTTCCGTTCTCCTCTTTGTCGCCGTTGACCACCGCTCGCGCGTTGTAGAAGTCGCTCTCGGAGCCGTTGACCTCGGAGCCCAGAGCCTTGCCCGTAAAAATTCCCTCCATCATGCCCTTGACCATGACGCGGGCCGCCAGAGCAGGCACCAAGTTCACGTGCTCAAAGTGGGTGAGCAGGTCGATGGGCTCACCCTCTGGGCCGCCGTAGGTCACGCCGCCGTGGCTGTAGACAAAGCCCTCGGCGTTTAAAGCCGTGGTCATTCGCTCGTAGTTGTCCTCGCCGGTGAGCTGCACGTATCCGCGTCCCCGGTAGTTTTTGGCGTCGGTGGTGCCGCGCTCATTGCCCAGGTGCCCACCGTAGGCGCTGTCCCAGTAGCGCGTCTCGGTCTCGTCCAATGAGTTGCCACGGATGCTCTGGCCTGTGACGTGGTCGGTGCCGCTGAAGGTGCCGTCGGAGCGTTGGCTGATGTTGTTGCGTTCCTCTACCAGCGGCTCGGAGCGGGAAAAGCGTGGGGTGCCAAAGCCGCTCTCGTGATCGGCGGTTGCCAGGATGTAGGCCGCCTGGGTGCGACTGCCGATGCCGGCCGTGGCCAGCTCAGAGAGCACCGCGCGCACGTGCGGCTCCCCGCGGGTGCGGCTGGCCTCCGGAAGCACACCGACCACCTGGCTGACCACGCCATCCATCGCCTGGGTGCGGAGCTGCTCTTGCAGAATGGAGTTGTCGACGTTTGCTGCGGTCGTCACGACGCGTTGAGGGGCGCTGACGTTTTTTTGCGGTGCGGTGTTTCGGCGATGGTTCAAGGCAGGCACTGGACAACTCCACCCACGCTCAAAGCAAGGTCCGTGCCAGGAGCCTAAACAGGTAAAACACGCCATTTTAGACCGCACGCGGGGCCTGGAAGGGGCAGTCTGGGCTGGGGCGGCGGGGTAAAACTGTCGCAGTCCGGTCTTGGACGGGGCAGGGCTCGGACAGAGCGATGTTCTCCGTTTTGGCTGACGTGGCGGCCGTGTGAATTATGCATAGGTGTATGGCTTTTTTAACTGCTCGTTGGTCCAAGCTCTGCCTCTTCAACTACGCGGTGGACCCTGCACTTCTATCCGAGCGCGTGCCGCCGCAGCTGAGTCTGGACACCTTGGACGGCCAGGCCTTTGTCAGCCTGGTGGCCTTTGACTTTCTAAAGACCCGCGTGCTCGGAATCCCTTGGCCAGGATTCATCAACTTTCCAGAGATCAATCTGCGTTTTTACGTGAAGCAGGCGGACGGGACGCGGGGGGTGATGTTTGTTCGTGAGCTGGTTCCTCAGTGGCTCGTGGCCACCATGGCCAAGCAGATCTACAACGAGCCCTACGAGTCTACGGCCATGCGCAGCGCGGTGAAGCAAGACGCTCAAGGGGTGCATGTGGCCCATGATTGGGTCTGGGAGGGCCAGGATCACAGCTTGGAGCTGCAGGCCGCCGGTCAAGCCGAGCTGCCGGCCGACGACAGCCAAGCGCACTTCTTCAAAGAGCACCAGTGGGGCTACGGCGTAGATAGGAGAGGGCGCACTCTGGTCTATGAGGTGCGGCATCCCCACTGGGAGACCTATGCCGTTCAGTCCCACCGCTTGAATGTAGACTTTGGGCAGCTCTATGGGGAGGAGTTTACGGCCTTGACCGGCCAGGAACCGGACAGCGTGTACTTGGCCGAGGGCTCGGAGATCGAGGTGTTCGGGGCCAAGGTGTTTGAGGGGTGAGTTGGGGGTGGCTCGGTCTTTGGCGTGCTGGGGGCCAGGGGACTTGAGACCGGAGCCATCGACAGTCGCCTAAGGATGCTTGGGCATCATCCCTTCCCCGACGATGTCCTCCACCTGATTCCAGCGGTCCTCCAAGAGCGCGATGCGCTGCTTGGCCGCCAAGTCCTCTTCGACCGTCTCCGCGGCGTCGAGTTGAGCATAGGCCGCGCTCAGAGCATCCGCGGTCGGGATGACGCGAATGACTGGCGTGGGGTGCACGATGCGGCCGGCGTTGTTGTCTGTCCAGAGTGGAATGGCGACGACATTGGCCAGCTCGACACGGATCTGGGGGCTGCCGTCCGGTGCCTCTCCGTAGTCCTTGCGCACCGCATCGATCTGCAGCGCCAAGCCATCCCGGGGATTGCCGTAGTCCAGGGACTGAACGCCGTGCTTGTAGTCATAGCGCTGGTTGGAGATGAAGTTGCCCAGACTGTAGGCAATGACCCCCACCGAACCATCCTCCCGGTGCAGCACTTCTACCGGCTGCACCACGTGGGCGTGGTGTCCGAGCACGAGATCCACGCCGCCGTTGACGAGCGCGTGGGCATCGTCCACTTCGGACTGCTCGGGGAAGGTGCGGTACTCCCGGCCCCAGTGTACCGAGACCACGACCAAATCAGCGCCTGCTTCCTTTGCAGCCTGGCTCTCGGCCAGGGCTTCTTCCACGCTCAGCTCGAAGCTGCAGGCTTGGTTCTCCCCCCGGTTCATGTTGTCGTTGTAGACCTTCGAGCTTCCGATAAAAGCGACGGTGATCTCGTTCTGCGCGACCAAGCGTGCCTTCCTGGCCGCCGCACAGTCTGGGCCGCCGCCAATCCAGGTCATGCCGCTGCCGTCCAAGCGCTCCATCGTCTCTTCAAAGCCGTCGCGGCCCTGGTCATAGACGTGGTTGTTGGCAAAGCTGAGCACATCAAAGCCTGTGGCGTAGAGCGCGGGAAGCAGCTCGGGGGCTGCGTTGAACACCATGGAACGCGTCCCCTTGTGGTGGTCGGGGGCTATCGGTGTCTCCAGGTTGGCGAATGCCAAGTCTGCACTTTCAATGAGTGGTTTGACCTGGGAGAACAGAGCCTCCATTCCCTTCTGTGCATCCTCGTCCGCCGCCTTGGCCGAGTTCTTCACGTTGGTGTGCATCAACACATCGCCCACCGCGACCATGCGCACCCGAGAGAGCTCAGCCGGTCCAGTCCAACGCTTGGGCAGCACGGGGGCCGAGACCGCCGAAGGAGTTGGAGGCGCGAGGGGAGGGCGGGGGCCGCAGCCGAGGAGGAGTAGGAGCATGCCCGCAGTTTACTGCACCCCGGTCGCGCTGGCCCGCCTATGGGCCGTCTCTCTGAGCACCCCGGCACCGACGAGGTCAGTGATGGCAGCCGCCCAGCTCAACACCCGCAGAAGCGCTCCATCACCAAGTCATGAAACGCTGGCCGCAGTGCCCGGATACCGGCCACATTGTCCCGGCTTGGAAACACCCGGTTGCTGAGCAACGCAGCAACGAGCTGGTGGTCCAGGTCGATCCACAGGCTGCAGCCCGTAAAGCCCAGGTGGCCCACTGCCCCTTGCTCGCCCTGACCCAGGTGCTTGCCGGCAGTAGAGCCGCTGGAGGCAGGACGGTCCCACCCCAAGCTGCGCACAGGCTTGGAGTCGGTCGCATCGGGGCTCAGGAACTCGCGCACCACCTCGGTGCGGGCCAGCAGGCTGGCACCCAAAGCGTCCTCCAAGATGGCTTGACCAAAGCGGGACACGTCGCCCGCTGTGCTGAACACGCCGGCATGTCCTGCGACACCGCCCATCGCATAAGCGTTGTCGTCGTCCACCTCGCCAGCGCGGGTTGCGGGGGCCTGCTCGGGCACGGTGTACAACGACTCTTGTCCGGGGGCCGGCATGCGGGGCCGAGTCAGGCCGGTCACAGCAAAGTCGCCTTGGGGCGGGCGGTTGCCATGGAGGCGCTGGTAGCCGGTGTGGTCCAAACCCATCGGGTTGAAGACGAGCTCCTGGGCCAAGCTGTCGAGCGGCTGTCCTCCGACGACCTCTAAGATCATGCCGAGAGTAAGGAATCCAATGTCCGAGTACACCCGGGGACCGGGATCGCTGACAGGATCCTGTTTCAGCACGGCCTGCCGCATCAGCTGGGTGGACCAGTCGAAGTTCCGCAGGCCAGGCACCGATGGGTACAGTGTGCTCGCCGCTGGATCTCGCTGGACTGCTTGAAACAGGGGGGCCCAGGCGGCCAGGCCGCTGCGGTGACCGAGCAGCATGCGTGGGGTGATGTGCGGGTGTCTAAAGGCAGGAAGATAGTTGCGTACGGACTGGTCCAGATCCAGGTCCCCTTGGGATACGAAGATCATCGCCAGGGTGGTGGTGCTCAGGACCTTGGTCAGGCTGGCAGTGTCCATGCGGCTGTCATGCTGCATCGCAGGGCCGTCTGGGAACGGGTGACCGTGTGCGCTGCGGTGCGTGCGGCTACCTTGGTGGATCACGGCCGCTTGGGCCGCACTGAAGCTGCCCCGGCCAAGGTGCTCATCCAACAAATGATTCAAATCGGGGTCTCGCACTTCTCTGTTTCCCTACTCGGCCAAGGCTTGTAGCAGCTCGGAATCCCGCATCAGCTCCTGCATCCGGCGCATGTCGGGGTACATCACGCGGTCTTCGAGCAGGGGTTCAATACCCTTGGCCCGAAGTTGATCGACCACCGCTTGCAGCGGCAGACCGGGCAGCAAGGGCTGGCGGAAGATCAGGCCTTGGGTGGCACTGAGCACCTCGATTCCTACGATCTCGCGCACGTTGGTGAGCACCTGCTTGCACTGGCGCGCTGCAATGGTGCCCATGGACACGTGGTCCTCGGTGTTGCCACAGGTGGGCACCGAGTCGGCGCTGGCAGGATGGCAGAGAACCTTGTTCTCGGAGACCAAGCTGGCCGCGGTGTACTGCGGGATCATCCACCCGGAGTTCAGGCCGCTGCCTTGAACCAGGAAGGGGGGCAGGCCGCGGCTGTGGTTGTCGTCTACCAGGTGGGCGATGCGACGCTCAGAGATGTTGCCGACCTCGGCCACGCACAAGGTCAGGTAGTCCATGGCCACGGCCACCGGCTCACCGTGGAAGTTGCCGCCGCCGATGACCGCGCTTCGGCAGGCTTTGATGCGTTCTGGGGTCTCAGAGAGCCAAGCTTTGTAGGCTTGGGGGTCCATGGCATCAAAGCCGCCCGGGGGCTCAGGGGGGAAGAGCAGAGGGTTGTCGGTCGCGGCGTTGGCCTCGACCGTGATGACCTCGCGCACGTGATCCAGGGCCCGGTACCCGCAGGCAAGAACCTGGGGGAAGCAGCGGGTGGAGTAGTCGTCCTGAACGATCGGTGCGTCCGGCACAGCCTTGGTGAGCTCCGAGCGGGCCATCACCAAACTGGACTCGGCAAGCTCCACGCTGCGGTCCCTAAAGAAGGTGGCACTGGTCAGGGTCTGGAGCAATGAACCCAGCTCTTGGCGTGCGCGGCGGGTGCGCTGCTGGAGCTTGGGGATCTGGTCCTCTGGCGCCATAGCGCTGAAGTCGCGGATGCCCTTGGCGTCGCTGTCCCCGTTGGAGTCGGTGGGCAGCAAAGCCTTGACCCGGTCCTGCAGCGCCTGGATGGCCCCTTGAGCGCGTGCCACGGAGTCCAGCTGGATGCCTTCGACCGCAGCGTGCGAGGCCGCATTGGAGAGGTGCTGGCTTGCCCGGTCCAGGTGGTTTAGGGCGCGGTTTACTCGCGCAGAGTTCAGGTAGAAATCCAGGATTTGGCTGCCAGCGCAGTAGGAGATGATGCGGCGCGCGCAGTCCTCTTGGTGGCTCTGTGGTCGGGCTTGGTGGATGCGGGGGTCAAAGGCCCCGCGAATGCCTCGGTTGGCCTCCAAAGACAGGGCACAGGCAAGCTCGGTCCAGCGCAGGGTCTGGTGGGTATCATGCACCAGGAGCGCGCCCAGTCCGGTCATAAACTGGGTGCCATTGTTGATGCCTAGACCTTCCTTGGCTTGCAGCACGATGGGGCGGAAGGTCAGTCCCGCTGCCTCGGCGTCTTGGGTCGCGGTCTCTCCCAGGGGGACAAAGTCGTCCTCGCGGGGGTGGGTGACCATCTCTCTTTCGCCAAGTGCGTTCAGGCCTCCAAAGACGCGGCCTTGAGGGTCGCCCATGAGCACCAGGCCCAGGTGAGAGAGGGGGGCCAAGTCGCCGCTGGCGCCCACGGACCCCTGCTGTGGGATGTAGGGGTAGATGTCGTCGTTGAGCAGATCTAAGACGGTCTGGATGAGCTCCAAGCGCACGCCGCTGTTGCCCCGCATCAGTGTATTGGCCCGCAGCAGGATGGCCGCGCGCACAGTGTCCTCGGCGAAGGGAATGCCGACACCGGCGGCATGGGAGCGCAGTAGGTTCTCTTGCAGACGCACAGAGTCCTGACGGGCGATGACCACATCCCGCAGCTTTCCAAAGCCGGTGGTCAGTCCATAGACCTTTACGTCGTGGGCCAGGAGCACGTCTACCAGAGCGCGGCAGCGCTGAACTTGGGCTGCTGCCTTGGGGTGAACGCGCACCCGACGGCGCTCCCGGGCGACCTGAACGATGTCTTCGATGCTCAGGGTGTAGCCGTCGATGAGCAGATCAGACATGGTTGGACTCCAGGTGGGCTTCGAGCTCGGAGAGCGGAATGAGAATGGCCGCTTGCCCGGGGTGTTTGAGCGAGACTTGC
>CAJQPC010000105.1 GCA_905480105.1 uncultured bacterium | reverse complement strand
CCCCTCCAGGCCCCCTCAAGGGTCGGATTCTAACCGATGATAGGCCCTATCTGGACGACGCCACCCTGCTGCGCAACAGCCTGAAAGATCTGTTTTCCACACAGACCTCGGGCGGAGAGGAGGCGCCACTCACCGCGCTGTACCAGTCCATCGCCGTGCAGGTGGCCTTTGTGCTCCTAGCAGGCCTAGCTTTCGTACTCATCCCCTTGCTTCGTCGCGGGCCCTCCGAGCTAAACGGGGTCCAGGGGATCGGCTGGGGTTTGGCCTACGCCTGTACCCTTGGCTACGGCTACCTGAGTGTGGAGACCGTGCTGCTGCATGAGCTGGCGCTCTTTGTCGGACACCCCACCTATGCGGTCACAGCGGTGATCCTAGCGATGCTCGCCAGCTCCGGGGTGGGCTCCTATCTGGCGGGCAAGGTGCCCGAAGACACGCTGCTCAAAGCACTGCGAATCGCACTGGGTACGGGGCTCATCTTTGGCGTGATTCAAGGCTGGATCATCCCGCCCTTGCTCGAAGACCTGGCCATGACATGGTCCCTCACCGCCCGCTTCTGCATCACAGTGTTGGTGCTGCTACCTCTTGGCTTTGTGTTGGGTATGCCCTTCCCACTGGGCCTGCGCCTGCTGCGCCCAGAGGCGGGTGGGATCGTGCCCTGGGCTTGGGCCCTAAACGGTTGGATGAGTGTCGCGGCCAGCTTGATCACCGTCATTCTGGCCCGCATGTATGGCTACCACCTGGCCCTGGGCGTGGCCTTGGGCGTCTACGCCTTGGGACTGCTGCTGGCAGGGCGACTCCCGCACATTCGCAAGCCCGCTGCTGCCTGAGAGCCTGTAGAATCTGGGCCTATGCCACTGGCCCTCGACGAATACGCCGTCTTAGAAAACTTCTCTGTACTTTACAGCGGAGGTCTGGACAGCTGCGCGGTCCCCATCATTTTGGGTGAAAACCAGCGCCCTGAGCACAAAGGCGGCATCCACCTACTGACCTTTAAGCACCGCTACGGCGCCCTGTTCAATGAGTGGAGCCGCAAGCACACCCCCGAGCTTCAACGCGTCTTGGGCTTGCGTGTGCAGCACCACCTGATCGATCACACCAACGAGTGGAACGCCATCGGCGCCAAGCGCTTGCTCCGGGACAGCATTCAGTACGGCGGCCACTGGACCCTGTGCTTGGGCTGCCAAGAAGCCATGGCCACCCACGCCATCGCCTACAACCTGGAGCGGGGCATCACCAACACCCTGATCTGCAGCTCTGTAGGCGGCGAGTACGCGGTCATGTCCATGCCCATCACCCGGGACCTGAACGCTCAGTTCTACGCCCGCTTTGGCATTCGCTACAACGCACCCTTGCTGGACCTGGGCATCGGAAAACCCGAAGAGCGCGCGGTCTTACGCAAGCACGGCATCGAACCGGGCTGGGGTGCCCGCCGCTCTCACCAAGGCTTCCAACCCATCTGTCTACTCGGCTTCCAGCACGGTCTGGACATCGTCTTTGACATGCACACCACCTACCCACCGGACCGGGTCACTCGCTTTCTACAAGACAAGTTCGTGGTCATGGAGCAACTCGTCCACAGCCTCCTGACTGCCCGTGGATTGGACCCCCATGCGCTCATCGCGGCAAACTTGGAACGCTATGGCGCCGAACAGGCCAAACTAGCCCAGGTACGCGCCGCCCGTCGCGGTGGACCGGCGTTGGGAAGGACCACCCTTTAGCGCACCGCTGGGCCGACGAAACAGCGTGGGCTCTGGTTCTCCTATCGCCAAAGCTGACTTGCCCAGAGAACCAGGAATCCGACGGATTCCGCGCCTTTCCCGTGTCCTTGAGCACCCAGGGCTGGCCTAAGGCACCGGGCGTGAATAAGCCGCGTCCCCCAACCCGGAGAGGGCAATGCTCAAGACCGTCCGCCGCACACACATGTGCGGCTCTCTGCGAGAGACTGACATCGGCCAACAGGTGATCCTGCAAGGCTGGGCGCACAAGGCGCGGGATCTGGGCGGCGTGGCCTTTATCGATCTACGTGACCGCCAAGGCGTGGTGCAGATCACCGTAGACGAGCGCAGTCCACAAGTCGCCAAGGACATGGCCACAACCGTACGTCAGGAGTTCGTCCTGGAGATCGAGGGCGAGGTGGTCGCACGCACCAAGCCCAACAGCCGCATCCCCACCGGCGCTGTCGAAGTGGTCGCCAAGAGCGTCAAGATCCTGGCCAACACCCAGCCCTTGCCTTTCGCACTGGACGGTGACGCCCAAGATGAGACCCGCCTGATCTGGCGCTTCCTGGACCTGCGTCGTCCCGCGCTCCAGTCCAAGCTCATCGCCCGCCACCGCGCCGCGCAAGCCACCCGCAGCTACTTAGACACTCTGGACTTCATCGAAGTCGAGACCCCCATCCTGAACCGCAGCACCCCAGAGGGTGCCCGCGACTACTTGGTGCCCAGCCGCGTTCACCCTGGCCAGTGGTACGCCTTGCCCCAGAGCCCTCAGCTCTTCAAGCAGATCCTGATGGTGGCCGGCATGGACCGCTATTTCCAGATCACCAAGTGCTTCCGGGACGAGGACCTGCGCTCCGACCGCCAGCCCGAGTTCACCCAGATCGACATTGAGATGTCCTTCCCCACCGCCGACACCGTGATCGAAGTCGCCGAGGGTGTGGCCCAGGCCATGTGGCAGAAAGTTCGTGGCGAGGACATTGGCGAGGTGCCCCGCCTGACCTATACCGAGGCGATCTCCAGGTTTGGCGTGGACAACCCCGACCTGCGATTCGGCATGGAGCTGTCCGACATTACCGACGTGGTCTCGGACTCCGAGAGCACGGTCATCCAGGGCGCACTGCTCAACGACGGCATCGCACGGGCCTTTGCGGTACCCGGCGGCGCCACCCAGTCCCGCAAGACCCTGGACAAGTGGACCGAGTTCGTCCGCCGCTACGGTATGGGCGGATTGATGTGGGCCAAGGTGGGCGCTGATGGCTGGAGCGGCTCGGCCAAGAAGCTCTTCACCGACGAAGAGAAGGCGACCATCCAACAGACCATCGGTGCCTCGGAAGGCGACCTGGTGCTCATCGGCATGGGCAAGGCGGGCCACGTCAACCCCGGCCTGGGTCGTCTGCGACGCCACATCGGCTTGGAGCTGGACATGGCCGCGCCCGGCCAGTTCGCCTTTTGCTGGGTCACCGAGTTTCCAGCCTTTGATTGGGATGAGGACAGCGAGAGCTGGACCAGCACTCACCACCCCTTCACTGCCCCACGCGCTGCGGATATTGAGCTCTTCGGCACCGGCCGCGAAGGGGAGATCATGACCGACGCCTACGACCTGGTCTGCAATGGCTACGAGATCGCAGGCGGCTCCATCCGTATCCACGACTCCGAAGTGCAGAGCAAGGTCTTCACCGCCTTGGGCATCGACGAGGAAGAAGCCGAGGCCCGCTTTGGTTTCTTGCTCAACGCCCTGCGCCACGGCGCGCCTCCCCACGGTGGCATTGCCTTTGGCTTTGACCGCTCGGTGATGCTGCTCACGGATACAGACAACATTCGCGACGTGATCGCCTTCCCCAAGACCACCAAGGCACAAGACTTGATGGCCCAGTCGCCCAACGTGGTCGATCCCGCGCAGCTCGCTGAACTGCATGTGAAGAACACCAAGTAGGCGGAGCGCGGCCGCTTTTGAGTACAGCGAGTAGGGTCAGGGTAGACTGGGAGTCCGAGAGGCCGCCCATGACCATCCTGACCCTGCTCTTTGCATGCGCCAACGACATCGAGGGCGCCAACCCCGGTGAGTGCACCGACCGCGCCGACAACGATCAAGACAGCTATTTTGACTGCGCGGACAGCGACTGCTGGGGCAGTCCTGACTGCGCAGACGAAGGGGACGCAGACACCGACGCGGACTCCGACAGTGACGCCGATTCGGATTCAGACGCAGATACAGATGCAGACGCAGACGCAGACGCGGATACCCCAGTGGGGGAGAACTGGGCGCAGCTCACCTTGAACTATCGCTTAGAGTGGGAGTTCACCCTGCCTGTCACCGGCCTGAGCGACTGCACCCAAACCTACAGTGGCGGCGGCAGCCAGAGCAGCGTGGATGGGAAAGGCCCCGTCTTTGACGGCACCTGGAAGATGAACGACTCGGACTGCAACGCGGCCCTGGATACCACCGTCTGGACACACAGCTCGGGCGACGCTCTCCATCGCATCGACCTGAGCGCCGACGGCAAAACCTGGACAGGCTGGAGTGCCTACTCAGAAGAGAAGAACGACCCCGAGTGGTTCATCAACGGCTTCACCGAGACCTTGCCGGCCGCAGGAATCCCAGTAATTCACCGCCAGGACGAGCCCGTGCCCGACGTTTCCGGCTTGATCCTGCACCACCGTGTTGAGATCGAGCTGAGCGAATAGTGCTCTGGCTGCTGGGCTGCCTGCACGCAGTACACCCCGTGGACGGGGCGCCGACTCCCCGCTTGGAGGGCAGCCTCTCCGTGGAGCTGCCCGACGGTTGGGAAGTCAAAGTAAACCACCGCGCCTTTGGGAACCATCACCTGCTCTTGAATAGCCCGGACCCCAGCACCCAAGTCACCATCGATCTGGTGCGCGAGGCCAAACAGACCCGCAGCTTGGACCTGCTCATCGTCGGCGAAGGCTACGCCCTGGACCACGGACGCAGCCTGGGCATCCAGGCTGCGGTCACCGGCCACCACCGCCTGGAGGTGGACAACCGCGAAGCCTGGGCCATCACAACCTTGCGCAAACACGGCCCCCACGAGCGCATGCAGTTCACCGTGGTCCTGCGCGGCTCCGAGCACCTGGCCATCCTCAGCCTCCACACATTGCCCCAGGCCGACCCAAGCGTGGCGGCCGACTGGGGCCAGATTTTAGACTCCTTTCACCTGATGGGAGACCCGGCCCCCGACCTACCGCCCTTTGCACGAGACGCTGAGATGGAGCTGAGCATTGACAACTTGCCGGACATCCCCCAGTGAGCGGGGAGCTACTGGCCATCCGCGGTGCTGATCCAAACAGTGCCGACCCGCACACCTTGGCCCAGCGCGCTGAAGGGGGGCTGGTCATTCTCTGGACCGGCTCACCCCCACCCCAGCGACCGGATCATCCTGGCCTGAGCCCCGTCTTGGACCGAGGGCTGCTCGACGGCCTGTCCGTATGGCTCGAGTCACGCCCTCCCGGCCCTACCCTGGACCAAATGGCACCCCAACTGCACCCCGCGGACCTGGCCCAGGTACTCATCGACGTGGACCGGGCCCTGGCAGCACTGCACCAAGCCGGTCTGCACCACGGGGCCCTCTCAGCCAGCGAAGTGGTGGTGGGACCCGAAGGGCAGCCCGTCTTGCTTGGCGCTGGCCGCTTCCAGGCAGGCTCGAAGGGTCGGGACCTACAGGCCTTGACCCGCCTACTTCGGGAGACCTGGCCCGCCGCTCATCCTTCGCCCAAGCTCTACAGACAGAGCAGTCTGGGACAGGCGCTGGCGGACTGGCTGGGCACCGAGTACCCCGCAGCAGACCGAACCCGCTTGGCCGAGCTCTCCCAGAGCTGGACCCCTGGCCCTCTGGGTGAGCCGCTGCCTTGGCAGAGCACCGGATTTGACGAAGTAGGCTTGGACCTGGGGCCGGATCACCCCAGCAGCGGCGGCCTCTTAGACTTTTGGTCGACTGGGCGCTCACGCTCGGGGGCACACACTGCTGCCGTCGAGGGCACCTTGTCCGAAAAAGACCTGCGCGAGGTGCCCGGACGCGGAGCACTCTTGGCCCGGCTCTTGGCCCCGCCCCAAAGCTCCCTGGATCCCGAGCGCTTCGGAGACAAACAAGGCCAACCCCTTCAGGCCCTCAAGGCGGTCTTGGCCGAGGAACCCCTGGATCCAGTTCCAGCCTGTGAGGGACCACGTATGGGGACCCTGCTGCCCCCGGTTCACTCCGAAGCCCCACTACGGGACAGGACCACACTGGCCTCGAGGATGCCCATCCCTGACGAGGTGTCCGGGCGAATGTTGTTCCTCTTTGGCGGGGTGGCCTTGGCGTTGGCCATGGGTGCTCTGGCGCTCGTCGTCGCGCTGCTCAACTGAGACCTTCTGGGCCCAGTGCTATCGCTTGCCCTTTTTGTTTCGCCTCTCAGGCGGCTTGCCAGGAGGTCTCTCTGGGTAGACCTCGTGCACCCATGCGCGGAAGGTCTCGAACTCACCGTCGATGATGGACTGGCGCATGCGGGCCATGAACCCGGCAAACCAGTACAGGTTGTGCAGGGTGGTCAGCGTAGCGCCTAAGACCTCGCCCACCTTGAAGAGGTGGTGCAGATAGCCCCGAGAGAAGGTGGTGCAGGTGTAGCAGCCACAGTTGCTGTCCGGCGGGTACATGTCCCGCTTGTAGCGAGAGTCGGTGACCCGCAAGCGGCCGCGGTCTGTGTAGAACATGCCGCTGCGGGCGTGTCGGGTCTGGATCACGCAGTCGAACATGTCGATGCCGCGGGCCACGCCCTCCACCAAGTCAATGGGCCGCCCCACGCCCATCAGGTAGCGGGGCTTGTCTTTGGGCATGTGCTCGGTGGTGTAGTCCAAGACCTCCACCATCTTCCTATGCCCCTCGCCCACGCTCAAGCCACCGATCGCGTAGCCGTCAAACCCAATCTCCTGGATCTCCTCGGCCGATCGCTTGCGTAAGTCCGGCCAAAACCCACCTTGAACGATGCCAAAAAGACTCTGATCGGAGCGAGTATGGGCGTCTTTTGAGCGCTTCTCCCAGCGTGTGGTGCGCGCCACCGATCGCTCCGCGTACGTGCGCTCGGTCCCAAAAGCCAAACACTCGTCAAAGACCATCGCGATGTCTGCACCCAGCTTTTGCTGGATGTCCATACTGGTCTCTGGAGACAGAAAGGTACGCTGCCCATCGACCTCGTACGTAAAGGTCACCCCGTCCTCTTCCACCTTTTTCTTATCCAGAGAGAAGACCTGAAAGCCGCCGGAATCCGTCAGAATCGGCAGGTCTACGCCCATCATTTCGTGCAGGCCGCCGTGACGGGCCACCAGGTCCTCGCCTGGCCGCTGATGCAGGTGGTAGGTGTTCGCCAGAATGATCTGAGAGTTGGTCTGAGCCAGATGGACCGGTGACAGAGTGCGGATCGCTCCCTGCGTGCCCACCGGCATAAACACCGGCGTCTGAATCTTCCCCCGGGCGAGAGTCAAGGTTGCAGCGCGGGCTTGGCCGGCCTGTGCATGGATCTCAAAATCTACTGGGCAAGTCATAGGGTGCGCCTAACCCAGGCACCCCTCCTGGGCCTGCACCGGCGTGCATCTGGAACCTAGGTATACTGCCCCTCGCGCAGAACAGAACCCGAGGGACCTCCTCCCATGGCATCACCCGGCCGCTCCAGGCCCGCCCCCTTCCAAAGTGGAACGCCAATAGGCGAACACTTCCGCGTCGAAGCGCTGGTGCGCTTGGCCGAAGGGCGGATGTTCTACCTGGTCACAGACGATCGGGCCGAGAAACCCCGGCGCCCCTGCTGGGAGTGTGGCCACCCGTCCACCCCGCGCGCAGCAGACGCTTGCGAGAGCTGCGGGAGCCCCTTCCAGGCCCGCACTCAGTTCCTGATGAGCGTTCGCTGGCACAAAGACAGCTTCCAGCCCTACATGGACTTCTTCAACAAGGGCGTGAAGCACCCCGGTCTGCTCTCGCCCGACGCCTGCTTTATCCACGCGGGCGTTCTCTGTTCTGTGGTGCGCTATCGCGGCGAATCCCTGATGCTGGACGAGGCAGCCCCGCTGTCCGCCCGCGGCGTAGTCCACCTTGGCCAGCGCTTCGCCGGCATGCTGGCCAGCCTTCAGTACAAGGGCATCACTCTGACCAAGCTTTCGCGCGCCAACGTGCTCTTGCGCCGCAGCGAGAACCGACTCCTGCTCTTTGACCCAGACATTGCACGCGTAAACGAGGGACCGGTCCCCGAGGCGGAACGCGGACACGAGCTGCGCGCCTTGGGTCGCATGCTGCGCATGTTCACGCCGGTCAACGCCAACAACCTACGGGACTTCTTTGCCATGACCGAAGAAGGCGCCTTTGGGAGCCCCTTGGAGTTCGGTAGGGCGATCGAGAAGCAGTTTGATGGTGTGGAAGAGCTGGACGCACCGGCTGGCATCGCGGCCATGACCGACGTAGGACTGGCGCGCTCCTTGAACGAGGACAACTGGGGCTGGGTACAGCTCTCAGACGACAGCTTCCTGTACGTCATTGCCGACGGCATGGGTGGCCACGACAGCGGCGAGGTGGCCTCGGAGCTGGCAACCGCAACCATCTGTCGCGTGGCCCGCGAGCGCATGGCCGAAAAGCCAGACATGGGCGCGGAAGAACTCGAGAGCCTGCTGGACGAGTCCTTCCAGATGGCCAACAACACCGTCAAGGGCACTGCCGAGGCGCGCGGAAACGACATGGGCACCACCCTGGTCGCGCTCTTGGTCAAGGGCAATCTGGGCTTTATGGCCAACGTCGGGGACTCCCGTGGGTACCTGTACCGACAGGGCCAGCTGCACCAGATCTCCAAGGACCACAGCCTGGTCGGAAAAATGGTCGAGCAGGGGCGCATCACTTCAGAGGAGGCGCGGGTGCATCCTCACTCCAACATCCTGCTGCGCACCGTCGGTACCGAACGAGACGTGGAGATCGACATCTTCCGCATCGACCTGCAGAGCGGCGACAGGGTGATGATGAACACCGACGGTCTCTGGGGCGAGGTCGAGGATGAGCGCATCCGTGAGCTCATGGAACAGCACCAGGACCCTCGGATCTGTGGCAGAGAGCTGGTACGAGCCGCCCACCACGGCGGTGGCAAGGACAACGTCACGCTGCTGATCGTCGGCGTTCCCTGAGCGGCTACTCTTCCATCTGGACCGCATGTGCGGGCCCCCGATGCCCCGCCACGAGCACCGCAACACTGGCCACCACCAGCCCCGTAGTGGCCCAGCGGCCCCAAGTTCGTCGAACCACAGGAGGGGGTGGCGGCACAAAGTCCACCACGGTCTCCCGACCAGGCACCACCTGCACCACCAAGAGATGGCTGCGCCCGGTGTGGTCCTCCATCCCCAGGGTGTGCTTGCCGCCCTCCACCAAGGGAAGCTCCAGCAGACCACCGACCTCGCCCAAAGACTCCCCATCAAGGCTCATCCGGACGCCAACGGGAGCTTGAACCCGCAGCGCGCCGTGGGCAAAGAAGGCGTCCTCCAGGACCTCTACTGGCGCCCCACCACCACGGGGCAGGGCACAGAGATAGCGACGGGGTGCAGTTGGCCAGGCCGCGTCACGCACCGAGAGCTCCGCCCAGAGGTTCATTGAGTCTCCGCTCAGCTCCAGCACCAAGAGCTGGTCCACCGCCAACTCATGGGTGAGTTGCGCCCAGCAAGTCTCGTCGTCTCCACAGCGGGTCAGCAGCTCTGCGCTATCTGACCCCGTGCGGGCTTGCAGAGCGATCTCGTCCACGAACAAATACCCACCCGAACTCTCCAAGAGTCCCCGCAGGTCCTTCTCTGTTCGGGCCACCACAGCCAAGGACAGGTCCTCCTGGGCGTGCACCACCAGGGCAGCACGCACCTTGACCTGGGGCGCGGCAAAACTAAGGCTGGCGAACAGAAGAAGCAGTCTTGTCTCTCGGGGTGGATAGACTGGGGGACGATGAAGCTGCCCCCTGCCATTCTGCCCTTGTGCCAGGACCTAGCAAATGCCGGGGGCCATGCCTATATCGTGGGAGGCTGGGTACGCGACCTGCACCTGGGTCTGCCCAGCAAGGACATAGACTTAGAGGTCTTTGGTTTGGAGCAAGAGCGGCTCCTGGAGATTCTCCGCAGGCATGGCAAGGCCCACGCGGTAGGCAAGAGCTTCGGGGTGCTCAAGCTGCGCATCGCAGGCATGGAGCTGGACATCGCTCTGCCATTCGATGGCCAGGCGCCCGACCCCTACCTCCCGTTGGAGCGCGCTGTTCTGCGCCGAGATCTTCGCTGCAACGCACTGTATTACGACCCCCTGAACTCCGAGACGCTCGATCTCACAGGCGGCCTACAGGATCTAGGGCAGGGCATTCTACGAGCGGTCTCCGAGCAGAGCCTGCCCCAGGATCCACTGCGCGCACTGCGCGCACTGCGCTTTGCTTGCACCAAGGGCATGTCCCTGGATCCGGAAATCTCAGCGCAGATCCGAGTGACCTCGCTGGCGGAGGTGGCACCAGAGCGGGTGCTGGGAGAGCTCCGCAAAGTCCTGGGATCAGTGGACCCGGCCAAGGGGCTCTCTCTGCTTCACAGCACCAAACTGGGCACGCAGATCTTTCCCGCAGTCGATGGACAAGCTGCTGCGGCGCGCGTGGCCCTGGTGCAGCCCCACCTAAAACTCCTCGCCCAGGCTGCACACCGAGAGAGCCTTCTCTGGGGCACTTGGCTCTTGGACCTTCCCCGTCCCGCTGAGTCCCTGGCAGCCTGGGGCCTCCACAAGATCAATGGGATCCCACTCAATCGATGGCTTCCGGCCTTGCGAACTGCTGTGGGGCCCCTCTCGGACAGCGAACTGCGCTGCTTGGCTGACACCCTGCCCGTGCTGCTACCGCTCGTACTGCACCACGCTCTTCGTGCAGAAGATCCAGCTCCCGGGCTCCTTCGGGCGCAACGCTTGGGGGTCGCGGAGGGGCCGCTACCCACCCTGCTGGGGGGCGCAGACTTGGGCGCATTGGGGGTACCATCTGGCCCAGGCATGGGTCAGATCCTAAAGGCTCTGCGGGAATCTCAGTGGGCGGGACAGGTGTCTACGCACAAGCAAGCCCAAGCCTTTGCCTCCATCTGGCTCCAGACCCACCCATAGCGGACTATGCTTCCCACTCCACAAGCACGGACGACACGCAGCTTATGACCCTGATCCTCGCGTTGCTCTCGACCAGCTGCACGCTCCCCAGCCTGGCCTTTGCCCAGGATCTCTCGCCCAAGGCCGATGCGGCCCCAGAGGACGGGGCTAAAGCGGAGACACCAGCGGCACCCGCCCAGCCCACCCTCAGTGCAGACCTGCGCCCCGCGTACTTGGCAGGACAGCCCATCTTGGTGCGGCTGACGGTAGAAAACACCAGCGAGCAGCCCTTGAGTTTCCCCGACCTGTCCCTACGCCCCTGGTTGGTCTACTTCGAGGTCCTCGACGCCAAAGGCAAGAAGGCGACCTACCACAACACCACGCCGGCAGCTGATCCTGGCAAGACCTGGACCCTTCCCAGCCGGTCCCGCAAGCAGGTGCTGATGGAGATGCCGCAGTCGGCCACCCTCAAGACCGGCAGCTACACCCTGAATCTACGGGTAGAAGACCCCGCTGGCACGGTGAAGCTCTCCAGCCATAGCTTCAACATCGAGCCGGTCAAGCCCAGCGCCGGAGTTGTGCATTACGAACCCCTGGGCTTGGAGCGCACCGGCCACCAAGTGGCATGGACCCAGAAGAGCGCCCAGGGCTTTGACGTGTACCTGGAGCAGACCGACGCTGCGGAGCCACGCCGGGTTCTGGGCCAATACTTCGTGATGCACTCGGAGACAGACGCCGACCCTATCCTAAGCTTGGCCCTTCCTTCTGCTCGCTGGGACCGCTACGTGTACTGGCAACGCGATGACCGCAGCGTACAGGTCTCCCGCCTCCAAGGTGCCGGTCAGCCAACCTCCAGCCGACTGGTCCAGCTTCCCTACCCAAAGGTAGAGTTGCTGGGACGCGGCGCTACGGACAAGCAGGGTGACTTGCACCTGCCCATCTGGATCCCAGCACCCAAGGGCTCTGGCGGCGAACTCATCGTGCTGTCCCTTCGTGATCGTGGCCAGCGCTCCTACCGCAGTTTAGCCAAGTACGACAGCCAGCCCACGTGGATCGAGACCGGCATTGACTCCGGCGGCAACCTACGTTTGGTCTTTCCCAACCAAGGCCACCTGGACCAGTACACAATCGTGTCCTCGACCCAGCTCCCTGGCGCCGGCAAGCGTCTGCTCCAGGCAGAGGATGGAAAGCAAGCCCTGGCGGCTCGCTACACGGTCTTAGAGCCCAGCGAGGGACGACCGGGTGGCTTGGCTCTGTTCGTGCTTCTGGAAGAGCCAGAGGGCCAGGTGAGCGGTCAATGGTTCGCGTTAGACGGCTCCCCCCTGGGAAGCATCGCAGCGCTCACCCTTGGCGAGGGCCGCATAAGCGATGTCTTGCCCCTGGGTTACGACGACTACGCAGTGCTGGTCACGCGACCCGATGGGCAGCTCTCGGTGTTGCAGCCTGCACAAGCGGAGCTCCAGGCCAAGCCCCAAGCCAACTCCACTCTCGTGGGAGATGCCGACACCCTCTGGCTGCGCTCCGTGGTGAGCTCGAAGGGGCCAACCCTGAGTACAAAACTGCGCTGAGTCAGCCCTGAGACGGCGCTGAGACGACCCTGAACGAACGAAAACAAGAAAACCGGCCATCCGAATAGATGGCCGGTTTTCTTGTTTTCAGCAATGCGTCTTTCAGTCAGCCCCCATGGAGGCTCCCGACAGACGCCTCAGTCTGCAGCGCAGAGGTTCGCGTTCAAGTCAGCCACGAATCCCTCGCTCGCACACAGCGGGCTAACGGTCAGCTCGTCGCCAACGAGTGCAAAGCCGATGCTTCCCGTTGTGCAGGTGTTGCACGAGGGGTTGTCCTCGCTGGGGTTCAGAGCGCAATCACAAAAGACGTTCTGCACAAGGTTGCAATACGCGTACTCCATCGCCGCAAAGCTCCCCTCTCTGGCGTTGCAGTCGGCGTCGTCGGGTGGGCAGGACTCGCCTGGAATCACACACTCCCAATCCGTCACCCGCGCAGCGTCTTGAACGCCATCGCAGCTTCCCTCGATGACCGCTAGCCCAAAGGAGAGCAGGTCGTCGTCCAAAGGCAGCGACCAGGTATCCATAGCGATCGTGTACTCGCGACCCGGATGCAGGGTGGTGTCGATCTCGCAGAACTCAGGCGTTGCACGACCGGAGTGAGCACCAGTTTGACCACGCGAGCCCACCAGCGCGCACTCGTTGGTGTTCACGGTCACCTGGGCACCCAGAGAGTCCTCGTAGGCCTGCTCGAAGTTGCCCATCTGGTACCCGGGAGTTCCCGTGTAATTGGCACTCAAGCCGACAGAAAGGTCCAGGTCCCCGTCGTCGCTGGTGTTGTCCTTCTTGATGTAGATCTCAGAAGGCGTCTCAAAGTCCACCGACTGATTCCAAGTCACAGCCTCGGGATCGACCAGCACACAGTAGGTTCCACCGTCCGCAACAAAGGTGGCCGTGGCCCCTCCAAAGAGCTGCTCACGAGGCAGGGTCAGTGTGCTGTACGAAATCAGGTCACGACGGTCATCGTACAAGGCGAGATCATCACGGGCAATCGCCGTGACTTCACCCAGTACAGCAACGCCTTCGTAGCCGTCTACCGACTTGGGTACGTACTCTTCACCGGAACGGTCACAACCAAAAATTGATAGCAGGAACAGCATGTTCTACTCCACCTTCGAAGCGATTCGGACAGTGATCTCTTGCGGGTTGGCTCGGTAGTCTTCGGCTGTGTCAGCGTCCACGCTGACCACATCATCCAGACCCACGACCCAGTCGCCGCCACCAATGTAACGACCCGGGAAGTTCAGCAGATCGATCTGCGTGACTCCGTAGACAAAGTCGTTGTTGTACTCGTTGTTCTGCTGACCATTCTGCTCATTGCAGGTAGCGAACTTGTAGCGCTGGTTGGCCACACCAAAGTCGAGGTCGGTTGGTGCATCCATCCATCCCCAGAGCTTCATGCCGGGCGCGTAGTTGACTCGCCAAAGGTCGAAAGGCGCCTCAAAGTCGCCATCCGCATTCTCGACAAAGTCCAAGCGGTCGAGCTTCTGACCCTCGTAGTCAGAGACATCGGAGATCCACTCCATCTCGTAGTCCGCTGTGATCTCGAAGAGGTCGTAGCAGACGGCCTGGAAGTATCCAGCGGAGACAACTTGGTTTCCGAAGGCGTCTTGGACGGGGTCACCCACGACATTGTTAAAGAAGCCGAGCAGGTCCTCGTAGTCGCTAAAACGACCGGTCGGAGTCCTGCAGGCCAAGTACTCAAAGCACGCAAAGTCAAAGCGACCCACCGAGCCACCCCCGTAGGGGTAGGTGTTGCCCTCGATATCCGCCTGAATGACTGGGCCCATCTCCGGGTGGGCGTAGCCGTAGTCCAGCTCCGTGATGCTCGGGAAAGCACCCAGGTAGACGGGACCAATAAAGCGCGAGTCTGTGACCTCGCTGGCCTCGCCCGTGATGGGATCCAGCACAGTGCGGGTAGCGGCCTCCCTGGGGATTACCAGCGTTCCGCTAATGTTGGCCTGGGGAAGCTGCTCATCGTAGCTACAGCCAACGCTCATCAAGAAAAATAATGAAAGCATGTTGAACCCTTAGAAGCGGTACTCGCCGCCGAACTGAATCTCGACTGGCGACTGGCGGCTGGTGATGACCCAGCGGTTCTGCTGGTAGAGGAAGGACCCGTTGACGCCCACAGGGCTTCGAGCGTTGACAGCGTTCTCGAAGATGCCGTAAACGCGGAACTGACCCTTGCGGACATCGATGTCCTGGGAGACCTGCAGGCTGGCGTAGTACACCGGGCGCAAGCGGGTGTAGGTACCAATGTCGGACTTGAGGATGTTCGATCCACCGTAGCCAGCACCGTAGTAGTAGCGGCTCAGAGGCTGGCCGCTGTAGTACTGCAGGCTCACGCCGATGTTGGTGGTCCAAGGGTCATTCGGAAGCTCGTAGGCACCAAAAGCCTTGACCTGGTGACGAATATCCGTGGGCAAGTTGCCATAGGAGTAGTCAGCCTGGGAAGGAACCGCGAGCGCACTGCCACCGCCGCCCAACACTGTGCCCTTGGACACAACGTAGGAGTAGGTGACCGACGCCAACCAGCGGTTGGAAAAGTTTTTCCGAGCCTGCACATCGGTCTGGTAGTAGTCGCGGCGGGACACGCTGGGAGTACGCAGACGGAAGAGACTCTCAACCTCGCCATTGGTGGTGCCCAGGAAGCCAAAGCCGTCCTCGTCCCAAATGACGTTGGTCTCGTCGTAAACGTACTGGTTCCGCGTGAACTTGGCTGTAAAGTTGGTGGCGACGACAATGTCGTCAACCACTTGGCGCTCGGCACCCACGACGAACTCGTCGGAGTGAGGGGCGGTCAAGCGGTCGTTCACCGTGTTCAGGTTCTCGTTGGGCGAGAGGCTGTAGTTCTGGGAAGAACCATTGGCGTACTCGCCGAAGAACTCACCCAGGTACAGCTTGGTACCGAATCCAGCGGAGTTCAGGTCATTGGCCACACCGAGGTTGCCGATGGCGTTGAAACGGCCGTAGCCACCGCTGATCTTGGTCTTGTCGTCTCCAAAGGGGTCCCACGCGGTGTAGAGGCGGGGGCCCCACACACCAAAGTTGACCACCGCGTCGTTGGTATCGGCACGCTGCACGGAGCGGTCGTAGCGAACACCGACGCGAAGGGTCAGGTTGTCTACAGGCTTGTAGACGTCCTGGACAAAGGCACCATAGGACTCACCGGACTGCTTGTAGGTCAGCGCACCAGTGGTCTCGATCCAGTAGTAGTTGGAGTACGTTCCTGGGTCATAAATGACCTCGTTCAGGTCGACGTAGTAGATGTTGCCGGCGTAGCCGTAGGTCCGCTCGGTCGACAACCGGTTGACCTCGAGGCCACCCTTAAAGTCGTGGGTACCTGGCAGGAAGGGGACCGTCCGCTGCAGAAAGCTCACCTTGGAGCTAACGCTCGTGCGGTAGCGATCGTCAAACTGGAAGAACGGGTAGTTCTCCGAGTCGTACGCGTTGAAGGAGCCCAAGCGACCTGGGGTCAGAATATCAAGGCTGTTGTCGACCTCGTTCGGCTCGCATGGGTGGTAGCCCAGCTTGACGTCGTGCGTACAAGGGACCCCGCTGGTCTCGATGTAGCTCTTCTGGATCGTTCCCTTGGTCTCAACAAAGACCTCGGGGCTGATGAACCAGTCCCACTGAACCGAAGTGACAATACCGCCTTGAATCTGACGACCCTGAGCTTCAGGGCGCACGAAACGGTCGCTCTGGTTGGTGTTGTCGATCGTGGTGGGGTTCGTCTGAGCCAAGACGGTGAAGCGGTGCGCTGCGGTGGGCTGCGCGGTCAGCTTCGTCATCAGGTAGTGACCCTCGTAGTCACGAGGCAGGTCAATTCCGACATTGGCGATCAGGCTACGGCTGCTCTGGTAGCTGATCAGGAACCAAGCCTTATCCCGAACGATGGGACCGCTGACCTGGCCGCTGACCTGGTAGGTCGAGAACTGGCTGTCAAAGTCCGTTGGGGACAGCTGCACACCATCGGCGGTGAAGCGGGCGTCCGTCTTGGGAGCCCAGTTGCCGTTGGAGTAAAAGATGTTGGACTGGAACTCCAGCGTGTTTCCACCGGTCTGGGTCACGATGTTGACGATGCCGCCCAAGTTGTTCGGGTGCTCCGCGTCAAATGCGCCCGTAACGACCTCGAGCTGCTCAATGGCGTCGAAGTTGAAGTTCAGGGAGAAGGTACCGGTGACCGGGTCGGTGATGTTGACACCGTCGATCATGTAGGTGTTCTCGTTGCCTGCACCACCCGCCATGCTGGCGTTGCCTCCTCCAATCACACCTGGAGCAGCACTGACAGCCTGAAGGTAGTCACGCCCAGTTGGGACGCGATCCAAGAACTCCTTGGTCATGACCGTGCTTCGCTGGGTCTGCTCGGTGTCGATCGCCGGCGGCGTGTCCTTGACCACCATGACTCCGCCAGCTTCCTGGAAGGTCATCTCGACGGTAAGGGGTACGGTCTTACCGATCAGGACCTGAATGGCCTGATACTCGACCGTACCGAACCCAGCCATTTCAGACCGAACGCTGTAGATTCCCGGCGGGAGCTTGATGAACATAAAGCGGCCCTGACCATCAGAGCTCTGCTGCTGAGCACCACCGATCAGTGCCGGCGACGACACGGTGACCAAGACACCGGGAATTGCGAGTCCGCCATCATCAAGGGTGACCCCTTTGATGGTTCCGGAGGTCTGCGCCATCGCATCGCTACTCGTAAAGAGCAGGGCGAGGGGCAGAAGCAGTACGAGAAGCAGCTTGAAAAACGAGGAACCGCGCATGCGGCCTCCAGGAGAGCAGGGAACCAGTGTACAGCCCCGGGCAGGGGCACCCTCACGGCATGAGAGGGTTGCGTAGCGCTGCACAATTACGTGATGCGGTTGACAGCGTCAAGGGGCAGAGCGGACAAGCCTATGTCCATGGGCCGGATCTACGGCACAAAAGGGCCATCTTGGGCCCCAGCAAGGAAAGCTTCGACCGCGCGTCAAAGGTCCGCTTCAAAGATCGCCGCTTGCGCGAGCGACAAGGGCCGCTCCCGGATCCACGAACACGGCGGGCTTGACCTTCCCCCCCTTTTCCGGGTATTAGATGCCGCTGAACCCTTGTGGAGGTCTGCGTACATGCGGAAGCTCACCCTCGCTCTCTTAGCGGCGCTACCCGTCGCCGCCCTGGTGACCATTGCGGCACAAAGCCCTGCGGCCCAAGCCCGCTCGGTGGCCAACCTGAGTCCCGACCAGATCGTCGACGCCTCCGAGCTCATCGCTCGCGGCACCGTCTCCGAGGTCTGGACCGAGAAAGATGCAGCTGGGGCCGTATGGACCCTGGCATCCGTCGAGCTCACCCGCGTCTACAAGGGCGACCTCGACACCCGGAGCGTGATCGTTCACCAACGCGGTGGGTCGGAGAACGGCACGGGCGTCACGATGAGCGTTTACACACGCTTTTCCCCCGGCGAGCAGGCTCTCTTGTATCTGGACATGAGCCAGAGCGGACAGTGGCGTGTTGTTGGTGGAGACATCGGCAAACTCACCGTGCGCATCGACCCAGACGACGGCCGGGAGATTCTCGTCCGAGCCACCGTGGGTCAGGAGTGGCACTACGACCACCGCTTCATTCCCCATCCTCCCCAAGACCAACGGGTCTACATGGGCGACGTCGAACTCCAAATCGAAACTCGGGTAAACCAAGGTTGGGACGGCCGCCCCATCCCGGGCGCTTCGATGGAGCGGCTTGAGCGCATCAACAACGTATCTGCCGTGGGTCAACCATGATTATCAGCCTGATGCTGCTCAGCAGCCCAGCTTCTGCCTTTAAGTTCGTAGAGCCCGCACGCAAGTGGAACAGCGATGATCTGCCCCTCACGGTTCAGACCTCCACCTACTTGGAAGACTCCCTCCCGCAGCTTCCCAACTCGGAAACGGGTCGGTACCCGCAGGAGGACATCGTCATCAAGTCCTTCTGCAACTGGAACTGGACGGACTACTGCGATGAGCAGCTTGGTCCAGAGTGGCAACGCTACGACACCGCACAGTGCGCCGATATTCCCTTCGAGTACGGTGGCACCACGAGTGCGCACGTCGGCTTTACCGATGACGACACGTACGGAATCTACTGGGACGACCCAGCAGACGAGCTCGCAGTAGGCATTCTCGGCGCTACCCTGTGCCCCTACAACAGCACAATCCTGGACAACATCGCCGGCGAGCAGATTCGCGAGATCCGAAACTGCGACATCGTGATGAACGACGCAATCAACTGGGGCGTTGTCAACGCCCTGGAAGAAGAGTGTCCAGCCGGCACCTATGCCGCCGAAGCTGTGATGACCCATGAGGTCGGCCACAGCTTGGGAATGGGTCACTCCTGCGACGACGGTGAGCTCTGCGTAGACTCAAAGCTTCTAAACGCCACGATGTACTGGAGCGCTGGTCCCTGCGACACAGCAAGTGCATCCATCGATGACGACGACATCGAGGGTATCACTGCCCTATATGGTCCCTACATCACTTGGAATGTCAGCGAAGAGTCCGTGCGCTTCGGCCCAGCCCCTCTCGAGGTCTGCTTCGAGTTGGAGGTAGACGAGGAGTACGTCGACGAAATCCAAGAGGTCGTCTGGAACTTCGGCGATGGAACCACCTCCACCGAGGCCGAGCCCTGCCACTCCTTCGAGGACCAGGGGCAGTTCACCGTGACCGCAGACGTGGTCGGACTCTCCGACACCTGTGGTGAGTGGTCGGTCAGCCAGACCCAGCGCGCACACGTGCTGGTCTGCGAGGAGCCCGACCCGGACTTTGACGTTCTCCATGAGAACGGCCTAGTCTACCAGTTGGTCAACACCACGGATGTGTCCACCTACGGCTGCATTGACGGGCTGGAGTGGGAAGTCTTCGCGGGCGAAAGCGCCAGCGGCGACCCAGTCATCGCGTACAGCGCATGGTCCCCAAAGTTGGACTTTAGCGAGCTGGGCGAGGGTGAGTACACCGTGCGCCTGACCGCTATGGGTCCCGCCGGAGAGCAGAGCATCGAGAAGACCACCACCATCGAAGAAAAGCGCGGAGACGGCTTTGGCTGTAGCAGCGTCGGTAGTGGAACGGGTGGCGCTGGCTTTGCATTCGCAGGCTTGGCCCTGGCCTTTGTGCTGGGACGTCGCCGTCGCAGCTGAGTAGATGCACTGGATTTCTGCACTCAGCCTCTTCGCCCTAAGCGGCTGTCTGAGCGACACAGCGCCCCCGGATGCTGTCCCAAGGGACACTCCGGGGGCTGCTGCGTGGGCCATCGGGCGAGAAGCGCCAAAGTCATTGAGCTTGCCCCTCAACCGCTCCGCCGACCGTGCCACCGCCCCGGAGTTAATGCCGATCTTGGGCCCCTTTACGCTGATTCGAACAGTGGATGGTGTCAGCACTTACGAAGCCAAGCTTCCCGCACGTCCGCGCAGCCTCTTCTTCTCCAGACCGCCCTCGGGCATGGCCCTGCTGACAGCAGAAGGTAAGAGACTCAAGCACAGCTCAAAGAAGAATGCGGAAGCTGGAACCTGGGGCTTCACCGCTCAGACGGTGATGATCCGAGTCCAGGGTGATGTGCCCAACGACGGCGATTTTCAGCTTGAGTGGCCGAGCGCCCAAGAGCGTGAAGATGCCTTGAATCTCGGAACGTTCAGCAGTGAACCCGAGAGTGTTCTGGAGCAGGAGCGTTTCATACAGCGGTCCCTGCAGGTGGGAGAGTCCACACGAACTGGGCTGCTACTGCCGGCTCCCAGCGAGGTGGTCTACGGCGGCCGAGCCTTGGCTTTAAACGCCACCCTTAGCTTCGAGGCCATGGTGATTCCACCAGAGGCCATGGTGCGCAAGCGCAGCGATGGGTCGGAAATTATTGTGGAGGTTCGCGCCCCGAACGTGGAGGCGGAACAAGTTTTTCGGGGCCGGGTTGGGACCGACGATTGGAGCGCGATCCGGGTCGATCTCTCCCGGTGGTCCGGCCAGGTGGTCGACGTGGTGATTCGTACCCAAGACTCCAGCGACACCACGCTGGACTACGTCTTTTTGGCCGATCCGGTCATCTACACGCCCCTGAGCGATCCTCAACGCATGGTCTTGGTGTTTTTAGACACCACACGCCCCGATCACATGAGCATTTACGGCTACGAGCGGGACACCACGCCCAAGCTAAACGCATGGGCTCAAGACGCCGCGGTCTTTGAACAAGCCCGTTCCGTCGCACCCTGGACCTTGCCAAGCGCCCGAAGTGCTTTGACCGGGCGGCAGCCTGAACACTGGGAGAGTGGCCCCCACCTGGCTCAGGTCCTGGCCGAGCAAGGCTATGCCACCGGCGCGTTTGTCGGAAACGTCTACTTGAGCGCCAACTTTGACATGGCCCAGGGATGGTCCGAGTACAGCGTTGAAAACTGGCCAACCATCGATCAGCAGGTCGATAAACTCCAGAATTTTATGGTCCGAAACAAAGACCGAGACACCCTGGTGTTGCTCCACACCATGGACATGCACCTGCCTTACACCGAGCCTTTACGGTATCGGCGCAAGTGGGCAAGCAAGCCACCGGCCGGGCTGACCTGGGGCAGCACAAGAAGCCCAATCCTAAAGGCGGTTCACAAAGACAAGGCCGCTGTCCAGCAGTGGGTGATTGACCGCTACGACCAAAACCTGGCCTTTACAGACGATGTCCTTTCACCGCTGCTGGATGCCTTAGGACCAGACGCCAACGTGCTGCTCTTCTCAGACCACGGCGAAGAGTTCTGGGATCACGATGACTTTGAGCATGGTCACAGCCTCTACGACGAGCTGCTGCATGTGCCCTTTGTTCTCAAAGGACCTGATGTTCCAGCAGCCCGGATAACCGCCCCGGTGTCGCTGCTGGATCTCACTCCAACCGTTCTGGACTTGCTCGGGGTTCAAGCACCATCTTCTATGGACATGCTCGGCCTAAGCCTGCTCGATGCGATCGCCGGAGACAACTCTGCGCTCCAAGCTCTGGAGACCCGTCCCCAGGGCTTTGGCCGACCCCTTTACGGGCAGGAGCGCTGGGGAGTCCTGGTCGATGGCCAGAAATGGAGCACCCACCAAGGCAAACAAGTGCTGGTGGATTTGGAGAGCGACCCACAAGAACAAAACAACCTGGCTCTTGACCAGGACCTACGTTCCTATCCGCAGGCCATGGCTCAGGCCTTGGTGACCCAGGCTCCCTTGAGTTGGCGAATCAACCTTGGAAAGTCGTCTTCTCGCGGCGAGGGCGAGAGGGTGCTGCGCATCTCCCATCCAAGCGGCATCCAGACCGCTTGGCTGGGCCAAGATCCTCTGAAAGGCAGCCTGATGGCCATGACCGGCCCCGATCAAGAGGGCGCATACGAGGTGGTGATCCTGCCTGGGAAGAGAGGCGGACGAGAGATCTATGTGGTTCCTGCGGGTGACCCCATGTCACTCGAAGGCCTAAGCCTGACATGGGCCGTTCCCGCCGGTGAACCACTAGAATCTCAGGTGTTAGAGGGATCGACCGAGCCGCCGGATAGCTTGGGGCGCCCTCTCAGCGCAGGCAGCTTAGGCGCCCGCTCCTACAGCATCACCTGGGGCTTTGCACCCGTGCCCACCGGAAAGCAGATCGATGGCACCAACGATGAGCTGACCGAGGCCCTGCACGCCATGGGCTACGTCGAGCGCGACTAAAGTAAACACACACGCCACCAAAACCTTGACAGGTCAAGCTTATCGGGCGACGGTCAAGGGGTGAACGGCATATTCCTCGGCATCGTCCTCATCGCCAGCGCTCTGGCGCTGCTCACCGGTACTCTGGAGGAGGCCTCGCTTGCCGCCCTTGGAGGCGCAAAATCCAGTGTGGACCTGGCCCTTGGGCTGATAGGCTACATGGCACTGTTCATGGGCCTAATGAAGGTCGCTGAAGAGGGCGGACTGCTGCGTCTGCTGGCACGGGCCATTCGCCCCATCATGACGCGCCTCTTCCCAGAGGTGCCGGCCGAGCACCCCGCCATGGCCGCAATGATCATGAACATCTCCGCAAACATGCTGGGACTTGGAAATGCCGCCACTCCCCTGGGCATCAAGGCGATGCAGGAGCTCAACAAGCTCTCCAAATACAAGGGCGTGGCCACCAACGCGATGTGCCTGTTCTTGGCGATCAACACCTCCGGTCTGGCCTTGCTACCCAGCGGCGTGGTCAGCATTCGTGCAGCCGAGGGGAGCCTGAACCCTTGGGGGATCATGGCGACCACACTCTTTGCCACTCTGCTGTCCACCATCGTGGGAGTCACGGCCGCCAAGCTTCTTTCTCGCCTGGGAATCTTCAAAATCACAGCGCCCGAAGAAGAGGAGACGGTCACCGACGAGCAGGGCGAAGACTCCGAAGAAGTCAAAGAGCTTATGGACTACGCCACCCCTACCCCCGATGACTGGCGCGTCTGGACCCTCCGGGGGATCCTTGTAGGCGTAGTTCTCGCGCTCGCGGGGCCTGCTTTAGGTGCAGCTTTTCTGGACGACGCCCAGCCAGAACCGTCCGCGGTGGGCATTGACATGGCCTCACCCCGATGGGCCACCGTTCAGCTTCCCAAGGGTGGAGAGTGGTTCTTAACCGCAGCGCAAGTCGACGAGGGGGGCCCCTCAGCGATCTCAACAAAGATCCAGCGGATGGTGCATCCCATGGCTGAACCTGGGATTCCAGGAACCGCAGCCAAGGTCACCGATGGCCGATTCGCTCCCGACGGGCTGGGTACCTACACCCTGCTCTGCAATGGCGAGGACTGCGAGAAGGTCAGCTACACCATCTCCACCTTCCAGAACCCACCCGATGAGCTGCGCCACGTCAGCGACCAGATCGGCGACGGAGTCATCCCCGCCCTAGTCGTGCTCCTTTTGGGCTTTGGGGCCCTGCGAAAGGTCAAAGTCTACGAAGTCTTTGTCTCAGGGGCACGCGATGGGTTCAGTACTGCCGTGAAGATCATTCCCTACCTGGTGGCCATTCTCTTCGCAGTCGGCATGCTGCGCGCAGCAGGCGGCATGAGCTTGCTGGGATCCGTCATGGGTCCGATTCTGCATCCACTGGGCGTGCCTGCCGAGATCCTACCCATGGCTCTGCTGCGTCCCCTCTCGGGAAGCGGCGCCTACGGTCTGATGATCGAGCTCATCCAGACCCACGGTCCAGACAGCCAAATCGGGTACTTAGCCAGCACCCTACAGGGCTCCACCGAGACCACTTTCTACGTGCTGGCGGTTTATTTCGGCGCTGTGAACGTGACCAAGACCCGCCATGCAGCAATGGCCGGTTTGAGCGCGGACTTTGCCGGTTTCATTGGCGCCATATTGGCCTGCCGTCTGCTCCTGGGTTGAGCTAGCAATCGGTGTCGCAGACCTGCCGTGACAGGTCCAAAACCAACGAGCGGAGCACATTCGGCGCTTGACGGGTGTCCTGGAATGGCGACCACGCCTGACCCACGCCAGGAATAGAAGCCGCACGTGCGCATGCTACACAGGGCGGCATGTCCTGGCTGCACCCACTTCGTTCGCACGTCTCCCTATCGGTTTGGGAGAAGCTACAAGCTTTCCCAGGTCCCGCGATTCGACACACGATTCCGGATCCCTTGCCGGATCTACAGGTCCAAACCGTCCTGGCTGACGAAGTCAACGAGGACCAAGCTGCACTCTTTCAGCGCAGGCTCCTGGCAACGGACAGGATCTTGCGAGACCAAGTCCACCCCAGCGCCGCAGTCTTTCGAATCGCCCTGGCCTGCCGCTGTGAGGAGATCCTCTCCGCTCCAGGCCCCCGCGCCGCACGCATCCGGGCACTGGCCGACTACTACGCCTCCTTGGGCGCCCAGCTGCCCTACCAAGACAGCGATCTACCTAGCCCCTGGGCCCTGCCGGTGCAGTGGCAGGACCTGAAACCTGGTGCCCGCCTGGGGCGAATCGTCGGCGACAGCGCGCTGGGCCCGACCCGCATCCACCTGCTAGAATTGGAGAAACCGGGCTTCTCGGCTCACCGCTGCAACGGCCGCTCTCTGGCTGACTTGGCGACCGAACACGGCGCCTTGGCCGCGAGCTCCGGGGGATTTTTCCTGTATTCCGAGTCCGATATTGCCCCCCCATCCCAACGCGGGGACCCCGTAGGCATGCTGGTCTGCCAGGGCCAAGTCCACAGCCTGCCGTTGTTGGCACGCGCCGCGCTCTGGGCACCTAAGAACGGAGCACCACGCATTGAACGCATGACCCTGAGCGGCCTTGGTCTTTACCAAGGCGACTGGACCTGTAGGGTGGCTGGACACAATGATCCCAGCAGTCTGGATCGACAGCCCACCCTGTTCAATCGGGCCTGGGGTCCAGTGAGCCTGGACGGGTGGGGCCCTTCCTTTGCCATTGTCGATCGGACCGTGGTGGCCGTGGCGAGCGGCGCCCAGCGCATCCCTCTAAACGGCGCAGTCATCGCCCTGCCCAAGGGTCACCCACTTCCAGAGCTTGGATTGCTGCAGATCAAAGCGCCCTGGCACAACGCCATGGCCGGTGGTCCCAACCTGCTTGTCGACGGGAAACTTGAAATCGAGCGCGCGCCCCAGGACTTTGCAGGGACCGCGCCGCCCATCACCTTCTCGGCTGATGAGACGTTTGACCAGAACCTGCTGCCCAGACTGGGAGTGGGCCTTCGGCCAGACGGCAGCTCAGTCTTGGCTTGTGTGGATGGGCGAAACCTTCAGGACGCATTGGGCCTGACCCTGCAAGGTTTGGCCAGAGTCCTATTGGCCCAAGGCTGCACACAGGCCATGAACCTGGATGGTGGGAGCTCAAAGCGCCTATGGGTCAAGGGCCTGGGCGGCGTGGACTTGCCCGACACCGAGATGGTTCGATCCGGTGCATCCGGGAGAGTCCGGCCGGTAAGAACCGCAATGCTCTGGTACCAGAAGGACAGTGCTTGACCGGTAAATCCACGCTCTTTGCCCAAAGCGAACTCCAAGATCCAAGACGGTGAAGAGCAAACTGAGTGGGTGCTCTATGGCCTGAGCGGTGAAATCTTGGACTGCTCTTAGGGGAGCACTGCACACGGACGGAGTAAACTCTGCCTATGTTCTCCCTGACCCTGAACGGCACCCGCCGCCACATCCGCGATACCTCCCCCAACACCACCCTTCTGGACTGGTTGCGAGAGCGCGGCCACGTCGGAACCAAGGAGGGGTGCGCAGAGGGGGACTGCGGCGCTTGCACCGTCGCCATTCGGGAGGACGGCCAATGGAAAGCCATCAACAGCTGCTTGGTCCCCTTGCCCGCGATGGCCGACAGAGAGGTGCTCAGCGTCGAGGGTCTGAGCGAGCCAGGCAAGCCCTTGCATCCCGCGCAGCAGGCCATGGTCGAGACCCTTGGCAGCCAGTGCGGCTACTGCACACCCGGCTTTGTGATGTCCATCTTCGAGGCGGGTCACCGGAGTGATCTGAAGGGCCCAGAGAACGCCTGGAAGCTGGACGACCAGCTCTGCGGCAACCTGTGCCGCTGCACCGGCTACCGTCCCATTCGCAAAGCCTTGGAGCAAGTCGCAGGCACACACCCCGACGACGGATTTCAGGGCGAGAGCCTGCCCATCAAGGCCTTGAGCTATCAAGCCGGCGACGAGCGCTTCTTCCGCCCCAGCACGCTGGAGGCGCTCTGGCCCATCCTGGATCAGCACCCCAACGCCACCTTGGTCTGCGGCGCCACCGATCTGGGCTTGGACATCACCCAGAAGGGCGTGCGCTATCCAACCCTGGTCAGCCTAGAGGCCCTGCCCATCGGCGGTCTGGAGCGCACCGACACCGGCTGGCGAATCGGCGCCACCCTCTCCCTGGCCGACCTGGAGAGCGCAGCTCCCCTACCCATCTTGACCCGCATGCTGCGCTACTTTGCCAGCCGGCAGATCAAGCACCGGGCCACCCTGGGCGGCAACCTGTGCACCGCGAGCCCCATCGGGGACAGCGCTCCCGTGCTCATGGCCCTGGGCGCCAGCGTCGTACTGGCATCGAAGGCGGGGGAGCGCAGCGTGCTGTTGGACGACTTTTTCCTGGACTACCGCAAGATCGATCTGCAGCCAGGAGAGATCCTGGCCTTCATCGACGTCCCCCACCCCAAACCCAACACACTGCGTGCCGCCTACAAGGTCTCCAAGCGCAGGGAGATGGACATCAGCGCCGTCAGCGCCGCCTTTGTTGTGGAGCTCTCTGCTGGAATCGTCAGCGCCGCGCGCTTGGCCTACGGGGGCATGGCCGCCACAACAAAACGCGCCTGCGAGACCGAGGCCATGTTGATCGGAAAGCCTTGGAACGACGAGAACCTGGAGCTGGCCATCGCCAAGCTGGACTTCACCCCCATGAGCGACCACCGCGGCAGTGCTTGGTACCGAACCCAAGTCGCCGGCAACTTGCTGCGCGGCTTTTACGCGGAGACACGCGACACCCCCGTACCAGAGCTGGAAGAGGGCCACATCGGCACCGTCCAGGTCTCTGGGACAGTGGAGGCCCAGCCATGAAGCCCACCCCACACGAGTCCGCGCACCTGCATGTCACCGGCCGGGCTGTCTATGTGGACGACGCCCCCAGTCCCCACGGCTGCCTGTGGGTTCACCCCGTCACAAGCCCGGTTGCCAAGGGCACCCTGCGCAACGCCGATGCCAGCGCGGCCCGCGCACTCCCGGGCGTGCACGCCGTGCTCTTTGACCAAGACATCCCCGGCGATGGTCTGATCGGCCCCATTGTGCACGACGAACCGCTTCTCTCTCGGGGACCCTTGCTCTTCGTCGGCCAGCCCATCGCCATCGTTGTGGCCGAAACGCGGGAGCTGGCCGAGAAAGCCGCCGCTCTGGTCTCCTTGGAGATCGATGAGGAGCCTCCCACACTCACCATCGACGCGGCCATCGACGCCCAAGACTTTCTGGGTACCCCACACACCATCGCCCGCGGAGACATTGAGAAGGGGCTCAGAGACGCCGAGCATGTCGTGCACGGCGAGATGCGCTGCGGAGGCCAGGATCACTTCTACCTGGAGACCCAGGCTGCATTGGTCATCCCACAAGAGGACAACAGCTTCCACATCCTCAGCTCCACCCAGCACCCCAACGAGATCCAGAAAATGGCGGCCCTGGTCCTGGGCTTGCCCGCCAATCAGGTGGTCTGCGAGGTCCCCCGAATGGGTGGCGGCTTTGGCGGCAAGGAGTCCCAAGCCACTCAGCCAGCATGCTGGGCCGCACTGGGTGCCTGGGCCACCGGACGCCCCTGCCGCGTTCGTTTCTCCCGCCACCAAGACATGGCCTGGACCGGAAAGCGTCACCCCTTCTTGGGCCGCTACAGCGCAGGATTTACCAACGGCAAGCTGGTCGCTCTCAAGACCGACATCTACTGCAACGGCGGCTGGAGCGAGGATCTGAGCATCCCCATCCTGGACCGGGCGATGTTCCACACCGACAACGCCTACTTCATCCAGGACCTGCACTTCCAGGGCCGCGCCTGCCGAACCAACCTACCCAGCAACACAGCATTTCGCGGCTTTGGCGGCCCCCAGGGCGTGCTGGTGGTCGAAGACGCGATCAATCGATTCGCCGAGTCTCAGGGCTTAGACGCCGCCCAGGTCCGCGCCGACTCCTTCTACCGGGAGCACCAACCCACCCCCTATGGCCAGGTCTTGGAGGGGGTTCGCTTGCAGCGGATCTGGAAGGAACTCAGCGCCTCGTCGGGCTACCCAGAGCGCAGATCGGCCGCACAAGGACAGGGGTGGGTACGTTCCGGAATCGGATTTCAACCCGTCAAGTTCGGCATCTCTTTCACAGCGTCCCTTCTCAACCAGGCCGGAGCTCTGGTGCTGGTCTACGCCGACGGCAGCGTGCAACTCAACCATGGCGGCACCGAGATGGGCCAGGGTCTGCACTCCAAGATGCTCAAGATCTGCGCCATCGAGCTGGGCGTGCCCCAGTCCAAGATCCGGGTCATGCGCACGGCCACCGACAAGGTGCCCAACACCAGCGCCACCGCGGCCAGCTCCGGCACCGATCTGAACGGCGCTGCCGTAAGGAACGCCTGCCACCAGCTCCGAGACCGCATGGCCACGGTTCGAGCCACCATGCCCGGAAAGCCCACCTTCGCTCAGGTCGCCCTACAGTGCTGGGTCAACCAAGTCTCTCTGGCTGCGAGCGGATTCTATGCCACGCCGGGCATCGGCTACGACCGCCAAGCTGGCCGGGGAACGCCCTTCTTCTATTACGCCTACGGCGCCGCCGTCTGCGAGGTCAAGCTCAACGCCCTGACCGGCGAATACCGACTGGTGCGCGCCGATATTCTGCATGACGTAGGGGACTCAATCCTGCCCGGCGTAGACAAGGGCCAGGTCGAAGGAGGCTTCGTGCAAGGCCTGGGTTGGCTGACCCAGGAGGAGCTGATCAACCGACCGGACGGCAGCGCGGTCACCCTGGGGCCCAGCACGTACAAGATTCCCAGCATCGGTGACATTCCGAGGGACTTCCACGTCAACCTACTGGACAAGGCCCCCCAGCATGGGGTCATCCATGGCTCCAAAGCGGTGGGCGAGCCCCCCTTTATGCTGGCCATCGCAGCACTGACCGCCCTGCGCCACGCCATCTCCAGCTTTGGCCCAGGGCCCGTGCAGCTCGCTGTGCCGGCGACCCCCGAGGCAGTGCTTCGGGCCATCGCGATTCAAAAGGGGGTACTGTCCCGGACACAGTGACCTTCGAACATCCAAACCGCGCCGGACCAATCGAGCGTTGAGTCTGGGACCGGGGGAGAGACGCCCTTTGGCCAAGGCGGAAGCGGAGTCAAGCTCGGTACGCTGTTCGTCCCAACCCAAAGGACTCCTGGGCCGGAGTTGGATTCGGCCCGCAGCCGCTACGGGCTGTAGCCATTGGGAGATGGCCTTCAGGAAGAGAGCCATCCCTTCACTGACTCTTACAGTCTCCCAAAAATAGAAGCCGACACCGGAAAACCCAAATTCTTAGTCTGCTTCTAAAAAACAGAAGCAGACTAAGAACATGGTAAGGTCGACAAATGCAAGCGGTGCTACCCCTCGCATTCCTTGCTGGCTCTTTGAGCCTCACGGCTTGCAACCCCTCCCCAAGAACACCCGTTGAGTCCCCGGGTGACACTGCTGAACATGAGCCGCTTCCGCCTATCTCTCCAACCGCCTGGGTCGCGCGCGCGTCCATCGATCTAAGAGGACGGCGACCCACCCTCTCGGAGCTGGACCAAGCCACCGACATGGAGGCGGCACGCGCGATGGTGGTCCAGTTCGCCGATGACGACGAACTGGGCACACGAATGGCTTGGCTCTACGACGACCAACTCCTGACCGCCCACTACTTTCTCAACACCGACGTCCGCGACTGGTCCGCACTCGACCAAGACACCACCCAAGCGGTCGGTTGGGCGCCACTGGAGTTGATGCGGTACATCGTCGACGAAGACCTAGCGCTGACCAGCCTGGTGACGGCTACCGAGCTTCCCCGGAACGACTCCGTGGCCCACTATTTTGAGCTGGAGCCCCCAGGGACAGGCACGGACTGGGCCATGATGCCCCCGCCAGACGCGCGTCCCATGGCAGGCATCCTCTCCAGCTCAGAGCTGTGGTTTGTTCACGATGCCGACGGTCTCAACTACAACCGGCATCGGGCAAACGCCCTTGCCCGGATGTTCCTGTGCGATGACATGCTCCTGCGCGACGTCACCTTCGCACTCGACTTGAGCATCGACTCCTTGGAGAATCTTGAGAACGCCGTAGCCACAGAGCCTCAGTGCACCACCTGCCACGCGGCCCTTGATCCCCTGGCCGCATTCTTTGGGGGCTTTCCAGATCGCTCTGTGGAGGTCTCCCATCCAGGGTTGTATCGCTACTCTACTTGGGGAGAGACTTGGACCTCGGGCTGGACGACCCCGTCGTGGTTCGGACGTCCGGCAAAAGACTTGGAAGAGGTCGGGCACCTCGTTGCGGCGGACCCCCGATTCTCCCGATGCATCATCCGCGTCTTCTCGGAAGGGCTTTTTGCAAGCCCCTTGGAACAGGCCCTGGGTGGCAAGATGGCTTCAAGCACCTGGCTCGACGCTCAAACCCTCGCCCAGGGGGCACCCGAGAACCTGATCGGCCGAGAGTTGGTCCGGTCGCTTGTCGTCGACCCGGCCTACATTCAGGGCAAAGAGCGCGTTCTCCGACCTGAAAGCTACCCCGAGGTCCTTGGCGATCTGCTCGGACTTGATCCTCAGTCATCCGACCTGCAAGCCATGGCCTGGTCAACCGAGCACCGGCTGTTGGGTGGCGGACTCGACGATTTCACCATCAACGAGCGCAACCCATCCCCGGGTGTTGGTCACATCACCCTCCAAGGTTGGGCCGCACGCGCCAACACACGCAGCGCGCTCCAAAACGACTCCGCCCGACCCAAGACAAGTCAGGTGCTCTGGACGGTGACTGAGCCCTGGGCCACGGACGATGCTCTGGTTCGCAAACAGCTCGCCGTCTGGCACGGTCGCTTTCTCTCAGAGCTCGTGGACGCGGACTCCGAGGAAATCGACCGACTGCTCGGACTGTGGCACGCAGTCGGTGGTGCTGAAGATCCCGAGATTGCTTGGGCCACCGTGGTCGAGGCCCTCATCCGCCATCCCCGCTTCTTGCTCTACTGACATGCTGATCTTCCTTCTGGCCTGCTCGACGTCCGCCCCTATCCCTGTGGACACAGGGACTGTTGCGTGTCCCGACACACTCACTTGGCAGACAGCTGTGGCGCCCCTGCTCCAATCTCAATGCACCTCTTGCCACGGGAGTCAACGGACGGGAGCGGAGCGATTTGGCGCACCAACTGGCGTCAATCTAGAGACGCGTGCGGACGCCATTCAGCACGGACAGCGCGCACTGGCCAGACTTAGAGCCGGTGACATGCCCCCCTCCAGCAACGTTGAGCCACACCACATCACCCGCCTTGAGAACTGGCTGGACTGCGGTGGCCCCGGCAACGCCATCCCATGGCCGGAGACTCAAGAGCCTTCCCCGCTGACTCTTTCCTCCACCGTGTTGGCGCAAGTCACAGTCACCCTCCACGACCCCGAACTGCTCGATGTCTCCCGTGTTCTTGACCAAGACCATTCTCTGCTGCTCATCGAACGGTGGCTCATCGATGGCGAAGACCTCTGGTTGGTCGAGCGAGAGCGACGCGACGCTATCGGTGACCTGATCTTTCTCGATCAGTGGAGTCCCCCCCTGGGGGTGCTCAGGGCAGGCAAGCCGGCAGGCCCCACGACCACATGGCGACTGCATACAGAGGATGGCGTGAGCACAGAGGAGGAAGAGCAATGGCACTCTGAGAGCGCTGACATGGCCCTCTTCGACCCCCAACGAGACTTAGACGAAGACGCGGAGGCTGTACTGCTGACCTCTGACACCGGGGTCGTCATCGGACTCCTCTTGGGTCCCTCCGGCGCCACCCAGCACTGGTACGAGGAGGTCGGCCTAGACCCCTTGGGTGATCTGCTCTCCTTTCGATGGGCGACCAGTGACAGGGGAGCGGAGCTTGCCGATCAGATGCTGACCCCAAATCAGGTATGGGTCGAACACATCTTTGGCATGGAGTTGCAGTGACCCGCCCGTCTCTTCATCGCTGGAGTCGGCGGCAGATTTTGGCGTCAGGCGCTGGGCTGGCCTTGAGTCTGGGCTTTCCCCGACGCGTGTTGGCGGGCAGCGCCAGCCGAAACCTCATCATCTGGTGGAACAATGGCGGCTGGGATCCGACCTTCGTCTTCGACCCTCATTTTGAGGCCAACGGCTTGGCGCGCGACCCAAACTCCACCCTCGCCAGCGCTGGCGGGATTTCCTTTGCCGACGCGGAGAGTCGCCCCGCTGTCCGCGCCTATTTCGAGCGGTGGGGCCATCGGAGCTGCGTGATCAACGGCCTCTCTGTGGGGAGCATCAGCCACGACGGCTGCAGCCGCCTGGTCCTTACAGGCGTCCGAGTCGGTGGGGCTGACTTAGGGACCCTGGTGGCATCCCAGAGCCTGGGTAGCCGCCCGCTTCCTTTTGTCTCCCTTGGCGGCCCCCGCTACCCGGGACAACAGGGCGAAGTACTCACCCCAGTGGGCCCGCTGCTCTCCGGGTTTGTCCAGGACACCGAGCCTGCCCATGCCGACATCGACGCGACGCGAGAAGAGCTGCTGCTGGAGTACATCCAGCGCGAGGCCGAGCTGCGCACCAACCAGCCCTACCTGGACAGTTGGTCCCAGGCCGTGGAGCGCCTTCGCGTACTTCGTCAGCAACCCGACCTGCTCAACATTGGCGCGAACCCCACAGAAGAAGAGCTGATCTCCATGGGCATTGAGCTGCTCGCTACCCAGACCTGCTCGGTTCTGGGCCTGCAAGCCCCACTGCCCTCCTTGGTGCGGTGGGACTCCCATGACCAGAACCAGGAGAATCAAGAGCAGGCCTTCGAATCCTCTTTCAGTCACCTCGACACTCTGCTCACCACCCTCGCGACCACCGAAGATGGGGATGGCACGCTACTCGACCACACAACCGTTCTGGTGCTCTCGGAGATGGGACGAACCCCGCGCCTCAACCCCAGCATGGGCAAGGACCACTGGCCCTATACATCCGCCATGGTCGTCGGTGCTGGAGTGGGTGGTGGACGCGTGGTGGGTGTGTCCAACGAGACACTCGTCGGCCAGAAAGTCGACTTTTCTAGCGGCGCGAGCTCTTCCAGCGGCAGCACCCTCTTTCCGCAGAACCTGGTGGCGGGTGTGTTGCAGTCCTTCGACATCGACCCCGGCGGCCCTCTCCCGGGCGTTGCACCGTTCACGGCCTGGCAAGACTAAGCGCAGCTCAACAGGCCTTCGAAAATGGGTCGATGGGGCCCCGCTTGGCACAGGACCGGTCTCGGAGGGGGGCCCGGAGATCGTTTGAGACTCAATCCAGCGCACCCGCCAGCATCGCGTCCCCAAAGCCCATCGTGCCCGGTCGGTCGCGGTACATGCCCCCATTCTCGCCGTAGACCACACGGTCTGCGCCTTGCGGCCCAAGTGGAGTGCAGCCTGGATTGCACTCGGCAGAACAGCTCCCCGAGCGCCCCACCCAGTGGCTGCGGCCACGCCGCTCGAGAACCCCCTTCGTCTCCGAGGCCACACCAGCCCAGGTCTGCACCGTGTCGTATAGGTCCGTGAGCCCCACCATGTCATCGCTGACTCCGGGCCGGATGCTGGGCCCCTGGATGATCAGCGGCACACGCATGACCATGGGCGCGCTGGAGTGTTCATGCTGGTAGGTGCAGGTCTCCTCCTCCATGACCTGACCGTGGTCAGACATGAGCACGATTTGGGCCCGCTTTTCTTGGGCCAGGTCCAACAGCGGAGAAATCGCAGCGTCGGCTTGGCGGACCTCGCCCACGTAGTTGGACTTGGGCGTGGCCTCTGGACGCACAAAGCGGCCATCGGGCACATAGGGCGCCTGTGGATCATTCAGGTGCACCCACAACATCCAGGGGCCGGTCTGGGACTGCATCCACGCCTGGGCCAAGGCCACGCTCTGCTCCGCGCCGCGCTCGCCGTTGGCGGGCGCATCCCAGTGCTCAAAGCCAAGCTCCAGGCCGGACAACTCCGCGCTGCTCACGATCGCCCCCGTGGCCCATCCAGCGGCGTTCAGAGAGTCGGCAAGTGCCAAGCCAGGTGCCTCGCCCTTCACAAAAGTGGCCTGCATCGCAGGCAAACAGTCCCCTACCGGAGTCCAGGCATTTTGAAACACCTGTCCCTTCTCTCCCAGACTCCAAGCATTGGGGCTCCTGTCCGGATGCAGGTAGTCCGCGCGCATCCCGTCTAAAGTCACGACCAGGATACCGGGGGCTGACGTGGCGCAGGACAGCAGTAGGGCGAGCAGCATGTGCCCATCTATTGCCCGGGCTACTCCCCGGCGACCAAGTCCTCCAGCACAGCAGCCAACTCATCGATGTCGTGCACGTTGTTGTAGTAGACCAGCTTGCCCTGGGGATCGACCACATAGGTCTGTGGATAGGCGGCTGTCGGGAAGGCCATCGTGCCCTGATACTGGCGCTGAGCTTCCTGATTGGCGTCCAGTAGGAGGGGCATGTCGATGTCAAAGGCCGTGCGGAAATCCGCCAGGGTCTCCTCGCGCTCATCGGAGATGGCCCAGAAGATCACGCCAGCTTCGCCCAGCTCGCCCTTGTACAAGTTGTCGTCAATGTCCGAGACCTCGGACGGACAGACCGGTCACCAAGTGGCGAAGTAGACCAACACGACTGGATGCCCGAGCTGGTCGCTGAGGCGGTGGCTGTTGCCGTCCAGATCCTGGAGCACAAAGTCTGGAGCGTCCTGGCCCATGAAAGGGTCGTCCACACCGGCCTCGACTGCAAAATCGATGGTGGGCTGATCCGGATCGTTGCTGCTCAAGCACACGGAGCCTTCCATGTCGGCACCGCCGGCATAGCTCAGCTTGATCCAACCCTCCTCTCCACTCTCAAGTACCTCAGCGCTGCCGTAAACCTGTAGACCCGGCACCTCGCTGGCCGCACCGCGCAGCTCCAGTGGGGCGTTTCCCAGGTTCTGAATGGAGAGCACCTTGTCTCCACCTTCATCGGCGAGAATAAAACTGTCTCCTGGCATTTCAAGGTGTGGAGCCTGAACACTGCGGTCCAAGTCCAAGATGCGCATGTAGTTCCAGTCGCCCACGTAGCCGCGGGTGCCTTCGCTATACATCGCCAGGGCAAACTGCTCGGTGAGCTCCCGTGCCTGGTGTTGGGGGTCGGTGGGATCGCTCACGTCAAAGACACCCACGCCTTCGTTGTCGGCAATCCAGAGCAAGCCGTCGTCCACCCAGGACATCGTCGCGCTGCCCCCGGTGGGGACCTGAGCCACCAGCGTGGGGGCCATGGGGTCCACGGTCTCAAAGATGCCCACACCTGCTGAGCCCAAGCTCAAGTAGACAAAGCCATCGGCCGCCGCCACGTGGAGTGGGCTGCCCTGGGTGACCGCAACGGGTGTTCCCACCTGGGGAGAGGCAGGAGTGGAGAGATCCACTGGAACCAAGCCAAGCGCAGCATCGGCCACGTAAGCCACGCCATTCATTGGCCGGCTTATCTCCCATGGCGAGGTCAGACCGGAGAGCTGCGTCACCTCTGTGAAGGCGTCTTCGCTGGGATCCAAGACCACCAAGCCTACGCCGCGCTGAGTCGCATAGACCAGACCCTCGTATACCAACAGACCCTCGTAGCCTTTGCCGTCCAAGATGCTCAGGGTTTGGGGCGCGCTGGGATCGTCCATCGACACCAGCTCCAGCCCGCGATCGCGGTGGGAAAGCACGATGCGGGTGTCGCTGATGAACTCCACCTTGTAGTAGCGGCCCATCTGCTCGGGGTAGAAACCCAGGAACTCCGGATTGGCCGGATCGCTCACCTCGTAGGTCATCAGGCCGCCTTGGCCTACCCCGAGAAGCAGGTCCCCACGCTTGTCGAGATCGACGACCTCTGCAAATGGCGAAACACCAGGTTTCTCCTGGTTCAGAAAGATATTGCTCTGCTCGACAATCGGGTCCGCCGGCAGCTCACCCACGCTGCAGTCGCCATCCAGAAGCACCCAGTCAATGGGTACCGCGGTGTCCGTGCTTGCTGGGGTACCCGAGCAGCTACCGTCTGCGAGCAGCAGCTCTCCGTCAGGGCAGGGGAAGGACTCGCAAGCCCCAAAAAAAACCAAGAGAAAAGACATGGATAAATGATGCCAGATCATTTTGATGGTCGCAGGGCTCAACCAAATCGACGCCTTGTCCGATCCCCTTGTCACGACGAACCCACACCCATTGGAGTGACCCCATGTTTTTTTTACTCGCCACCTTGGCTTGTGAGACGGCCCCCATAAACGGGGCCTCCGCTACCCAGCAGACCATCGACCCCAGCCGGGACCTGACCCAAGCCAGCATGGCTCCCATAGCCCGGGTGGTCTTGGATCCCCTGATCGCCGGCATCCACTTCGGCAAGGTGGACCTGAGCGAGATCAGCATCGAGTTCGGCAACCCTTCCAGCGGTGCCCTGGCTGATGTAAGCGAAGAAGAGCTGGAGCTGAGCAGCCGCTGGGACTCGGACGATCACCCGGCGCCCACCAGCAGCACCCAGGGTAGACGTTCCCAACCCAAGGTTCGAGAGATCTCCACCGGCAAGGTTTCCGTGGGCGCTGGGCCAGAGGTCTCCGTCAACGCCCAGCAGGTCGAAGCCTCCGTCAGAGAGACCATGAGCATCTCCCAGCTCGTTCGCAAACAGCGCGGCAAGGTCCAGTACTGCCACGACACTGGCAAGACCCGAGACTCACAGGTCAACGGCCGCATCACCGTGGCCTGGACCGTCAACAGCGGCAAAGCTGAAGACATTCAGGTCATGGACAACACCACTGGCGACGACGTCATGGCGTCCTGCGTGGCCCGTCAGGTACGCAGCTTCAAGTTCCCCAAGGACGTGCAGGAGGACGTGAGCTACCCCTTCGTGTTCCAGCAGGGCTAAACCGCAGCTTGAAAGCGGTCGGTGGGGTCTCGTGTCCCCCCGACACTCTCAACACCCGTTCCCATCCTGCCCCGCCGACTGTCGGGCCTACCCTGACTACGGCGCGTCGACCACGGCCACTCCAGCATCTGGGTCCTCGTGCTCGACCACCGTCTGCACCCGGGTGCTGCCCAACCGGGCCCCGCCTTTCAGGCGAACCTGGGCCGCGTTTCTGTGAGGAACCTCCGTCCGGAACCGGGCCAAACGGCCATCAAAGTCGCGCAGATCAGCCGTCGCACCGTAAGGGAGAGCGGTACGCACTCGGCCGATACCGGTATGGGCCAAGACCGTTCCGCTGGGGGTCTCGGCAAAGATCAGTTTGACCCCGCCCACTTCGCTTCGAGCGGAGACGGCATGTTCCAGCCCCTCCAGCTTGATCCTGCCCACGCCGACAGCCAAAGCGCCATCCCCGTGGTGGCTGCCCTTGACCTTGCCACGCCCAAGAGAAGCGTCCACTCGGCCCTGGGTGTTGCTGAGCAGGAGCTGGCCGCGGCGCAGCTCTACATCCACCCGGCCAAGGGTGTCCCGCACCTCCACCTTGCCCGTCTTGAGCTGCACGTCGACCATGGTGTCTCCGGCCAACACGACAGACCAGTCGGTCTCGCAGCGCTCAAAGCTGTTCGCGTCCTGGTTCGGCATGACCCGGGCGCGAGCCACGGTGTTGTCCCCTGAGAAATCGAGCTTGCAGCCTGATTGGCCCCAGCGCACGGGAGTGGCTGTGACCCTAGACTCGGTGGCATTGGGATCGTAGACCACAGTGACGTGGCCCTTGTCCCCCGCGATCTCCAGGGCGGGCATGCCAACGGGCAATGAACGGCTGACCGACTCCTTGGCCAGTCCCTCCAAAGCCAGCGCTGGCGCACTGAACGAGAGCAGCAGGGACAGGGTCATCAGAGTCTCCAGGGTGTGCTTGATGAGACACCATGGATGCCCACACGCACTACCGACGAGACTCAGGCTCCGTTCATTCAACCGGTTCTGAGAAGGCCCCGGGCAAGTGGATCTCATGAACCACGGTCTGGCCGGTCAGCTTCATAAAGACCTCGCGGGGGAGGGGAAACCAGCGGAGCTGCTTAAAGTCCAGGCTCATCTCGGGCTCTTGAAAACAGTCCGGAGGCCCCGCGTTGGCGGCACGGGCCAGGATCTTCTTGGCCTCCTGAAGGTGCCCAGCCAAGGCCCACTCCGGCTCCGTACTGTGACGGGCTCGGTACTCCATGCGTCCGCCCCGGTAGCTGAGATCCGAGAGGCTGCGCGGCGGAGTCGGGATGCCATTCCGGTGCACCCAGGCGCCGCTCATTGGGCAGAAGGTGTAGTCGGGCAGCAGACGCCACCCTTGGTCGGCGATGAGCTCTACGGCATCCAGCAGAAACTCAAAGACGGTCTCCGAGATGAAGTAGTTGAAGTTTACCCTCACCCAGCCGGGCTTGATGCCCTCGCAGCCCTTGAGTACCTCGCGCTCGAATTCTTTGGACGTGGACAGATCAATGCCGAGCAGGCGGTGACCGTATGGACCCGCGCAGCTACAGCCGCCGCGGGCTTGGATGCCAAGCAAGTCGTTGAGCAGGGCCACCACAAAGTTGTGGTGCAGGTAACCACCACCGTGGCGCACCATGAAGCTGACGATGCTCAGGCGCCAGGCGTCTTTGTTGCCCAAGATGTGGATGTTGGGGTTGTCCCGCCAGCGCGCAATGGCCCGCTGGATAAAGTCGTGCTCCTTGGCCCGAATGGCCGGAACGCCCACCGCATCCTTGAGCTGGAAGACCAGTCCAGCGCGGATGGACTCGATGATCGCCGGCGTTCCCCCTTCCTCTCGATGGATGGGATCATCGTGGTAGCGGTGCTCGGAGGGGTTCACGTAGGTGACTGTTCCGCCGCCGGGCGATGCCGGCACCTTGTTGGTGAGCACGTGCTTTTTGACCACGAGCACGCCAGGGGTTCCGGGCCCCCCGATGAACTTGTGCGGGGAGATAAAGATGGCGTCTTTGTGGCTTGGCTTTCCGTGCTCCTGGTCGGCGGCCATGTTCATCTGGATCTCGACATAGGGGCCGGCAGCCGCAAAGTCCCAGAAGCTCAGAGCGCCGTAGCGGTGCAGCAAGATCTGGGTGGCCCGGGTGTCCGAGCCAATGCCGGTCACGTTGGAGGCTGCGGAGAAGCTTCCAATCTTTAGCGGCCGCTCCTTGTACTCCTGCAGGGCCGCCTCGAGCTGGACCAGGTCCAAGCGCCCGTCGGCGTCTTCGTCAATGGTGACCACATCGGCGATGCTCTCGCGCCAGGGCAGCTCGTTGCTGTGGTGCTCAAAGGGGCCGATGAACACCACTGGGCGCTGAGCCGCGGGGATCTGGGTGCTCAGTTCAAAGCGCTCGTCCAGCTCTGCTGGGATGCGAATGCCCAGGCAGTCCACCAGCTTGTTGATGGCTCCTGTTGCACCCGAGCCACAGAAGATGACCACATCATCCGGGCCGCCGCCTACAGCCTTGTGGATCTGGGCGCGTGCGTCTTCCCGGTAGCGGGTGGTCTGGCGCCCGGTGCCGCTGGTTTCGGTGTGGGTGTTGGCGTAGAGGGGCATGACCTCGTGCCGAATAAAGTCTTCGATGAACCCAAGCGAACGGCCCGACGCGGTGTAGTCGGCGTAGGTGACCCGACGGGGACCGTAAGGACCCTCAATGACCTGGTCGTCTCCAATAACGCTGTCGCGAATGGTCTCGATCAGGCGCTCGGATGACTCGCTCATGGCTGCTCCACTTCTGGTGACCAGTCTAGCGCCCAAAAGCGACGGCGGTGTGCCGGAATTGTGTGCTGTGGCGCAGATATGCCGAGGGGCGCTACCCCACGGCCAATGTAGACGCTAACCTTGGCACATGAAACTACAGATCAACGGTCAGAGCTACGACATCGATGCCGAGCCGGAGACCCCTCTGTTGTGGGTCCTGCGCGAACAGCTCAACATGACGGGGACAAAGTTCGGCTGTGGCATCGGTCAGTGTGGGTCTTGCACGGTGCACTTTGACGGAAAAGCCATGCGCTCTTGCCTGCTTCCTGTCGTGTCAGCAGGCTCGGGAGACATCACCACCATCGAGGGCATCACGCCCCACCCGCTCCAAGCCGCCTGGATCGAGGAGCAGGTTCCCCAGTGTGGCTACTGCCAGTCGGGGCAGCTGATGGCCGCAGCAGCTCTGCTGGAGCAGATCCCCAACCCCAGCGATGCGCAGATCAACAGCACGATGACCAACATCTGCCGCTGTGCGACCTACGACCGCATTCGCAAAGGGATCAAGCGTGTGGCCGCGGACAACGCACGGGCGACGGCCTCGGCCAGCGCCTCAACAGCGCCCTTTGTCGAGAACGGAGAGGGCCAATGAGCGCCGTTCTGAACCTCTCTCGGCGCGCCGCGCTGGCTGGAGTCCCCGGCTTGATGCTGGCCTTCTCTCTGCCTGGCTACGCCCAAGGGCTGGCCTGGGATGCCGCGATGGGGCTGGGTCCGGAGTCGGGAGAAGGCGCCGAGGATCTCAACGCCTGGATCCGCATCGCACCCAACAACGTGGTCACCTTCCAGGTGGGCGCATCCGAGATGGGACAGGGCGTGCTGACCTCGCTGCCGATGATCCTGGCTGAGGAGCTGGACGTGCCTTGGGAGCTGGTGCGCGCGGAAGCCAGCCCAGCGCACAAGGACTTCGGACGACCCGTTGGAGGGGGCCCCATCAAGATGCAGCTCACCGGTGGAAGCGAGTCCATCAAGGGCTACGCGCCCATGCTGCAAGAGGTCGGGGCCGTGGCCCGCGGCATGCTGATCTCCGCCGCGGCTCGCCTCTGGGGCGCGGAGGAGTCCACCTGCAGCACCTCGGCCGGAACGGTCATCTCCGGCGAGCAGAGCATCACCTACGGCGAGTTGGCTGAGCTGGCCGCCTTGGAGAAGCCCAAGAAGCGGGGGATCAAAGCCAAGGGCGACTACACCCTGCGCGGCACCAGCCCCCAGCGCCTGGACATCCCGCCCAAGACGGACGGCACCGCTCAGTTCGCCACGGACTTTATCCATCCCCCTGGGCGCCCCGACATGAAGGCGCTCGTGGGATCCGTGCTCCACTGTCCTCACTTCGGCGGCAAGGTGGCCAGCGTGGACGATACGGCGGCACGCAAGATGCCGGGCGTCCAAGACATCCTGGTCATCGACGAGTTCACCATCGTCGCGGTGGCTGATACATTTTGGCGGGCCAAACAAGCGGCTCTAGCCGTGGATGTGACGTGGGACATGGGGGAAGGTGCAGGCCTGGACGATGCCGAGATTGGCCGACGTATGGCCGGGGATCTGTGGCAAGGAAAGCGCCTGTTCAAGCAGGGCAAGTACAAGATTCCAGAGGACGCCAAGGCCATCACCGTGCGCTACGAGGTGCCCTACCTGGCCCACGCCATGATGGAGCCCTTGGTGGCTGCAGCCTGGGTGCAACGTGACCGGGTGGATGTCTGGGCCGGTACCCAAGCCCAACAAGCCGACCGCACGCGGGCTGCCAAGGCCACAGGCCTGTCCAAGAAGCAGACCTTCATCCACACCTTGATGCTGGGCGGCGGCTTTGGCCGGCGCAGCTTCGCCGACTTTACGGAGCTGGCGGTCAAAGTGGCCATGAACTTCGAGGTGCCGGTCAAGGTGCAGTGGACCCGAGAGCAGTGCTTTACCCGGGGCTATTACCGCCCACGCATGATCTGCGAGCAGACCGCTGTGCTTGGCCAGGACGGCATGCCCACCCACTGGAACGCAGCCTTCGCTGGCCAGAACCCCGGCGAGATTGTGCTGCCCGGATTCCTGCACGAGTCCAAGGTGGCCTATGGCCTGGTGACCGGCGGCATGGGCGGCCACATGCCCTACACCGTGCCCAATATGATGGTGGACTACGCCCACACCAAGCTGCCCATCCACGTGGGCTGGTGGCGCTCGGTAGAGGGCAGCACCAACGGCTTTTTCCGCGAGTGCTTCGTGGACGAGCTGGCCCATGCTGCGGGCCAAGACCCCGTCGAGTACCGACGCAAGCTGATGGCCGAGCACCCCAGAGAGCTGCGGGTGTACGAAGCAGCGCTGACCGCCGCAGGACCACCACCCGCAGACACCCACCGTGGTACCGCCATCTTCGAGTCCTTTGGGTCCATCTGCGCCCAGGTCATCGACATCCAGATCCAGGATG
>CAJQPC010000104.1 GCA_905480105.1 uncultured bacterium | reverse complement strand
AGACATGCGCACCCTTCCCTTCGCCCGGATTCATCCGGTGCGGAGGGGCCCTTTTTGAATGATTTTTTCTGGAACTGCAGAGCCACCCGCGCTCGACCACAGTCCCCGCCGAGGAGCCTCCCCTCTCCTCAACTCTGGAGTCCTTCCAGAGGCGCTTACTGGTCAGCGGATGTCCCAGCTCTAGCAGAAGATCCGGCGGGCACGATTCAGCACGACGGACAGGGTGAGCGAGTCCCCCTCGCTCACCCTCTTCGTGCCTCGGCCTTAGCTGTGGTTAGCTTTTGTTTATGCAGCGCACCCAGGGCCTAATTTTGGTGTCCATCCTGCTCTTGGGAGCAATGGGCCTCGTTCTGGCCTCGCCTGCGAGACGCGCGCGACTTCCCTGGATGCCGAGTCAGGTCCAACAACAGCTGGAACGGACCCCGTGCAATCAAGCTCTCTCGCTCTCCGATGCCGAGCTCATCTCCGCTCTGCGCACGGGGACAAGGGACCCCTGTAGGCGCCTGGACGCGACGCTTCTGCAGCATCCAACAACCGACCGTTGGCTTCAAACACAGGTCTTAGGCGAACTGGTTGGCCCGGAAAGCCTTCGCCTTAGGGCCGCGCAAAGTCTCATTCGACTGGAATTCCCCCAGAGCGCGGCCACCGAACTGGAGACTGGACACTTGGGGCCCGAGGCACGTCAGACCCTCATCGCCGCACTCCACCCAAAACATCTAGGACAAGACCTCCCATTCGAACCCACCGGCCGAGGCGCCGCCCAGCGCTTCTCACTGGGGGACTGGACCGCGCAGGAGGAACTCGCCGACGCGATCTTCAGTGAGCTTCGATGGCCCACCTTGGTGGACAAGGCCCAGGCGCCGGAGCACGCGGCTCTACCTGAAGCCCTGGTGGAAGACACCCTGTCCGGACTGGGATGGAGCCGTGAGCTGCTGGCCAACGCCCTGGACGCCTTGTCCAAGGGCCACCCCGTTCAGCACTTGGAGGCCGACACTCTGCGACACCTCCAGCAGGGTGGGAGCGACTGTGGCCAAGCAGATCCAGCCTGCCTCACCCTCCTCCTGAGCCAACTCGACGCGCGAGCTGGCGCCCCCCAAATCGTGCTTGAGCCCCTGCCAGGAGTGGCTTTAGAAGATCAGGCCCTGTTTTACCGGGCCGCCGAGACCGTGCGCGACTCCCCCAATCCTGAGGGCCGCCTGTTGGGGCTTGTCGCACACCCCGCCCACACCTACAGCGGCTTGGCCTGGTCGGCTGGACAGCGTGGAGAGCCCAGCTTGGTACTTCGCTACGGCGGCGGTACGCCCGCGGCGAGCGCCAGCGCGGCCATCGCCTTGGGCCAAGCAGCCGGACTCTCCGTGCAGGTGTACGGACGCGACAGCGACACCGTGATCATTGAAGTCGGAGCCCGCCGCGTCCGCGTTGGCCCCTGTGGTCCAGGTACAGCCCCAGAAAGTGGTGACCTACCCCAGCTCTCAGACACAGAGGTTCTGTCCTGGGCCGTCCGAGAGCGCGTTGCGGGGCTGGCTGCAGCGGGCGACATCGACGGTGCGCTGTCCGCATCAATGGCAGAGCGGGGACAAGTAATGACGCCACAATGGCATACCCTTCGTGGGGCCCTGCTCGCCTGTCAAGGGATACGTCTCCCTGGATTTAGAGACACTTCGGCCGCTGCTGACTGGGCTAGAGCCTGCCCGATGGCGGACTTACCTAGTGAAAGGGGACACGACGCGGTCCCATCTGAGATGACTCGTAAGTGCGCAGGCAGTCTCTGGGTAAATCCCCCGACGCCCTAAATGGTCTAAGCACCATCGTCGTTTCTCGCGCGTGGTCTAATCAAGGCGCACTCCGTCCAGGGCCACACTCTTTGTCGCGCGCGCTCGTCACTTTTGTCGTTCTTTTCGTCACATGGCTGCTGTGGTCAGGCGTATACGAGCCACTCACCATCGGTCTGGGGGTGCTCAGTTGCGCCTTCGTAGCCTGGTTCAGTGACCGCATTGATTCGGAGTCCAGTCCCAAGACCGATCTTGGGTTTTGGATTCGGTTGCTGATCTACCTGCCCTGGCTGCTGAAGGAAATCGTGATCGCCAACCTAGAAATCGCGCGGGTCATCTGCGCACCGAGCTTGCCGATCAGCCCTCAGCTGCTCCAGGTACCCAGTGGCCCCAAGACTCCGATGGGTCAAGCGCTGTACGCCAACAGCATCACCTTGACCCCGGGTACCATCACCCTGGACCTGCGCGACGGGACCGTGCTGGTGCACGCGCTCTGCAAGGGCAGCTCTCAGGGCGAAATGGATCGACGCTGCTGTGCAGTCGAAGGTACTTCCTGATGTTTTGGGCAGCCATGCTTGCAGTCATTGTGACGATGGCTTTGGCCATGACCCGGGCGATCATGGGTCCCACTGTGTTCGACCGCATCCTGGCCTTGAACATGTTCGGCACAAAGACGGTGCTACTCATCGCTGTGGCAGGCTTTTTGGTCGATAGGCCAGACTTTCTGGACCTGGCGCTCATCTACGCTCTGATGAACTTCATTGGCACAATTGCTGTACTCAAGTACGCCCGTTTTGGCTCTCTGGGCAGCGATGCGAAGCGTCCTCGGGGTCAGCTGTGATGGTCCTGGATATCGTCAGCTGGGCACTACTGGTCGGCGGTGGACTCTTCTGCATCATCGGCGGTGTTGGGATCATCCGCCTACCCGACTTCTACACTCGCACCCATGGCGCCTCCATCACGGACACCCTGGGCGCTGGTCTGATGCTGGCCGGTCTGGGCGTGCAGACCCTTCCCCACTTCCTAGACGGCGACTGGCTGATCTTGGTCAAGCTGTTGGCCATCACCATCTTCTTGTTCATCACCAGCCCCACGAGCGGACATGCATTGGTCAAGGCCGCCTATGCACGCGGGGTGCGCTGGGATCAGGCGAAAACCGACCCGGATGCGAAGGGCAAGGAATGACTGTCGAGCCCTTCCTTTTTGGTTTTCTCATCGTCATGGCCGTGGTCATCATTCGCATGCGCAGCTTGCTCGCGGCGGCGATGCTCTCCGGCATCTTCTCGTTGATAAGCGCTGGCCTCTTCGTGCTAATGGACGCGGTCGACGTCGCCTTTACTGAGGCTGCAGTGGGTGCAGGAATCTCAACCGTGCTCTTCCTGGGCACCTTGTCCCTGACACCGACCCAAGAGCGCCAGGGCAAATTTCGGCCCCTGCCCCTCGTGGCCGTGATCATCACCGGCCTGGTGCTTCTATGGGGCATCGCTGACATGCCCTACTACGGGGACCCCAGCGCGCCGGCACACGTCTACTTGGCCCCGGAATACATCCAAGGCACCGCCGAACACTTTCACATTCCCAACATCGTGACCGCGGTGCTGGGTAGCTACCGTGGCTATGACACCTTCGGCGAGACGACCGTCATCTTCACTGCCGCGACTGGCGTGCTTTTGCTGCTCGCCCACCGTCGACAAGATGAGGACGAGCTGACCTCCGATCCCCCTGACACGGGGGCCGAGGAATGAGCAAGCCCAATCCGATGCGCATGCGCGAGATGGTGGTGGTACGAGAAGTCTCCCGGATTCTCATCCCCTTCATCCTGCTCTTTGCGCTCTATGTCCAGTTTCACGGAGACTTTGGTCCGGGTGGCGGCTTCCAGGCAGGGGTGATCTTTGCAGCGGGTTTGGTGCTCTACGGCCTGATTCACGGCCTGGATGCCCTCCAGCGCGCGGTACCCCCAAGGCTGATCGAGGTCCTCGCAGCCGGAGGGGTGATGCTCTACGGTGGCGTGGGCCTGGTCACCATTGCCTTGGGGGGCCAGTTTCTTGAGTACAAGGTCCTGGACCCTCACCACGGGGAGCACTGGGGACTTCTGCTCATCGAGGGCGGCGTGGGCATCACAGTCACCGCCTCGATGACCGCAATCTTTTACGCCTTCGCCGGGCGCGACACCGTGCAAAACCAGGAGAAGCGATGAGCGCCATCGCCGGACTCTGGGTCTATGCCGTCGTCATCGTGCTCATGATGACCGGCTTGTACACCGTGATCTCCAGGGACAACCTGGTCAAGAAAATCATGGGCCTGAACATCTTTCAGGTCTCCGTGATCATGTTCTACGTGGCCTTGGGCAAGGTGGATGGCGGTACGGCCCCCATCTTCCAGGCGGCACACGGGGAACACGTCGACACGGAAGTGGTCTTTTCCAATCCCCTGCCTCACGTGTTGATGCTGACCGCGATCGTCGTCGGAATCGCCACAACAGCTTTGGGCTTGGCGCTGGTTGTACGCATCCAAGAAGCCTACGGCACCGTCGAGGAAGCTGAGCTGGTGCGCATTGACCAAGAGGGGGGCTTGTGAACGCCCATCTTCCCGCTCTACAGGTCGTGCTTCCGCTGCTGGCGGCGCCCGTCTGCGTTCTGCTTCGCAACCGCAGAGTGGTCGGCGTATGGGCCACCCTTATCGCCTGGGCCAGTCTGGCCATCGCCATCACAATGCTCGTCCACACGATGGAGCACGGGACCATCTCCTATGCTTTGGGCGGCTGGGAGTCCCCCTTAGGCATCGAGCTTCGGGTGGACGTGGCGAACGCCTTTCTGGCGACTATCGTTACCGGAATCGCCAGCATTGTCCTTCCATATGGACCAGGGTCTGCCACTTTGGCGATTCCCCAGGACAGGCAGTACCTCTTTTACACGGCCTTCCTGCTCTGCATGACCGGCCTGCTGGGCATGTCGGTGACCGGAGACGCCTTCAACGTCTTCGTCTTCGTCGAGATCACCTCCCTGTCCTCCTACACCCTCATCGCTCTGGGCAAGGGCCGCCGAGCACTCACCGCGGCTTTCTCCTACCTGGTGATGGGAACCATCGGAGGCACCTTCATCCTTCTCGCAATCGGCCTCTGCTATCAGATGACCGGTACTCTGAACATGGCGGACATGGCGCTGCGCCTACAGCCCGTCATGGGGACCCGCACCGTGCTGGTGGCCTTCGGTTTCTTCGTGGTCGGCGCCTCCATCAAGTTGGCCCTCTTCCCGCTGCACCAGTGGATGCCGAACGCCTACACCCATGCCCCGTCGGTGGTCAGCGCCTTCCTGAGCGCGACAGCAACCAAGGTGAGCTACTTCGTACTGGTGCGGGTGGTCTTCACCATCTTTGGGGCCGCCTACGTGTTCGGCACAGTGCACTTCGAGTGGCTGCTCATGCCATTGAGCATCGCGGCCATGTTCGTAGGCTCGATCGCCGCGATGTACCAGACACACATCAAGCGCCTGTTGGCCTACAGCTCCATGGCCCAAATTGGGTACATGACCCTGGGCCTGTCCATGAACAGCGTCGAAGGTCTCACGGGCGGTTTGGTTCACCTCTTCAATCACGGCCTGATGAAGGGCGGACTCTTCCTGGTCGTGGCCAACATCACCTTCCGACTCAACTCCTCAAAGATCCAAGACATGGCGGGACTGGCCCGTAAAATGCCCTGGACAACCCTGGCGTTTGCGGTCGGAGGCCTGTCACTGATTGGGGTCCCAGGTACGGCGGGGTTCATCTCCAAGTGGTACCTCGTCCAAGCCGCGTTGATGAAGGGACAGATCTGGCTGGCCTTGCTCATCCTAATGAGCAGCTTGCTGGCGGTTGGCTACGTCTGGAAGGTCATCGAAGTGATGCTGCTCAAGCCGCCCACCAAGCGCGTTGAAAACACCACACCGGCACCTCTTCGAATGATCTGGCCCGTCTGGGTCATGATCGGCTCCACCGTAGTCTTTGGTCTGTGGACCACTTGGACCGGGACCGTCGCCGAAGTCGCTGCCGAGACGCTGATGGGACTTCGATGACGGCCACCCTCATGATGGCTGCATTCTTCATTCCCATTGGGGTCGTGCCCCTGATGTGGGCCGCCCGTAAGATGCCCGACCTGCGTGATGGCTTGATGGTGGTCGCCGGTCTGATGACCTTCGCTTGCGTGGTGGGCATGGTTCCAGCCGTGTCCGACGGCGCACGGCCCGAGGTTTTGTTCTTCCAGGTCTTTGACGGGGTCCCACTCGCCTTTCGGTTGGAGCCATTGGGGCTCGTTTACGCATTGGTGGCCTCTGGACTCTGGGTTCCCACCAGCCTTTACGCATTTGGCTACATGCGAGGCCACGGGGAAACCAACCAGACCCGCTTCTTTATCTGCTTCGCCCTGGCCATCTTTGCCGCTTTGGGCATCGCGATGTCGGCCAACTTGTTCACGCTCTTTACCTTTTATGAAGTGCTGACCTTCTCGACCTACCCCTTGGTCACCCACGCCGGGAACAAGGCTGCAAAGCGCGCAGGCCGCATCTACTTGGGGATCTTGGTCACCACCTCGGTCACCATGCTTCTGATGGCAATCCTGTGGACCTACGTCATCGCCGGCACGCTGGACTTCACCGTCGGCGGCATCCTGGCCGGCAAGGTCGACGGTCCGCTCGTCCCCATTCTGCTTGGGCTGTTCGCGTTCGGAGCCGGCAAGGCGGCCTTGATGCCCTTTCACCGGTGGCTGCCAAACGCCATGGTCGCGCCCACACCCGTGTCTGCTTTGCTGCATGCAGTGGCGGTCGTCAAAGCCGGCGTATTCACCATTCTGAAGGTCGTCATCTACATCTTCGGCCTGGACCTGCTGTACACAACCGGTGGCTCAGACATCCTGAAATGGGTGGCCGCTGCCACCATCCTGATCTCTTCGATCGTGGCCTTGCGACTCGACAACTTCAAGGCACGGCTGGCCTACTCAACCATCTCCCAGCTGGCCTACATCGTGCTCGGCGCCATGCTGGTGACCCCCGACTCGGTGGTCGGCGCAAGCATGCACATCGCAATGCACGCGATGGGCAAGATCACCCTGTTTTTCGTGGCTGGGGCCTGCCTGGTCAGCGTACACAAGTCCAAGGTGAGCGAGCTAAACGGGCTGGGCCGCAAGATGCCCATCATGTTCGGCGCCTTTAGCATCGCGGCCTTTTCTATTATTGGCCTGCCGCCCGGTGGCGGCTCCTGGGGCAAGTGGTTCATGGCCCTGGGCGCAACCTCCCAGCCCAGCGACTACCCCTTCGTCTTCGTGTACATGCTCAGCTCCCTGCTGGCCATTGGCTACCTGATGCCCATCGTGGCCCGCGCATTCTTCTTGCCCGAGAAGGTGGGCCCCAGTACTGCGCACCACGAAGCTGATGCGCACGGAGACGGGCAGCACGCGCAGGCCGACCACCCTGAGACCTCCATCGAAGACCCCAGCCTGGTGCCCGTCTTGCCTATCGGGGAGACCATTCGCGAGACCCATCTGCTGATGCTGGGCCCCATCGTGTTCACCGCTGCTGGCTGCATCGCTCTCTTCCTACTGGCACCGCAGCTCGAGGCCTTCTTGCGCCCAATCGTAGGAGGGTCCCAATGAGCGAGCACGAGCACGGGCTCCCGAGCGTGGACGCTCGTGGCGTAAAGCGCGTTCTGTGGATTTTCTACGCCGCTCTGGCAGTCTTCATCGCCATTGATGTGGTGTGGTTTGGTCCAGACTGGTTGAGCAATCTGGGTCAAGACACCCACCACGTGGAGTCGGCCTATGCAGACCCGGCCCATGCAGACCCGGCCCATGCAGCGCCTGACACGGAAGAACACTGGCCCAATGCCGAAGACTCCCCACAGGACCAGCCCCAGCATCCAGTGGGTCACACAGCCGAAACCCGCACTGACCAGGCCAGTTTTGGCGGCCACAAGCACGGTCACTATGCCTTTGAGAAGGTCCCGGCCTTCCACGCGCTCTACGGCTTTGCGGGGTTTGTGTTCTTGGTCTTAGCAGCCCGCGTGCTTCGACTGTTTGTCATGAAAGACGAGGACTACTACGGTGACGATGCACCATTAGACGCCGAGCAGCACGCGGAAGACGGCCATGCTTGAGAACATCGCGGCCTCGCTTCCACCCGGGCTGATCCTACTATTTGGTGCGCTACTTCTGCCCTTACTGCCAGGAGAGTCTCCCCCAGCCGACGGTTCCGCCGACGGGATCTGGCCCCTGTCCGGCAAGAGCAAGATGGGCATGCGCGGCGTCTTGATGCTGCTCTTGCCCATCCTGGGCCTCATCCAGATGTGGCTCCTCCCTCTGGGTCACAGCAGCGACGTGGAGCTCTTTGGCTACGCTCTGCAGCCAGTCCGCGTGGACCGGCTCTCCCGCATCTTCGGTACCATTTTTCACATCGCGGCACTGATCTCAGTGATCTATTCGCTGCGGGTGCGCGATACCCTTCAAAATCTGAGCGGCCTGGCTTACGCCGGTGCCGCTATCGGCGCAGTATTCGCTGGCGACCTGATTACGCTCTTTGTCTACTGGGAGCTGACCGCCCTAACATCGGTATTCCTGATCTGGGCCCGCCGCACGAACCGAGCTGCCCGCGTCGGAATGCGCTACCTGATTGTACAGGTTCTGTCCGGCGTTCTACTGCTTGCTGGCACCCTGTTTCACTACGCCGACACCGGCTCCCTGGCATTCGACCTGCTCAGCCTGGACGGCTCGATTGGTCACTTGTTGATCTTCCTGGCCTTTGGCATCAAGGCCGCCTTCCCCATGCTCCACAGCTGGCTGGAAGACTCCTACCCAGAGGCGACCATTACCGGCACCGTCTGGATGAGTGCCTTCACGACCAAGATGGCCATCTACGCCCTGGCACGAGGCTTTGCCGGAACAGAGATCCTGATTCCCATCGGGGCGGCCATGACCGCCTTCCCGGTTTTCTACGCCGTGATCGAGAACGACCTACGCCGCGTGCTTTCCTACAGCCTGAACAACCAGCTCGGCTTTATGGTGGTCGGTGTGGGTGTCGGTACCGAGCTGGCCATCAACGGCGCAGCAGCCCACGCCTTCGCGCACATCTTGTACAAGGGGTTGCTGTTCATGACCATGGGCGCCGTGCTCCTGCGCGCAGGGACCGTGAAGGGCTCGGACTTGGGGGGGCTGTGGCGAAAGATGCCCTGGACCACCGCATTCTGCGTGATCGGCGCAATGGCAATCTCGGCCTTCCCGCTGTTCTCGGGCTTTGTCACAAAGTCCATGATCCTGACGGCGGCCGCCGACGAAGGCTACACCTGGACTTTCTTGATCCTGCTCTTTGCGAGCGCGGGAGTCTTAGACCACTCGGGCATCAAGATCCCCTACTTCGCCTTCTTCGCCCACGACTCCAAGCTACTGCCTAAGATCAGCGGCGAGGCCCCGCGGAACATGCTGGTGGCCATGGCCATTGCAGCGTTTCTGTGCATCGCCATCGGCGTCTTTCCCGCGCCCCTCTACGCGCTGCTGCCCTACGATGTGGGTGACTACAGCGCCTATGACCTGACCCACGTGGTCACCCAGACGCAGCTGCTCTTGGGCTCCGCAGCCGCCTTCGTCTTCCTGCAAAAGAAGGGTTGGTACCCCGCCGAACTAAGGAGCACGGTCTTGGACGTGGACTGGGTGTACCGCAAACTACTCCCGGGCGGCCTAAAGGCCACCTACAACGCCATAGACAAGGGGGCCGAGCGGACCAAAGCCGCAGTCGGCCGTGCAGTATTGGCGAGCGTGAACCGCTTCGGTCAGTTCTTCCGTCCAGGTGACCGCTCCTTCGGAGAGCCTTGGCCCAGCGGTGAGACCGCGATGTGGGCTGCTGTGGTCTTGGTTGCATACTTGGTTGTCAGTATCGTCAGCAGCCAAGTCGGCTGAAAAACCAGGACGGCCCATTCGACTCGGCCAGACAAGACTACACCTTGCCCTGGCAGACTCAGCAGACTCAGCAGACTCAGCTCGGTCGAACCCGTTCAGCCCAGTGCTGCCCGGACAGCTTGAACCCTGCCCAGATCCAAGGGAGCATCCAAGTCTCCGTCCTGGTGCAGCGCAGTGCCTACAATCGCGCCTGTGCAGCGAGGAGCGAGGAGCTCAGCTGTGGCCAATCCAAAGCCGCTGCCAATCCACACAGGCGCACCGGGTACCGCACGACGCACGGCATCCAGGTCCGCAGGCGACGTTGCGGCACCGGTTCCCGAACCCGACACCACCAGCACATCCGCTCCACCACGTCCAAAACAGTCTTTGGCAGACTGGGCCAAGTCCGTGCCCATGCCCAACGGGGACGCGTGCTTGACCATCACGTCCGCCACGATGCCCACATTCGGCGCCACACGGTTCCTGTAGAGCAGGGTCTCCCGCGCCCGGCCCTGAATAACCCCCTGGTCGGTCACCATCGCCCCAGTCAGTACGTTGATGCGGACAAAGCCGGCTCCGGATCCGGCAGCGGCCCCAAGGGCTGCAAGACCGTCGTTGCGCAGCGCATTGACCCCGACCACCAGTTCCTGACCTACAGCAGCCAGAACGTGCTGGGCGACAACCGCGAGCATGGCGGTCACATGGGGCTCGACCAGCTCCGCAAAAGGCGCGTCCCCCAGGTTCTCTACAATCACAGCCTGGGCCCCACCCAGGGCCAAGACCCTGGCGTCCCGCACTGCCCCCTCCAAGATGGACTGCAGGCCGGGTCCGGATCGGGGTGCACCTGGCAGAGGCGGCAGGTGCAGCACTCCGATCAGAGGCTTGGGATGCGCGAGAAGAGAAGCAAAGGTGGGCATGTTGGAGTCTTAGCCGGGTGGCCGCGTCTAAAACAGTGCCAGCTGAGGCACCTGAGCCATGCGGGCCACGCTGTCCATCTGAGCCGACAGCCACAACTCCTGATCCACAGCAGCCAAAGGCAGGTCTTGTCCTTTGGGCACCAGCGACACAGCGCCAGGATCCAGTACCTGACAGGCACTCTGGGCCGAACTCAGGTCATCCGCCATGGAACCAACGACGCGCACTCCAAAGCGCACACCAAGCTCCAAGACAAAGTCTCCCAGCTGGGCCAGACTCGACAAGCTTGGGGAACAAGGCAGATGTAGCTCACAGCCTTGGACCTTCAGGGCACCAAAGCGGGCTGCGACGTGGTCGATCACATCTTGTTGGGGAGCCGTCCAGAAGCGGAGCACCAAGGCTGCCCCGCTTAGGCTGCCAGGCGAGAGAGGCAACAGCGCCTGAGCGCGCACTGGAAAGGCCAGGACCTTGTCCATGGCAAGGGGCCGGGGGCGCTGGTGCAACACCACACGGCCCAGAACTTGCCAGCGGCTGGGAGTGCAGCGCACACCAGAGGGCAAGGCCATTGCACCCTGAGCGGTCTGGAGGGCCAGCATGGGCCGTCCGCGTCCACGTGGGGCGACGACCACCAACTCACCGTCCTTGGCGCCGGGGTCTAGCAACAGCAGGTCACCTGGCAAGAGAGAGAGCCCTTCGATCTCGCCTTGGGCTCTGACTTGCACGCAGGTTCCACCCATCTGGACGCACACAGCAGCGTCGGCGAGCACCAGGCTGGGAACCTGAAGGGGCGCGGGGCTGAAGGCTTGAAGCAGCATGATGAAACTCCTGTTGTCGTTGGCGACACACACAACATACTGAACATACTCGTGGCCTGCAGGCCAAATTATGTCCGCGGACACAATTTGTCCGCAAAACCCGAACCTGCAAACGGTGTAGACTTACTGAGGAGCTCCAATGCGCACTTGGTCACAGCCTCTTCTCATCGCAGTCACCTGCCTCTCCGTGGGCACCCTGATGGGGACCCTAATGCCAAAGGCTCAAGCCCAGGATTCGTCCACAGAGCTCGTTCGGCACTCCCCGCTTCAGATGGAGCTGCTCTGCAAGACCTTCCAGGTCACCCCAGATGACCCCTACGGCGGAATCTTCGAGACCACCGACACCACCGATCCGATCGGCCAATGGGTTCAAAAGCAGAACGAGACCGGCTGGTCGGTCCACTCCAGCGATTTGGAATTCGCGACCAAGGGGACCGGCTTTCCAGTCGCCTACAACCAAGTCTGCTTGTCCAAGGCCCGTTGACCAAGGCCGTACCGGAGCGGAGCCTGCAAGCCCCAAGCGTGATGCGGCAACACGGCGGACAGGTCTCCCTGCTCCACGCCCAGAGACTCGCCTGCGCCGAGCTCTACAGCTGTCATCTCACCCTCCCCGAAGCTCCTCAGCTGGTCTGGCAGAGCAGCCAGCTCTCCGACTGCACGGCCCACGGCGGCGATCTGGGCCAGATGGAGAGTTGTACGCTTCGCGGTGCCAGGTTGACGGATCTACGGATTCATAGCCTCTCGGGCTGCGATCTGAGTCACGCCCAACTCAGCGGCGTCGACCTGCAAGGCGCCGACCTGCGGGGCGCCTGCTTCTACGGTGCCACACTCCAGGGCTGCAACTTGGACGGCGTTCAAGCCGACGGTACGGACCTGCGTGGGGTCTCGGGCCTAACCAGCCATCAACACCAAGACTTGCTGCAGCGGGGCGCCCGGACCTGGCCCAAGTGGCAGGCAGCCTTGGGCCTGCAGGGCACCGCATGGAGCTTGCTGCTGCCTGCTATCGCACTGTCCATAGGCCTTGTGCTTGCGCTGGCCCTCTGCCTTCCGGCGGCTCCGGTCAAGTCCGCAGTGACCTTGGTGGACAGGTGGGTGCCGAGCCCTGACGCGGCGGCGCAGACCCGGAGCCAGCTTCAAGACTTCAGGGCAGGAATCGCAGCCGCACACCTCAGCCTGAAAGGACGTGGTGGACGCAGCTACCCAACGCTCGAGGAGGTTCAGGGGAATCACTATGATCAGGATGGAGACGGCCCCGGGCAGGCGCTAATGGTGCTGTTTCCCAAGGGATTACCCAGGAATCTGCTCTCCCCAGGCGAGGGCAGTGTGCTGCCCTACTGCAATGCCAACCCAGACCAGCTCACCTTAAGCAAAGAGGACGTGGACTGGCACTACTGTCCCGAGACCGGACGAGTCCTAAGCTCAGCTGGCCACACAGACGAACCCACCTTGGACTGGTGAGCGTTTAGGGCAACTGCAGGAAGTACACCGACTCGATCAGGTACAGGCCATCGGGAAAGGGCCCCTCGCTCAGCGCCTCTCCCTCACCAGCGAGCGCTGCACTGGTACCGCCGAAGCCCATGGCCAAGACCTCCCCGTCGAGCCCCTCTCCAAAAGGCTCGGGAAAGGTACCGTAAAAGCCTTGCAGCGAGTCTTTTGAATCTCCGAGTCCGTACTTGTCCAAGAGGGGGACGACCTCTGGGTACAGCGTTCCCAACCCGAGGCGCATCTCCAAGGGCAAGCCAATGCCGCACGTAGGTTCTGCTTCTGCCAAGCTCAGCTCGCTCCACTGAATAACCCAGTCCGGCTCGGTGCTCTCAAGCTCCACCGCGTCCGAAATAACGTGCTCTTGCGTGCAGGAGATCTCCGCGCCGCTGGCTTGGTAGAGGGTGAAGATGACGGTTCCGCCGCCGACCTGCCCATCCAGCAGCTCCAGGCCGCCGCTGAGACGTACCCGGGCGAACCCGGAAGCCCCGGTGTCAGTATCGTAGGTATCCCCGGCACTATCAGCAAAACCTGTGCCGCTTCCTCCGGGTTCCTCGCCCCTGTTCGCAGTGCTACTGCAGGCGCAACAGAGCACCAGAAGACCAGCGCTGAAAAGTTCTCGATTCATGGGTGCCTCCACCCTGCCTAACGGCAGCATAGCGCCGGGAGTGTCTACTGCCTACAGGGACCAGGCAAAGCTAGGCCAGAGGGTGTACCAAGCCTGTGCCGACCAGCCATCGGGCGCGTCTCGTCCAAGCTCCGCGTCCTCGGAGGTGGCATGGCCCTGAAAAGCCAGGTCCTCCTCGCCATAGGCTTGGTACCACCCCATCGAGCTACTGTGTGGGGCCCGGTCCGACATGTCTTCATTCACCGGTCCAATCGCCATAGCACTCGGTGCGGTAAAGCTGGGATCCTGCACCCAGGCCTCCTCGCAGTCGGTCTCGAGATTGCGAACGCTCACCCGCACTCGGTCCTGGCACTCTGGGCAGCCGGAAATGGACGGGTCAGGCACACCATCCAGGACCTGAAGCAGTGTGCACAAGTGCCACTCGGAGCTGGGCTCCTGGCTCCATCCAGACTCGTAGAACGTCCAGACGCTGTGGCCAACCCATGCGCCATCGGCCCCAGGAGAAACGGAAGCATATTGAAGCGTCCAGCTGGGAGGGCCGTCGCCAGACGGAGCAGAGGTACAAGCAAGGAGCAAAAGGAACATACGCAAAGTCTCTCACAAGGAAGAACAAGAGGCGCCCCAGCCAAGCTGAAGCGCCTCTTGATGCCGAGTCGCCGAGATCACTCGACGACTAAGACCTACAGGAAGTTTTCGGCGTAGGGCAGGTACCAAGCGTTGCTTTGGATGTACGAAGGGTCAGGCATCTCATCCAGGTTTCCACCCTCGATTGGAACCAAGTTGCCGTCGGCGTCGACGGACAAGCTCGAGTCAGCCTCGACCTCGTAGGCATAGTTGAAGCCGTAGTCCGACACGGAGTCGGTGTCCGCGAATGCAGCAGCGGCGTCCTTGGTGAAGCCCATGTAGTAGCTGAATGCGTAGGGAGCGAAATCGACCTCCCAGTCCAACTCAGCGTTGTTGACGGCCTCCTCCAGGCTTGGGCCAACGTTGGGACCCAAAGGACCAAAGCCCACAGCGAAACGGTTGTCCAAGAGGAAGCCGCTTGGGTCGGTGGCGCCCCATTCGTCGGGGTTCAAGTTGGTGCAGTCGGTAGCGGCTGCGTCCACAAGCTCAACCTCAGCGCCGTACCAAAGTCCATCGACACCCATGTTGTCGACTGCAACCTCGTTAAAGTAGGCGTTGTAGATGCACGAGTAGCGGTCGTCGTAGGCATCAAAGTAAGCCTCTTCGTACACGGTCACGGACATGAAGGGCGCACCCTCGGAGCCATCGGAACCCAACCAGCCCGAGTATCCACCGTCGCTGTAGCCAGTGACCCATTCAAAGCCCATTGCGTAGGGCTCGAAGTACGCGTCGGCATCGGCATCGGCATCGGTGTCGGAGTCGGCATCCGCATCCGTGTCAGCGTCAGCGGAGTTGGTGTCGGAGCAATCTTCAAGGGCGGCGGTGTCACAGTCATCCGCCTTGTCAGTGCAGGCAGAAAGACCAGCGAGAAGTCCAAGGGTCAACATACCAAGGCCGAGCTTACGAGTGATCATGTAGAGTTCCTCCATCTTGGGGCTGTCGCCCCGGGGGTAAAAAATCACAGGCCTTCTTCGTAGGACTGAGACAGTTGGAACGCATGATAATCCTTTGACATGCCCCCTCGCAACCTTTCTGGCCAACTGAATAGCGGGACTGCGGTACGGCGGCGGGAAATCGACTGCCCCGCTCAGAGCTCAGAGTCCGCAGTCAGAACTCTTTCCGCTCGCTCGCCGCTCGGGGACAGGCTGAGATAACTCTCCCTGCTGCTCAACGCAGAAGACGAGTTCTCCAGCTTTTCATTGTGATATTCCCAACGGGCATAGTGAACCAGGGCGTTCTCCGGACCCAGCTCGACGGCCTGATCATAGAGCGCCTCGGCATAAACCGAATCCTCTGACAAGTAGAGCCTGGCGATCAAAACATAAGCCAGAGGATCCCGCCCCTGAAGCGCCTGGCGGCCAAGGCCAAGATCTTCGTCAAACAAGGCTTGTGCAGCCAGCGCACGCGATGCCAGACGGTTGTGAAAGGGGTTGTCACTCTCCCTCAGCTGCGCATGGGCCTGACCCAAGATCTCGGATGCATTCTCCAACCCCATGCGCCCCAGAGCAAAGCCCAGTACATAGGTGGCGAGCGGGTCTCTTCCAAGCGTCAAACGCTCCTGAGCAAGCTCTTTGGCGTGCGCCGGAGCACTGCGCGCGAACAGGTCCAACAGCCCCTCTAAGGCATCTCGCCGCGGGTCTTGGGGGAGCTGCTCCAGCAGTCGCTCTGCCTGCGTGACACGATCCAACTCAAGCAACACCTGCAAGCGGGCACCCTGGACCCTAAAATCCAGCGGCCGGCTGTCAGAGGCACGTTCCAGAGACGCCAAGGCCTTCCGGTGTTGCCCCTGAGAAGCCTGCAAGGCAGCAAGGTTGAGCAGGAGTTCAGGATTGTCGGGATCTCTCCCAAGCCCTAACTGCACTGTGACAGCCGCCTCGGACGCCTTTCCGGAGCGCACCAGGAGCTCCGCTCGCCAGATCTGAGCTTGGCTATGTACGCGAGCGCTCAAGTCGCGATCCTCTAAGAAGCCTTGCACCGCCAGGAGCTGCGCGCTCGGCGCCTGAGAGGCTGTAGCCTGCTGAAGCGCGAGCAGGGCCACCTCTGGGCCTCCTCCATTCTGTTCCGCTTCAGTCAGGGCCTGCTGGATACAGCGCGCATCGGACTGGGCCACGCATACCCGGGCCAGTGCCAGCGCGTAGCGTGGTGCCCCGGGCGCCAGCTTCACAGCACCTTCGGCGAAGCTACGCGCCAGTTCCAACTCTCCCTTGGCCAATGCCAATTCGGAGCGAAGATGCTCACCCTCGGCAATCTTCCCAACGGCCATGAGGTTTGTCTCGGCCGCCTCCAAGTTTCCTTGGGCCAGTGCCTTGTAGGCATGGACCAGGGCCACACTCCGACCCTCGCCCCCTGTCCGTGCAGCAATCGCGCCAGCCTTGGAGGCCTGATCAAGTCGACTCAGGTCACCGGTGTACTCCTGCCAAAGCACCAACTCTATGAGTGCATAGCTTGTGTTCACCGTGGCATCTTCTGGATTTAGCTCCACCCTCGATGCCAGCTGTGCCTCGATTTGCTGGAGCCCCGAAAGGTCCTGCGCAGCCACTGCCTCCAGAGCCTCGTCCATGACTGCATTGCGGGCCATACGCTGGCTGAGCAGCGAAGCTACCAGGGCAGCCGCCACCAAGAGCCCCAGCCCCAAGACCAAGCCAACAAAGATCCGGCCCAAGCTTAAAGAATCGGACTCGACATAGGGCGAGTCCAAATCAGGGACGGCTGTGGCAGGCTTGAGCCTGCGCGGCCGCAGGATGGGGGCAGGCTCACCGATGGTGCGCTCGGCGTCGGCCAGATCGTCCTCCGGTGGATGAATGGGTACCAACGGCCGCTCGACGACCTGGACCGGCTCATCGAGCATGAGTTCCTCGGTGGGCTCCCGTGCCACCCGTGCTCGCTTGGTCACGACGATCAGATCCTCTTCGTCGCCGTCCAGGTCCAGGTCCGACTTGCCCAAGTCGGAAAGCGCGGGGTCCACGCCCATATCACCCAGGTAGTCCCTCAGGTTCAGGGTCTCCCGAAGGGAGTCGTCCTCTTCCTTGAGCACGGGGTGCTCGCCGCTGTCTGCCTGCCCGTCCTTTCGGATTACCATCATGATCTGGGTATCGCCGCTAATCAGCGGCCCCCCTGGTCCATGATCGGTGTCCTCGGTGGGATCTCGACGAGCCAGCTCCCCAGGCGAGGCCAGCTTGGAGACCGCGGTCACCTCGTCAGAGATCGGCGCCGGCGTACCCGTTTCTCCCCGCCGGAACAGCGCCGGAAAGCCCTCGTCGCTGCCGGCTGCATCCTCGGTCGCTACGCCGGCCGAGGTAACCTCGCCGCCGTACTCATCTTCCTCGTCCAGCCCGGAGTAGCGGGTGTTGGCCTCGTCTACAGAAAACAGCTCCGGGGCCCGGGTCTGGAGCAGCTCCAGCGGATCGCCAGCCTCGTTTACAAAGGAACCGGCCAATCCCCAGAGCAGATCCTCCGCTCGGGCAGACGGATCTCCACTGGCCCGGTGCAGTCGCTCCAAAATAGACTTGGCGCGCAGAAAAGTACCCGCTGCCATGAAGCGCTCGGCCATGGCGAGCTTTTGGCCCGAGGTACCCTCGGCCTCAATACGACGGGCATCTTTGGGGGGCTGGAGGGCCGGCTGCTTGGCATGCACCATCAGCGCTTCACTTCGGGCGTCCTGCTCCTTCAGCTTCTCCAGGAGCTTGCGGGCACGCAAGGGCCACCCACGCTCTATGAACATCTGGGCGGTCAGCAGCTGCGCCCGGCGCGACTCCGGGCTGCGCTCGCTGACCTCCTTCAAGCGGACCCAAGCACGATCCATGAGATTCAAGCTCAAAAAAGCACTTGCCTGGTCCAGAAGCGCGGCGTCGCTCGGCTCACCGGAACGGGCCCAACGCTCTACGACGCGGATCACGCCCTGCACATCTCCCTTGTCTCGCAGGTGCGCAACCGCACGCTCTACGAGAGACGTGTCGATAGCCGAATCGGAAGGAGTTTGAGAGTCCACAGGCCGCATCTTTGAGGATGCTCTCACTATAACAATGCACCCCGAGTCGCCAATGGCGACCCGGGGCGCGTTGGAGAGAAAATCCGGAGCCTAAAGGGCCTCGAGTTCTCTCTGGAGCAGGGGGGCGACGTCAAAGAGATCGTCCACCAACCCGTAGCTCGCGTGCGCAAAAATAGGTGCGTCGGGATCCTTGTTGACCGCTACGATGACCTTGGAGGTCCGCATCCCAGCCAAGTGCTGGATGGCGCCGGAAATACCCAGCGCGACGTAGAGGTTTGGGTTCACAACCTTGCCTGTCTGACCCACCTGGTGGCTGTGAGGCGCGTAGCCTGCGTCCACGGCAGCACGGCTGGCACCCGGTGTAGCACCAATGCTGGCAGCCAAGGGGCGGATGATCGCATCGTATTGGTCGGCGCTTTTTATCGAGCGGCCTCCAGAAACGATGCGGTCCGCCTCGGTCAAGTCAGCGACGCTCGCGTCGCTCTTCTTGCTCTCGACGATGACCACCTTCGAGTCGGCAGCGCTCACGCCTGCGTCCACGGCGACCACCTCAGCACTACCCGAACCAGCGGCAGGAATGCCGAAGGAGTTGGGGCGGACGGTGACCAATGCCAAGCCCAGAGGCTTAGCGGTGACCATGGCCTTTCCTGCATAGACAGGACGATGAGCCACCAGGCCCCCGTCATTGTCGAGCTCGGTGGCCTCGGTGACCACGCCAGCGCCCAGGCGAGCGCCCAGGCGTGGGAAGAGGTCCTTGCCCAAAGCACTTGCAGCGCCGAGCACCACAGCGGGATCCGCCTTGGCGATGACCGCTGCGAGGGCCTTGGTGTATGAACCAGTCGTGTAAGAGGAGAATGCGTCACCGTTGACGGTGTACACGGTGGTGGCACCGTAGCTGCCCAGGGCAGAAGTATCGGCGTTGCCGACCACGACAGCGCTGACGGGTCCCATGTTCAGGGAGACAGCTTTTGCGATGAGCTCAAAGGCGGTCTTCTTGATCTTCCCGCCATCGTGCTCGCTGAAAACCAGTATTCCAGAAGCCATTTTGTTTTGTCCTTTGGACGAAAGTTTGTTGGGGAGAGCCCTAAAGGACTTTGGCTTCGTCGCGGAGCAGGCGAACCAGCTCCTTGACCTTGGCCGCAGCGTCAGCACCTTCGATAATCTTTCCCGAAGGGCGTTCAGCAGGGAGGCGGTAGGCCCCCTCGGTCACCACGGCAGCGCCAGCACCTACAGAGCTGGCCTCCAGACCCAAGTCGGCAGCGCTCCATACGGCTATCTTCGCGCGCTTGGCCTTCATGATGCCCGGCAGGGACGCGAAGCGAGGAGAGTTCATGCCCTTGTCACAGGTGACTACAGCATTGACCGGGCTCTTCACCACGTCGACCTGGCCGCTTCCCATCGCGCGATGCGCGATGAGTGAATCACCAGACACTTCGAGGTTCTCGACGAAAGTCACCTGTGGCAGGTCGAGCAACTCAGCGACCATCGCGGGCACTTGCCCGTTGTCGTCGTCGATGGTCTGCTTGCCTGTGAGCAACAGAACCACGCCGGCCTTTTTCACGGCGGCAGCGATGATTCGCGCCTCTCCCAGGGGATCGCTGCCGACAAAGGCTGCGTCGTCCAGGCGGATAGCCTCGGGCTTGGCCTTGACCCCGCGGGCGATGCCATCCTTGATGCGGGCCTCGGCATCTTTGCCGCCCAGAGAGATCAGCACCAGGCTGGAAGCAGTCTTTGCTTCCACCAACTGAATGCCCGCCTCGAGTGCGAATTCGTCGTAGGGATTGATCTCCCACTTAATGTCGTCGGTCACGATGCCGGTCTGATCCCCGTTGATCTTAATGCGGGAATCAGAGGCCGGAACCTGCTTGAGCAGAACGCCGATTTTCACGGTGCCTCCATGATTGTTATCTAATGAGACTTAGGAAGGGTTGAGGTCGGCCGCCATGCCGCGGATGAAGATCTCCGCAACATCTAAGGCCGCTTGGTCCAGGTTAAACTTGTCTTTGTTGCGAGCCAGCACCCATTGCATGCCGATTTGGTCCAGCGCGCCAAAAAAGGCCCACATGGTCGAGAAAGGAACCACCTCGGGACGGATGAGTCCCTGCTCCTGGCCATCGCGCACACACTGAGCAAAAACACCCAGGTAATCCCAGAGGCGCTGCGGCCGGTAGTCCTTAATGAACTTGGTCGACAGGCGAAGCTCCACTTGAAGCACCTCGGCCACGTTTCGGTGCTCGCGAACCATGCGGAAGTGGTACGTCGCAAAACGACGGATGCGTTCCCGGGGGTCGGACACACCCTGGAGGGTCTCGTCCAGACCGGAGTGAAGCAGATCCATCTGGTCCTCAAAAATTCTGAGGAGCAGATCTTCCTTGTTCTTAAAATACAGGTAGATGGTGCCGTCGGCCACGCCTGCACGGCGCGCGATGTCACTGACACGGGCCGCATGAAAGCCCCGCTCAGCAAACACGGCAACGGCGGCCTCTGTAATGCGGCCGCGCTTTTCGCTCTTCCTGGACTCCGCCTTGCTCAAGTGCAACCCGCTCGCTGAATGAAGGTTCATTCACCTAAGATCGAGCCGCACTGGCGGCAAGGTGTCAGCGTTCGTTCTTATCCAACCAAGCGCTCACCTGACCCACGATGTCCTTGTTGGGAACCCCCTCCCAGGCCGCGGTGAACTGAGCGTTACCACTGTCTGTCAAGGGGTGAGCAAAGAGCTTGTTCATGACGTTGAAGGGAATGGTCGCGACATGGGCGCCAGCCAGAGCTGCCTGCAGTACATGCTGCGGATGGCGGATGGAGGCAGCGAGAATCTCGGTCTCCAATTCAGGGTAGTTCGCATACAGCTGAACCATGTCCTCGATCATCATCATGCCGTCTCGGCCCACATCATCGATACGGCCGACAAAGGGCGAGATGTAGGTCGCGCCAGCCTTTGCAGCGACCAGGGCTTGGATGGGCTGGAAGCAGAGGGTGACGTTGGTTTTGATGCCCAAGGCACTCAGCTGCGCGGTGGCAACGATGCCTTCCTTCGTGAGGGGCACCTTGACCACGACGTTGTCGTGGATGCGCGCCAGGAGCTTGCCCTGCTTGACCATGGTCTCGGCATCCTCAGCGACCACTTCAGCGGACACAGGACCGTCAATCAAACTGCAGATCTCGGCAATGGTGCCCACGAAGTCACCGCCTTCCTTCGCGATCAGCGAAGGGTTGGTGGTCACTCCGTCCACAATGCCCCAACGGGCTGCGCGGCGAATTTCATCCAGATTCGCTGTATCGATGAAGAACTTCATTTGGACCGATCCTCGACTTGGGCTGGGTTGTCGCAGGCCGGTTTAACGGGAGCAAGGCTTCCGAAGGCCATGGCTGCGGGGCCAGAGGTATTCCGCGCCCCTCCCCTGGGCAAGGGCCAGGGATAGGGCGTCCCTGCCACAGGGCCCCAGGGTTCCAGCAGCTAGCGCCCTTGGCAAGCATGGGGGCAGCGCAGCGATGCTCTGACCACTGCGGGGATCCCTTGCCGCAGGCGCGATCTCCAGCAGCGGCGCAATGGCAAAGTCACGCTCCAACAAACGGGGATGGGGCACGCTCAATCCTGGCCGCTCGACGATCCAACCGGGCGCCCAAAGCAAATCTATGTCCACCCGACGATCCCCCCAACGGGGACCTCGCTTACGTCCCAAGTCCTTTTCTATCTGCAGCACTTGATCCAGGAGAGATCTTGGCTCTCCTTCCACAAGAACCGCAGCATTCCAAAACCACTGCTGAGCGACACCACCCGCTGGAGCAGAACGGTAGAGCCGGCTGTGACTCAACACCCCAATACGAGCATTCACCAGGGCCACCGCGGCGTCCATCCATCGCCTGGATTGCGCACTCGACCCCAACCCCAAGACCACTGGCGTGCGTAAGTCCCAAGCCATCAGAGGGCGTGAATGCGGAAATTAGTGAGCAGACTTCGTGCCCCTCGCAGGGCCTTGGCAGACCGCTCCTGGGCGATGAGCTTGGAGCGCACTTCACCGTCTACATCAATCACCCAACCCGCACCCATGGGGTCCGGAGGGAGGGGGCTACCCGCCAAAGACTCTAGTTCTGCAATGGTGGACACGGCGTGACCCAGCTGCCCTTCCAGCTCCCTTCGCACCTTTTGGATCTGAGACAGCAAGCGCTGATGATTGAGCCGCTGAATGCGCTCCTCAATACGGGCCCTCAGCTCAGGGTCTCCAGTCTGCTCAAGCTGGGCCTGGAGGTAAAGAATCGAGGCCTCCTCGGTGTCCCGCTCAGCACCATAGGCCAGCGCCGCCAGGGCGTACCACTCTGGTGCCCCCGGACACTCGGCCGCCCGAGCCACGCTCTCGGCCGCTCCCTGAGGATCGGAGAAGCTGAAGTAGCGCACCATTCCAAGGGAGAACCAGAAGCGGTAGTCATCAGGAAACCGCTGGGTGGCTAGAGTATAGAGGCTCTCGGCGCCGGTCGGAGATCCAGCGACCTCCAACATCAGGCCGCCCCATTGGTAGGGAGTACGCCAGGAAGGATCCAGCTCGGCAACGGCAAGGAGGGAGCCCTCCAACCAAACTCCCCATTGCTCGTTCCCCGCCTCCTCTTGCCCAAAACTCTCTCCAAAGGCCAAGATGCTGCGTATCCAGAGCACATCCGCGACGAGGAGGTGAAAGCCCGATGAGGCAACGCGAAGAACCGGCCCGCTGGGCACCGTGTCGCGCTGAAGCTCCAGCTGATTCGCCCTTCGTGCCCTGTCGATGCTGCGCTGTGAGAGGTGCGCCAGCAAGGCAAAGAGCAGGGCGAGCCCCAGGACTCCGACTCTGCGCATAGACATCATGGCTCATCCTGGGGCCAAGCACCGGAGAGCAGCAGCAGCTGCTCCACCTGTGCGTCGAAGGAAAGCGGGTCAGGAACCTGAGCCCGCTGCAGATCATAGGCGATCTGGTCCCCATCCATCTTGGCAATGGTTCCTGCGACCAGCGGCATGCGGGCATCCAAGCCACCATCCCACAACGCCAAGGCTCTTCTGCTTCCCTCCAGGTCCCCGGTCTGAAGGCGTGCCAGGCCAACCAAGCCCAGGATTTCCGACGTGGGCGCACACCGTCGTCCGACGACCTCGGCACCCTGGGCGGCCAGATCCAGCCGGCCCGTTCTTAGACCAATCTTGACCGCATGGGTACAGGCGCTCTGGTAGGCCGGTTCCGCCTCCAAGGCACCTCGGAAGAGCGCAGCGGACCGTTCGGTCTCCCCCTGCCGATTCGCAATGTGCCCCAGGCTGGCCAAAGCAAAACCGTTGGGGTCAGCTGCGACAGCGGCAGACCACAGGGCGTCCTCGCCTCGCCAATCCAAGCTGCGCTGGGGAACGAGCAACAAGTGCGCTGCAAGCAAGGGAAGTCCTCCAAAAAGCAGGGCAGACTTAGGCAGATTCTTGGGCAAGCAGGCCGCTAAGGCAAGGGCGACCCCCACCAAGGGAAAGTAGAGATAGCGCTCTCCGAGCTGACCCCGGACCCCCACGGCCAACACAGCTGGCGCCAAGCTGAGCCCCGCGATGAGAATCCCACAAGCTGCCAGCCACTTGCCCCGCCACAAAGCAACCCCAAGGCCGATCAGCAGTGGGATCAGGCCCCACGCCCGATGGCTGTCCAGATACTCCATGGACACCCCTACGTTCAGGGGCGCTGGCCAGAGGAGCTTAAGGCTGTAGTGCCCCAAGATCGCCGGCAAATTGCTCAATAGGAGCGGGAACTGATCCGCGTCGGGTATCGAGCTGCCCCGGATGTTGGCTGAAAAGCGCAGCGCCGCCCAGATAGCCAAAGGAAGAAAGGCGGCCAGTAGCACCCTTGGAGAGGGTAAGCGTCGGTGCTCCGCCAGCATTAAGGCGACTAAAAAAACAGGAATGAGAACGCCGCTCTCCTTGGAAAGCAGAGCGCATAGCATCAATCCCCCGCCTCCCAGGAGCGCCGGCAGCTTGGGCTTTTCCGTTCCGAGCAGCAACAAAGCAGCCAGCGCAAAAACGGTCACCATCAGGTCGTTTCGCGCTGCCACCCACGACACCGCCTCGGACTGGACCGGGTGCAGCGCGAAGAGCCCAGCGCCCAGCCAGGCGGCAAGCTCCGAGACCCAGCGCCGGAGCAGGAGCCAGAGACAGACGACACAGGCGAGGTGCCATGCCAGAGAATGAAGATGCGCTCCTCCTGCCCAATCTCCAAAGAGGCTGCGGTCCAAAGCAAAGCTCATCAACACCAAGGGCCGATAATAGCCGGACTCCACATCTGACTCGCCCGAACTCTGCCACAAGTCGATCTGGAAGAAACGCGGCAGGTTGGACCAGTCCCCAGTCATGGTGTTGTTGAGCACCAAGGGGATGTCATCCCAAACATAAGGCGCCTGGACCAAGGGGCCGTAGCTGGCCAAGAGCACAAGGCTGAGCACCAACCAGATCAAGACTCGCTCAGGAGTCCGCAACGCGGGCCTCTTGTCCCGGGGTTCTAAGCTCAAATCAGCCACCCCGTCATGCTACCCCAGCGCGATACGCAACGCCGTACAACGCAGAAAGGCGAGCCCATCTGGACTCGCCTTTCGATGGCGCCGTAAGGCGCGTATCAACTCTAAGCTTAGTAGACGTCGTTGGCCGTGTTGACGGTCGCGTTGATGCTCTTGGTCGCGGTGTAGTTGGCAGTGACGCCGTCTCCGTCAACGTCGCAGATACCCGTCACCAAGAAGTCGCCGCCAGGAGTAGACGCTGCAGGGGTGGTCTTTACGGAGTACTGGCCACGGACTTCTCCGTCAGGAGCCCAACCGAGCCTCTGGTACTCAGCGTTTCCGCCAACCCAGTCCTGCTGAACCTTGCTGACCGTGGTCGTTGGGTGGGCTGTGGCATTCAGGAAGGTGTCGAAAGCAGCGTCGTAGCCCATCTCCGAAGTCTTGATGCCCTTCACGTTGGAAGGAACCTCGGAGCGCTTGGCCCGGTATTGCATCTCGATAAAGTTCGGGATGGCGATAGCAGCAAGGATGCCGATGATAGCAACGACAATCATCAACTCGACGAGGGTAAAGCCCTTCTTAAACATCTTCAACTCCGGGGTATGTGGTTTCTGCCAAACTAACATTCAAGTCCCGTGCCAACTATCCGATTACCTGATTTGAGGGATCTACGGTCCCTTTGTGACGCCGAATGTCGATCTTCAGGTGACAAATCCTGTCACCTGACAAGATGCGTCATACTGAGTCCAACTCCAGCTTGGCCAGGCGGTAGCGAAAGCTCCGAAAGCTCATACCCAAGAGTGCGGCGGCACGAGTCTTGTTCCCTTGGGCCATGTTTAGGGCTGCTTGTAGGTATTGGGACTCCACCTCGACCAGGATTCCGTCCAAGTCAACGCCCTCCTCGCCCACCAGGGCCGAGCCCAGCTCGGGCGTCACGGCCACTGTGCGCGTGCGGCGCAGCCGACTCGGCAAGCTGGACGGAGTGATCTGCGGTCCCTGCTCCATGGCCACCGCGCCTTCCATGGCGTTCTGGAGCTCCCGCACATTTCCCGGCCAGGTGTAGGCGCGCAGCACCTCGACGACCTCATCGGAGAGACCGCGCACAGGCTTGGTGTGGACCTGGGCGTAGTAGCGCACAAAATGCTCTGCGAGCAGCCCAATGTCGCCTCTCCTATTCCGAAGCGGCGGCAGCTCAATGTGGACGACATTGAGACGGTAGTACAGGTCCTCCCGGAAGCGGCCAGCCTGGATTTCCTGTTCCAGATCCCGGTTCGTCGCCGCGATGATCCGCACGTCGATGTCTTGGGCGGCGGTGTCGCCGACCTGCGTCACCTGCCGCTCCTGAAGCACCCGGAGAAGCTTGACCTGGGCAGACAGGGGCATCTCGCCGATCTCGTCCAGGAACAGAGTGCCCTGGTTGGCTGCAGCAAAGTAGCCGACCCGGTCTCGAAGGGCGCCAGTAAAGGCCCCACGACGATGCCCGAAGAGCTCGGACTCGATCAACCCCTCGGGGATGGCTCCGCAGTTCACGGCGACGAAGGGGGCGTCGGCCCGCGGGCTCCCGTTGTGAATGGCCCGTGCGACCAGCTCCTTGCCCGTTCCGCTCTCCCCGCGCACCAGACAGGAGATCTGGCTGTCCTGGATGCGACGGATCAGGGAATAGACCGACTGCATGGCAGCCGAGGTACCAATGATCTCTCCAAAGCCTTGGTTTAGCGCAGCCTTTAGGGTCTCATTCTCCTGAATAAGGGCCTGGTGTCCCAAGGCTTTTCGCACCACGATGCGCAGCTCGTCGTTGTCGAAGGGCTTGAGCACATAATCGGTGGCACCGTTCTTCATCGCCTGGATGGCAGACTGGGTCGTGCCGTAGGCGGTCACCATCACCATGGGCAGATTGACGTGCTGTGGGATGGCCCCAGAGCGCACCAGACGGACCAACTCCAGCCCACTCATACCTGGCATATTCATGTCCGTAAGCACCAGATCGATGGACATCTTGCGGAGCGCAGCCACCGCCTCCTCCGCGCTGGAGGCCACGCTGACCGTGTAGCCTTCCCGCTCGAAGAGAATCGAGAGTAGCTCCCGCATCGAGGCGGCATCGTCGACCACCAGTAAGTGCTCAGCCACGGGACTCCTCCAAAGGAAAACGCATCAAAAACTGGGTGCCCTCGCCGGGCCGGCTCTTCACGCGGATATCACCGCCATGGGCACGAACCACACGCTCTACCAGCGCTAGCCCAAGGCCGGTGCCACCGCTGCGCTGGGTAAAGAACGGATCGAAAATCAAGGGGAGCTGGTCAGCCGGAATTCCCGGACCCTGGTCCTCCACCGCAAGGAGAGCGTGGCTCTCTTCTTTCTCTAAGCGAAGGCCAATCCGGCCTCCTTTCGGCATGTGCTGAGCCGCATTGAGCAGCAGGTTCCAGAGCACCTGACGCAGCTGGTCGCTGTCTCCTCGGCAGAAGTAGCGTAGCTCCAAACCGCTGAGTTCCAGGAGAACAGCGGCATACCGGACGTCGTGAGAGAAGGTCTCAGCCACCTGCTGCAGCACCTCACCTAAGTCGACTCGGGCCAAGCGCAGAGCGGGCGCCTGCCGGGCATCACGGTAATCAGTCACCAAGCGGTCCAAGCGCTCCACCTCCCGGAGCACGATGCTCCGAAGACGCTGGTCCTGCTCGGAGAGTTCCATGAGCTGCAGAGCCCCGGACAAGCTGGTCAGGGGATTCTTGATCTCGTGAGCCAGTCCCTGAGAGAAGCGGCCCGCCGCATTCATGCGCTCTTCTCGCGCGCCTAGGCGTTGGGTGGCTCGCAGATCAGTGACATCTTCTATGACCAGCACGGCCTCTCCCGCATCGGCGGGTGAGCGGGAGATAAGCAGAGTGCGATCTTGTCCTGGACCCGCCCCTTCGACCTCCCAAGCAACCGCCCCGCCCTCACCTTCCACACCTGGAATCAGCGAGGCCACCTGACCCGCCACGAGCCCAGGGAACAGCCGCATAGCTGCAGCATTGGCCGTGCGGACCCCGCCCTCTGGATCCAAGAGCACCAGCCCAGCACGCAGGTGGTCCAGAACCTGAGCCAGATCGTGCTCGACCGCCTTGCGCTCCTGGGTCTGCACCAAGAGTTTGGACGCCAGTTCTCCGGCAAGCAGGCCCACCAAAAAAACGCCAAACACCTCGGTGAGCACCACCGCAGCAGCCTTTGCGGGGTCGGCCAAGTCTGAGACCAACAACGCCACGGCAACCAGGAGCAAGGCGTTCAAGCCCGCAGACGCCAAGGCACCTCGGCGACCATCCAAGTAGGCCGCCCCAAGTACGGCGGCCGGAAAGAGCGGCACGAAGGGTGAAGCAGTGCCGCCGAAGAGCACCACCAGGCTGGTGACCACCACGCTGTCGATCAGCAGCTGCAGCAGTGTCAGGCGACCAGGCCGCTCGATGCGTCGCACAGCCCAGGCCGAGAAACCAAGCAAGGCGTATGTGCCGGCCACCACCGGAAGGGCCAGCTCAGGGTCGATGGTGGCCGGGACCGACACATGTGCGCCCAGGAGCATGGCCGCGTAGATCAACAGCGCGGTCACCAGAAACAAGCGGAACAGAATGTACTGCACCAAGCGCTGCCGAAGCTCGCTCCTTCCACTCGAGTCCTGCTTGCCGTCTTCGAAGCCGATGGGCAGACCCGTCGGTGACGTCACAGCCGGGTGAGACACAGCCGGGGGAGATACAGCCGGGGGAGATACAGCCGGGGGAGATACAGCC
>CAJQPC010000103.1 GCA_905480105.1 uncultured bacterium | reverse complement strand
GTCATGGAGGCAAAGTCCAGCAGGGTCACGCCCATGCCGGCGCCGATCAGGCTGATGCCGCTGACCCCGGCGATGCTGACCTCGTTCTCAAGCTCGAAAGTGCCGGCGCCCAAGAAGATGGTGTGGCCGTCTTCCAGGCTGTTCACGACCTCGAGCAGGTCCGTGTCCGCGTTGCCCGGAGCCACGTAGATACACGGGGTCGTGTAGTCCAGGCAGGGGTCAACAAAGGGCTCGGCGGTGTCGTCCATTGCCCCGGAGTCTGTGCAGGCGGTCAGGGAAGTAAGCAGGGCAAGATGAAAGAGCACGTCGTTCTCCGGGCGGTAAGGCCAGCAGCATAGAGGCCCAGGGGCGCCGACACAAGGGGCCTGTCAGAGTCTGAAAAGCCCGGTAGGCGTATGATCCCCGCCTTGGAGAAGAAATGATCATAGGCATCCCCAGAGAAGGCCGTGTAGGCGAGCGCCGCGTGGCCGCAACCCCCGAGAGCGCCAAGGCGTTGATCGAGATGGGGTTTACGGTCTGTGTGGCGGAAAATGCAGGTTTGTTGGCGTCGTTTCCGGACTCGAGCTTTGAGCAGGTGGGGGCGTCGATCGTCTCTCAAGAAGCGGCTTGGGCTAGCGTGGTGGTTCTTCAGGTCAACCCCCCTTCGGTCGAGGAGATCGGCGGAATGCGCCAGGGCGGAACCCTCATCTCCTTGCTTCGGCCTGCTCAAAATCAGGCGCTTTTGGATACGCTGATGGGCAAGAAAGCCACAGCCCTGGCGCTGGACCAGATCCCGCGCATCACCCGGGCCCAAAAGATGGACGTGCTCTCGTCCATGGGCAACATCGCGGGCTACCGCGCCGTAGTCGAGGCCAGCCAGCACTACGGTGGCTTTTTTGGCGGACAAATGACCGCCGCGGGAAAGAGCGCCCCGGCCAAGGTGTTGGTGATTGGCGCTGGCGTGGCTGGACTCTCGGCGTTGGGCGCCGCCCGTGGTCTGGGCGCGACGGTCTACGCATTCGACGTTCGGGTCAGCGCCAAGGAGCAGGTGGAGAGCCTGGGTGGCCGCTTCCTCACGGTGGAGATCGAGGAGAGCGGGGAGACCGCCGGCGGCTACGCCAAGACCATGTCCAAGGAGTTCATCGACGCGGAGATGGCGCTGTTTCGGGAGCACGCGCCCACCACCGACGTGGTCATCACGACCGCGCTGATTCCGGGACGTGCGGCCCCCAAGCTCTGGCTGGCCGACATGGTGGCCGCGATGAAGCCGGGCTCCGTGGTGGTGGACCTGGCGGCAGAGCAGGGCGGCAACTGCGAGGGCACCGTGGCTGGAGAGGTGGTGCAGGTCGATGGGGTGAACATCATCGGCTACACCGATCTGGTCTCCAGGTTGCCGACGGTGGCCAGCCGATTCTTCGCCAAGAACGTGCAGAACCTGATTGTTGAGCTGGGGGGCGCCGAGGGCTGGCACATCGACCATGAGGACGAAGCGGTTCGGGGGGCGCTGGCTGTTGAAGCTGGAGAGCTTCGCTTCCCGCCACCGAAGATCGAGCGCCCGCCACCGCCTGTTGTGGCCCCCCCGACCCAGGTCACGGCGCCCGAACCCAAGGCCGAGAGCGGTGTAGGTCGCTTGTTGGCTAGCGCTGCTTTCGTCGGTGTATTTGGAGCGATCGGCCTGTTTGCTCCCATCGAGTTTGTGCAGCACTTCTCGGTGTTCGTGCTGAGCTGCTTTGTGGGCTGGCAGCTGATTTGGAACGTGAATCATGCCCTGCACACTCCTCTGATGAGCGTGACCAACGCCATTAGCGGCATCATCCTGGTCGGCGGGCTCTTGCAGACCGGTAGGGGGGAGAGTTTCACCGCCCTGCCGGTGATTTTGGCCGCGGTGGCGCTTCTCTTGGCCAGCATCAACGTGGTGGGGGGCTTTCTGGTCACCCACCGAATGCTCGCCATGTTCCGGAGGGGCAACTGATGTTGATCCCAATGACGCTGCCGCTGTCGGTCGCAGCGGAGACCTGGCTCCCCGAGTCCCTCTTGCCCGTGGCCTACTTGGTCGCTGGCATTCTCTTTGTTCTGTCCATCGGTGGTCTGAGCTCTCAGAAGTCGGCCTCTCGGGGCAACTTTTTTGGCATGGCCGGCATGGTCCTGGCGGTGGTGGCCACGATGCTGGCCCCAGAGGTGGCCTCCTACGGGGTAATGGCAGGTGCCATTGCCGTGGGCGCCATCGTGGGTGCTGCGCTGGCATCTCGGGTCGGAATGACGTCGATGCCGCAGCTGGTCGCTGCATTGCACAGCTTTGTCGGACTGGCAGCGGTCCTGGTGGGCTTGTCCACGTACCTGGATCCTGGCCACCCGCTTCAGGGGCCAGAGGCCATCATTCACGGGGTCGAGATTCTGTTGGACGTAGCCATTGGCGCGGTGACGTTTACCGGTTCGGTTGTGGCGTGGGCCAAGCTGGACGGACGCCTGTCAGGCAAGCCCCTGCTTCTTCCTGGACGGCACTTCCTGAACCTGTTCTTAGTGGCCGCTATCGTGGGGTTGTCCGTCCCTTTCCTGCAAGCCGACCCCGGTGAAGGTGAGGTGTGGTTGCTCGCGATTGCGGGTGTGGCCAGCCTGTTGGGCGTGCACTTGGTGGCCAGCATTGGCGGCGCCGACATGCCCGTTGTGGTCAGCCTGCTCAACTCCTATTCGGGGTGGACCGCTGCGGCGGCCGGCTTCATGTTGGGCAATGACCTGTTGATCATCACGGGTGCCTTGGTGGGTAGCTCTGGCGCCATCTTGAGCAGCATCATGTGCAAGGCGATGAACCGCAGCATCTGGAATGTGGTCTTTGGCGGCTTTGGCAGCGACGGATCCGCGCCAGCAGCCAACGCGGACCAACCAGAGGGGGAGTGGACCGAGATTCCTCTGGGGAACTTGGTGGACCGCATTCTGGACGCCCAAGAGGTGGTCATCGTGCCTGGCTACGGAATGGCTGTGGGCCAAGCCCAGCGTGCGGTAGACAGCTTTACTCGGGACCTGCAGGGTCGAGGCATTCGCGTGCGCTTTGCCATCCACCCGGTGGCCGGGCGCTTGCCTGGACACATGAACGTCTTGTTGGCCGAAGCTGGAGTCCCCTACGACATTGTGATGGAGATGGATGAGATCAACGGCGACTTGCCCAAGACGGACGTGGTCTTGGTCATCGGTGCCAATGACATCGTCAATCCCAGCGCTCAGACCGACCCTGCCAGCCCCATTGCAGGCATGCCTGTGCTCGAGGTCTGGAAGTCCGAGCTGACAGTGGTGTTCAAGCGCGGCCGTGGCGTGGGCTACGCTGGGGTAGTCAATCCCCTGTTCTTCCTGGACAAGACCCGCATGTTCTTTGGTGACGCCCGGGACTCGATGGAGAAGATCAACGCTGAGCTAAAGTCTAGGCCCTAAAATGTCCCTTCTCCTTCTCGCTTGCAGCTGCTCTCCAGTGGGTTCTACCCCCCAGAGCGAGAGCGAGAGCGAGAGCGAGAGCGACAGCCCCGTTGACACGCCTGTGGACACGGAGCTTGAGGGGCCCCACATTCCAAGCTTTGAGCTGGCCCAGGGCTTTGTGCCGATTGGTTTGGGGCGCGCGGTCAGCGTGCAGGACGTGGACGGAGACGGGGACCTGGACGTGCTCTCGGCGAGCAGCGGGATGGCCCAGCCGGGGAACAGTAGCCTGCAGCTTCACCTTCAGAACTCGGATGGTAGCTACACCTGGGCTACCGAGAGTTGGGGCCTGAGCTACGACCTGGACCTGTGGGGCTTGGTGCCCATCGATCCCGACGGCGACGGGGTAAACCAGCTCTTAATGACCGGGGCGGGCTGGTCAGGAATAGCTGGCAACCACCTGCTGACCTTGAGTCCCTTTGGGTCCGTTCTGGAGGGTGCACCCCGGGGGGCCTGCGGAGATGGCGCGAGCATGGGGGCCTCGGTTGCGGACTTTGATCAGAACGGCTTTCTGGACCTGGTCATCGCCAATGGCTCGGCCCACGAGTGGGGTGGCTGTACCGACGTGCTCTTCAACCCGGGTGACCGCCTGCAGCCGTCTTTCCAGGTGGGGTCTGGGGAGCTTCAGGGCTTTGGCACCGTGAGCCAGGACCTGAGCGGTGACGGTTTCCCCGAGCTGGTTGTGTTGGGGGGCACCGGGTGCACCATCTACCAGAATGCTGGAGAAGAGCCGTGGTTCTATCTGGATGATCCGGACTACCGTTTCTTTGAGCGGGTGCGTACGGAGGAGCAGGACCAGAACTGGCCGATAGCCAGCTTGACCACGGTATTGCTGGACTATGACCAGGATGGAGACCTGGATGTGTATGTGTGCAGTTTTGGCGACCCCAAGGACGAGAGCCTGGGGGACTACCAGGTGCTGCTGCGCAACGATGGGGACATGGCCTTTGTGAATGTGGCACCCGATGTGGGTGCGGCCATTGGCGGTGGGTGCATGGGCGTGGGCACCGGTGACATCGACCTGAATGGCTATCCGGATCTCTACTTGGGCACGGGCGGCCCCGAGGCCCACATGGCGTCGGACAACCTGCTGCTGCTCAACAGCGGCGGGCAGTTTCAGGACGTGGCCACTCAGGCGGGCGTAGCCTGGAAAGGACGCACCCATGGCATCGAATTCGCCGATATGAACCAGGATGGGCACATGGATCTGGTCGCCAACAGCGGTGGCGCCATGCCCGGACAGGAAGAAGGACTGCGGGTGGCCCTGAACCAAGGCGGCCCCTACGCCGGTGTGCCGGTGGTCTTGGAAGGACCGCCCAGCAATCCAGACGGGGTGGGTACACGCATCCAAGCGCGCACCGAACAGGGCAACTTCTACTCTTGGCGCATCCGAGGCCAAGGTTTTGCTTCCTCCAACTTGGGCCCCACCTGGGTGGGGGTGGGAGATGCCCAAGAGGTTACGGTGATCGCCCGTTTTCCTGACGGAAGCACGGCGGAAAGTGCCCCCTTAAGCCCCCCTTTTGAAACACTAACCCTGCGCTGGGAAGAGTGAATGCTGCGTCGACGAAACCTACATGGTGCCTCATGGCTGGACCTGGACCCATGCTTCTTGAGCACGGATGCGGCGGCACGTATGCAGCAGGAGCTGACCGAGCAGATCCCATGGGAACAAAAGCCCATCCGGGTCTTTGGGCGAGAGGTGATGCAGCCGCGCTTGGTGAGCTGGGCCGGCGATGTGCCCTACCGCTACTCGGGGCAGACTCTTCCGGTGCGTGAGCTCCCTCCGGTTCTGGCCAAGCTGAACCAACGAATGCGGGAGCTGACCGGGGTGCCCTTCAACCATGTGCTGCTCAACCGTTACCGGGATGGGAAGGATTATATGGCTTCACACGCTGACAATGAGCCAGAGCTTGGGTACTGCCCAGTGATTGCGGCCCTGTCACTGGGGGCGCAGCGGGGCTTTAGACTCACCCCTAGGTTTACCCAGGACAAGAGCCTACGAAGGCGGCTGCGCGTAAACGTTCCCCTCAGCCATGGTTCCCTGATGGTGATGGGCGGTCGCATGCAGCACACGTGGCGGCACGAGGTGCCAAAAGCGATGAAAGTAAAGGGAGAACGTATTAACTTAACCTTCCGGTGGCTGAGAGGGCCACCAGGTTGGCGGGAGCCGATACCGTACCGGAGGGTGTCATGATTTGGTTTCTGTTGGCGTGTACACCGGACGTTGAGCCGGAACTGGATCTGGTGACCTGGAGCGAAGATGTGCAGCCGGTGGTCGCCGAGCAGTGCGGTCGCTGTCACAAGGAGGGGGGGCTCAGCGCCTTCTCGCTGGAGACCTACGCCCAGGCCAGCCCGATCGCAGGGGTCATGGCCGAGTCGGTGGCGGATCGCCGCATGCCGCCCTTTCTGGCGGACAACTCGGGCAGCTGCCAGACCTATCAGCATGCGCTCTGGCTCAGCGCCGAGGAGCAGCAGCTCTTTGCCGACTGGGTTGCCCAAGGGGTGCTGGAGGGACCGGAGCGGGAGCCCGCGCCTGTGGTGATCTCTGAGGGCCTTGCGGATCCCACTGCGGTGCTGTCGTCGGCTGCGCCATACACCCCGGACCACAGCGATGGAGATGACTGGCGTTGTTTCGTGGTCCAGGCCAACCCGAGTGACCAGACCCAATATCTGCAGGCCTATGAGGTGATCCCGGAGCGGCCGGAGCGCGTTCACCACGTCACACTCTTCAAGCCCTTTGACAGCCAGGCAGCCGAG
>CAJQPC010000102.1 GCA_905480105.1 uncultured bacterium | reverse complement strand
GCCAAAACCTTGTTGGTGAAGACGTTGGCCCAGTCGTTGTCGTTGCACTTCAATCGAGTGCAGTTCACCCCCGACCTGATGCCCAGTGACGTTGTTGGCCAGATGATCTTCGACAGCCAAGCATCGTCGTTCCGGTTTCGCCAAGGGCCGGTATTCACCAACTTCCTGCTCGCTGATGAGATCAACCGCACGCCGCCCAAGACCCAGGCTGCACTGCTTGAAGCAATGGAAGAATCCCAGGTCACTGTTGGGGGTCACACCTACCCATTGCCCCAGCCGTTCGTAACCATCGCCACCCAGAATCCCATCGAATACGAGGGCACCTATCCGTTGCCCGAGGCTCAGCTTGACCGGTTCCTACTAAAGCTGCTGGTGGACTACCCCCAGGCAGACCAAGAGTTTGAGATTGTGTCTCGCCATCACCGGGGTATGAACGCGCACGACGTTGTTGGTTCGGGCGTAACCGCAGTTGCCAGTCCGGCAGACATCCTTCATGCCCGGGAACTGGTCAAACAGGTCCAGGTAGACGACCAGGTGATCCGGTACATCGTTGACATCTGTCGAGCGACTCGTACGTCGCCGTCCGTGATGGTCGGTGTCTCGCCCCGTGGAACAACTGCCCTGCTGCATGCCACCAAGGCGTGGACGTGGCTGGTTGGCCGCACGTTCGCCACACCCGACGAGGTGAAGGCAATTGTGTATCCGGCACTGCGGCATCGGCTTCTCTTGCGGCCCGAACTCGAACTCGACGGTCTCACCACCGACGCCGTACTCGATTCCATTCTCGCCACCGTCCCAACGCCCCGCTAGCCCCGACTCGATAAACCCAGACCTCTCACCGTGCTTGTTCCTACCCGTCGCCTCGCGATCCTCGCCGTGCTTGTTGCGGTCGCGATGTTGTTCGGCCCCGACTCATGGCCGGGTGTCGCAGACACGCTGGCGGTGGGTCCGTGGGATTTGCCAGGTCCGGTTGTCGTGGCCAATGTGGTGTTGCTTGGCCTTGCTGCAATCGATGGACTGCTGGCAGGCAAGGCCGGCAGCATCGAGATCGACCGAGAGATGCCTCGAGCGATCGCCCTGAATGTCCGTGGTGATGTCACGTGGAACCTGCGCAATCCCGGATCGGTCCGACGTACTGTTGCGTTCGGCGACGAGTTTGCGCCGTCACTGCGAGCTGGCGTCAGACGGGCCCGAGTGACATTGCCAGCCCGAGGTTCGGCCACGGTAACCACCGAGATCATGCCTGCCCGTCGAGGCGACTTCGTGATTGAGGACCTGATCGTCCGAGTGGAAGGCCCGCTCGGCCTTGGGGCCAGGCAACATCGCCGCTCACTTCCGGCGCTGCTGCGAGTGTTGCCGCCGTTCCGGTCACGGGAGGATGCAGAGCTTCGTATCGGACAGTCCCGGATTCTCGAGGTTGGCCTGCGATCATCTCGTGGGCTCGGGACCGGAACCGAGTTCGATCAACTCCGCGAGTATGTACCAGACGACGAATACCGCCGAATCGACTGGGCAGCCACTGCGCGTGCAGGGCGTCCGATCGTTCGGACTTTTCGAGCCGAGCAAAACCAGCGGGTTGTCTGTTTGTTAGACAATGGCCGGGTTATGGCTGGTCGGGTGGCGAATGTGCCCCGTGTTGAACACGCCATGGACGCAGTGTTGACCCTGGCTCGAGTTTCGACCGGGCTGGGGGACAAGTGCGGCCTGGTCATCTTTGATCGTGAGGTTCGCAGCGTGGTCGGTCCTGCAGCCGGACGAGGTCAGCTCGGACGAATCACCCGTGCCATGTATGCACTTCAACCGGTGCTGGTCGAGAGCGACTACCGCAATGCGTTCGCGACCACGGTGAGCCGGTTTCGTCGGCGAGCAATGTTGGTGGTGTTGACAGACCTGGTGGTTCAGGCCGTAGATGAATCGCTCATGCCCGCGCTCCCTCTTATCGCCCGCACGCATCTCGTGTTGGTCGGCGCAGTGCGGGACCCTGAGGTCGAAGGCTGGGCTCGAGCTGAGGTCAACGATGCCGAAGGCGCCCATCGCCAAGCGGCAGCTATCGCGTCGCTGGCTGAGCGCGACCAGGCGATAGCCAGGCTGCAGAGTATGGGCGCAACCGTCATCGACGCGCCACCCGATGAACTCGCCACCCAACTCGCCGACGCCTACCTCCGGTTCAAGGCCCGGGGTCGGCTATAAGCAGCGCTCCTAATCAGGCAAGGCAACGGTGGCCCGGTTAGAGAATTCGACGGTGGGTGCATCGGACCACCGGGGCCGATCGTCGCCCCACAAGCCGGTGCGACCGTGGGCCGCTGCACGGCGTCCGTAGACGACGACATACAAGGTGAATGCCATCCACGCGGCTGCCCCGATCCCGACCCGGGTCACGGTCGATAGCGGCGCACCCGTGACGAACCCTTCGATGAGAGCCGCAGCGAAGAACACCAACACCAGACCCATAACAACGACGACCGCCCGGCGCCCTTCTTCGGCGAGTGCATCTGCACGCGTGCGATCGCCGGGCGAGATGATCGTCCATCCGAGAACCAAACCAGTGCCACCAGCAACAACAATCGCACTCAACTCCAGCAGTCCATGCGGCAGGATAAGCCCGAAGAACTTGTCGAGCTGGCCCGACGCAGCAAACAGCCCGCCAGCTTGGCCAATGGCCATGCCGTTGTTCACGAGCACGTACGCCGTCCCAACACAGAAGGCGATGCCGAGTGCAAACGCAAGAAAGGAGACCCAAATGTTGTTGATGAACACTGTGGTCGCGAACTCCGCCGCCGCCTCGCTTGAGTAGTAGGCCTCGAAGTCCTCGTTCACGTATGTTTCGGCCAGCGCTGGCGGAATCGTGTTCTGGGCACTGTCGGACACACCCACCCAGGTGCCCATGATCACGGCCGGAACGAGCAACAGCGCTGCCGAGGCTGCGATGTGGCCCCGGATGTGCCAGACAGCGGCAGGGAAGGTCTCGTTAAAGAAGCGGAAGAAACTCTTGGCATCGGTCTTTCGCTGGCCGTACAACGCGTCGCTTGAATCAGCAAGCAGCGTGGTCAGCCGCCCATCAAGGGCTGCGTTGGGAGTCGTCGTCCGCAGTTGGGACAAGTGGGCCGAGGTGCGTTGATACAGATCGAGGAACTCGTCGCGTTCGGCACGTGACAGCTGGGTTGGAAGGGAACGGACCTGCTTTGTAAGCGTGGCCAGGCGCTGCCACGCTGCATCGTGGGTGCGAATGAACTGGTCGATCGTTGCGATGCTCGTAGAATAGTGGCCGTGACGACGGTGGATGGCTACGGCAGCGGATCGATCATCACGCCCGAAGCCGTCGTTCTTGACTTCGAACTCGCAGGTTTGGGCTCTCGGTCAATTGCGTACGGCATCGACCTTGCCTTGCAGTTCATCGTGGTCATCGGATTCCTGTTCTTCGTAGGCGTGATCGGCTCCGGGTCTGGTGTTCTCGGCCTCGTCATTCTGCTTGTTGGCCTAATCGTGATCGTGCTCGGTTACTCGATCAGCATGGAGACGTTCAACCGTGGTCGAACGGTAGGCCGGATGGTCGTAAAGACCCGGGTCGTCACGGTCGAGGG
>CAJQPC010000101.1 GCA_905480105.1 uncultured bacterium | reverse complement strand
AAAGTAGCCGCTCAACGGAACGCCATCGCCAATGGCGGACTCGCACGCCTCGATGTGCTGCTCAAAGTAGGCGCGGCGGCGGGTGTCTTTGACCCGGCCCTCCTCATCGGGCCCGGTAGCGTAGGCCGCACCGTTCTCGGTGATGATGATTTCCTGGGTGGGGTAGTCCCGGTGCACGTCGTTGAGCAGGCGACGAAGCGATGGGCCGTAGACCTCCCACTCCATGTCGGTCTCCACACCCGTGCCGTGCAGAGTCTGTGGGTCGTTCCCCTTCTCTTCGCCACGGATGATGCCGCGGCTGTAGAAGTTGATGCCCAGAAAGTCGGTCTCCACTGCCATGTGCTCAAAGTCACCGTCGTGAATGTCCGGGATCTTGTGGCCGGTCTTCTCGTAGTGTTCGATCATGTCTTGGGGGTACCCACGGCCGTAGAGGGGGTCCAAGAACCAGCGGTTGAAGTGCCCATCAAAACGGTCGGCAGCGACCGTGTCGATCTCACTCTTGGAGGCCGGGTAGGCCGGACAGAGGTTCAAGGTGATGCCCACCTTGGCGTTTTTGGCGTTGGCCCGAATCACGGGGACGGCCATGCCATGGCTGAGCAGGATGTGGTGGGCAGCGGCCAAGGCTTGGTCCATGTCCTGGACGCCCGGCGCGTGCTCGCCGGTCTTGTAGCCAAGCATGCTGACCACCCACGGCTCGTTGTGGGTGATCCAGTGCTTGACCCGGTCCCCCAGGCTGCGGCTCATCACGTCGGCAAAGTCCACAAAGTGGGGACAGATTCCACGCCAAGGCCAGCTTCCAGCATCGTCCAGGGGCTGGGGCAGGTCCCAGTGGTACAGGGTGGCCCAAGGGGTAATGCCACGCTCAAGCAGCCCGTCTACCAGCTTGGAGTAAAAGTCCAAGCCCGCTTGCAGGCCCTGCGTCTCAAAGCCGGTGGGCAGGACTCGCGGCCAGGCGATGGAGAAGCGGTAGGCCTTCATTCCCATCTCCTGGAGGATGTCCAGGTCCTCTTCCCAGCGGTCGTAGTGCTCACATGCGCGGGCGCCTGTGTGGCCCTTGTAGACCTTGCCGGGGGTGGCACAGAAGGTGTCCCAGATGCTGGGGCCGCGTCCGTCTCGGTCTACTGCGCCTTCGATCTGGTAGGAGGAGGTTGCCGCCCCCCAGGTGAAGTGCTTTGGGAAGCTCATCTGCTCTCCAAGTGGCATGCGACTTGATGTTCGCTGCCGACAAGGGTGGGGGTCGTATGGCTGCACTCCGAGAGAGCCTGGAGGCAGCGGTTCTGAAAGGGGCACCCGGGCGTGGGATCGATGGTGTTGGCCCGTCCCGGCTTGGCCGGCAGCTTGGTCTCCAAGCTCACCCCATGGGTCGCCGCCGCGAGCAGCAGCTGCGTGTAGGGATGCTTGGGTGCGCGCAGCAGTGTGTCCGATGCGGCCATCTCCATCACTTGGCCCGCATAGAGCACAAGGATGCGGTCGCACAGCCAACGGGCCGCAGCCAGATCGTGGGTCACGAAGAGCAGCCCAACACCCGTCTCTTTGCGCAAGCGGCCCAGAAGCTGAAGGATGTCCATGCGGCTGGACACGTCGAGCATCGAGGTGGGCTCGTCGGCCAGGAGCAGCTTGGGCTTTGGGGCCAGGGCCCGGGCAATCGCGACCCGTTGGCGCTGTCCGCCGGAGAGCTCGTGGGGGAAGCGCGTCAGGTAGCTCTCATCCAGGCCCACCTTTTCAAGAAGCTCCTTGAGCGCGCCAGGTTTGTTCAGCCCGTAGAGCTTTAGGGGACGCTCCAGGTGGTGCCGTATGTCGTGCACGGGGTTCAAGGAGGCGAAGGGGTTCTGGAAGACCATCTGGATGTCGTCTCGGGCCGCATCGGCTCGCGGGGCCCCGTTGAAGCGAATCTCCCCGCGCGAGGCCATTTGCAGCCCTGCGACCAACTTGGCCAGGGTGCTCTTGCCGCTGCCCGACTCACCCACCAGAGCCACAGCCTCCCCAGCAGCGATGTTCAGGCTCACGTCGTTTAGGGCCCGCAGGGTGCTCTTGGAGAAAAGCCCGCCCTGTGGAAAGTCCATGCCCAAGCCTTGGATCTCAAGAAGCATTGTTCAGCTCCCAGCAGCTTACCCTGTGCACGCTCTTTCGAGCTGTATTGGCTTGTCCCTGGACCGTGAAGTGGTCTTTGGGGGGCTCCTCTGCAGCACAACGCGCGGTGGCCAAGCTACAGCGGGGATGAAAGCGGCATCCGGAAGGAGGCTGGTCGGCCCTTGGAGGGGCTCCTGGGATGGAGTAGGGGGCCCTGTCCTCGTCTAAGCCAGGAGGGATAGACTTGCGCAATCCCTGGGTGTAGGGGTGGCGGCCGCCGGCTTTGAACGACGAAGCGGGACCCAATTCCACCAAGCGCCCGGCGTACATCACGCCGATGTCGGTGGCAAAGTCCATGAGCAGAGACAAGTCGTGGGTCACAAAGACCATGGCAAAGCCCAGCTCTCGTTGCAGGGCCAGGACCCGGGCCAAGATCTGACGCTCGACCACCACGTCCAGCGCGGTGGTGGGCTCGTCCATGACCACAAGCTTGGGGCTCAGGGCCAGAGCGAGCGCCAGAACAACCCTCTGGCGCATCCCACCAGAGAGCTGGTGGGGGTAGCTCTTCAGGTATTTGGGATCCAACTCCACCCGCTCCATCGCCTCCACGGCGAGGTGCTCGGCGCCATGGGGGGCCAGGGTGTCTCGAAACTGCTCGCCGATGCTGAGCACGGGATTCAATGCGCTCAGAGCGCTTTGGGGGACCACCGAGATCTCTTTCCAGCGAAGGGCCCGCAAGGTCTCATCGTCCATGCCCAGGATGTCCTGGCCCTGAAACATGACCTGGCCGGCGGAGAGGTGTGCAGGAGCGCCCAGGAGGCGCAGCATGCCAAATGCCACGGTGCTCTTTCCGCAGCCCGACTCTCCAACCAAACCCAGAATCTGACCGGGGCTCAGGGAGAAGCTGACCTTGTCGGCTGCACAGACGCTCCCGTAGTTCACGCTCAGACCGCGTACGTCCAAGATGCTCATCGCTTCACCGTCATCGCTTTGCCACCGAAATCAACGGGCGTTGGACCCACGCGCTGGGGGTGGGCCAGCTTGGGGTTGGTCACAGCGTCCAAGCCAAAGTTGATCAGCGTCAGGGCAAAGCCCAAGAGCGCGATGCAAAAGCCGGTGGGCAC
>CAJQPC010000100.1 GCA_905480105.1 uncultured bacterium | reverse complement strand
GAAGAAATCCAAGCTGCCCATGCTCGCAGGCGTGTGTTGTGGACTGATTATCGCCTTGATCGTCTGTGGTGGTGGCGCCTACTACGGGAGCGAGTATCTGGCGTCCGGCGGTGTGTTTGTGCCGTCTCTGGAGCCGCCTGTGGACTTGGATCCAGCTCCAGATCTGGACGAGCCGGAGCCGCCCATAGAGCCCGAACTCCAGGTGGCTGTTGAGCCGGAGCCTGTCGTGGAGGCTGAGCCCGAAGCGGCCGTGGTGAGCGGCATCCAGTTCACCTCGCTGGATCCGGAAACCAAGAAACTCACCGTGACCTGTGTGGATGGCAGTGTCCGCGGGGCCAAGGGTGAGCGCACGGTCACGGTGGATTTGGAGCAGGATGCCAAGTGCCTGGTCGTGGCGATCATGAACGACCGCTCCCGCCGTCAGGTGAGCGTTGAGCCAGCCCAAAAGGGTGTCTACCAGTGCTTCGCTCCAGGAGCGGCAAAGGACCTCTGTGAGCGATAGCCATCGCGGCGTCGTGGTGACCGGTCTGGGGGTTCTGACAGCCTTCGGCCGCGGTGTGGCTCCCTTGGCGGAGGGTCTGCGTCAGGGCCAGTCCGCCCTTGCGCCCCTGACGGCTTTTGCGCCCCAGGGACTGGAGATCGGCATGGCAGCCCAGGTCGGGGTGCCTCTGGCTATCCCCGAGGGTTTCCAGGACGACAGAAAGGCGGCTCTTGCCCTGCAAGCGGCTGAAGATGCTGTGGGTGGCGCGGACATGAGCCAAGCCGGGGTTTACCTGGGCACAGGCCTGTCTAGCGTGACCCCGCTGGAGCTTTACCAGGATGCCGCCCCCTACCGCAGCAAAGGCGGCTTTGACCGACAAGCCCTGCACCGCGACCTGAGCCCGGACCACGTCGCTCCGGGCCGTCACCTACCCGAGCGCACCACTGCGCTCTTGGCTCGCAGCATCGGGGCCAACGGGCCTCAGATGACCAGCTTCTCTGCTTGCGCCGCCGGCGCATTGGCCATCGCCCATGCCACCCGAGCCATCCGGCGCGGGGAGATTGATCGTGCGCTGGCCGGCGGCATGGACGCGATGATCCACCCTCTGGGGGTCCTGAGCTTTCTGGTCTTGGGGGCCCTCTCCCCAGGTACTTGCAGGCCCTTTGATCGCAACCGCGAGGGCTTTGTGATTGGGGAGGGCGCGGCCATGCTCTTGTTGGAGTCCGAAGAGTTGGCTCGGGCGAGGGGGGCCCACATTCTGGCTCGGGTCTTGGGCGGGGGCTCTTCTGTGGATGCACACAACGTCACGGCCCCGCATCCCGAAGGCAAGGGTGCCGAGCTCAGTATGCGCCGGGCCATGAAGGAAGCGGGCTTGGTGCGTGTCGACCACGTCAACGCACACGGAACCGGTACGCCCCTTGGGGACCGCGCCGAGGCCGCCGCCATTGCACGGGTGCTTGGCCCGGAGGTGCCGGTCAGCTCCATCAAGGGCGCCATCGGACACTGCATTGCTGCGGCGGGGGCTGTGGAAGCTGCGGCCTGCATAGCAGCCCTGGCCCAGGGCTGGTCTCCTGGCACTGCCGGCTTGGAGGACCCCGAGGATTTGGGCATCAACGCCCAGGCCGAACCCCAGCAAGACCACCCGCAGACCATCCTCTCCAACAGCTTTGGCTTTGGCGGGCAGAACACCAGCCTTATCTTTGGAAGGGCCTGAATGAGCCATGTCGTCTCCGTTGCTGCCATCGGCTTGCTCTGTCCAGCAGGTGTGGGTGAAGAGGGCGCCACTGGCGGCCGCCCCGGCGAGGTACCGGGCTTCCGAGCGCGCGCCTACGTGGTGAACCGCAAGAACCTCAAGCTCATGTCTCGCGCGGTCAAGCTGGGGGTCAGTGGAATCCGCCTGGCATTGGCCCAGGTGGAGGATTGGGAGCAGGTCCCTCCCGAGCGGCGGGGAATGTTCGTTGGCTCTACGCCTTTGGGCGGAGAAGTGGGTGACCTGTCTCCCGCGCTTCATGTGAGTTCGGATGACAAAGGAAAGGTAGATCTCCAAGCCTTTGCCACCCAAGGCTACCCCCTGATTCATCCCCTCTGGCTGGTCAAGGGTCTGAGCAACAACGTGCTCGGCTTTGCCAGCGCTGCGCACAACTTCCAGGGGGTCAACGGCAACTACTGTGATGGCGCAGCTTCTGGAGCAAATGCTCTGCGAGAGGGCTGGGCTGCTGTGTCGGAGGGGCGTGCGGATCTGGTTGTGGCGGGGGCTGCGGACAGCTTGGTCGGGCTGGAGGCATTGATTCCTGGGCACAAAGCCGGCGAGGGCTCAGCCTTCTTCGTTCTGCGTCCAGTGGAGAACGCTGCGCCTGGCAGTGTGGTGCTTCGTCGTGGAGAAGGGCATTTGGAAGCTGAAGAATCGACCTTGGGCTACCTGGGAGCTGCGGGCGAAGTCGTGAGTTTGGCCAGGGCCGCAATGCGCGGCGATCTACCGGCGGGCTTGGCCCAGCATGGACTCTATCTCTCACTGGCCTGACGCTCCTGTTGGATCCCCATTCAATCCTGGGGTAGGAGGGGGGGCCGGCATATCCGACTTAAAGAGAGATCATGAGCGCCATTGTTACTGACCCGCAGATTGCAGCCAAGGTTCAAAACGCCATCGCAGAGGCGCTGGGTCTGGACGATGACGAGGTAGAAGCAGACGCCCGTCTGATGGAAGATCTGGGTGCGGAGTCCCTGGACTTCTTGGACATCGTGTTCCGCCTGGAGCGTGCCTTCGACGTGAAGATTCCGCGTGGTGGTATCGAAGCGCAGGCCACGAACACCCAGGACGAGGGCCCCTACGAGTTGGATGGTGTCCTGACCGCGCTTGGCCGCGAGCGCCTGGCTCAGGCCATGCCAGAGGTGCCCGCAGGGGATTTCAAGGCAGGCTTGAAGGCCTCGGAGATTCCCACCCTCTTCCGCGTCGCGACCTTCACCCGCTTGGTTATCACCTTGCTGGAAGAGAAGAAAAAGGGCGCCTGAGCTGACACCGCGCTTCACCTTCCTGGTCCATCCTCTCACCGCGGCACAGCGCTGCGTGGTGGGGTTCAGACAAGGGCACCTGCGCATGGCGTTGGGGCGGCAGGCCGTTGGCAGCCCCGGTCGCATCTGCCGAGTGGGCATCAAGGGTGTCGCTCACGGCGTGGTGGTTGCGTGCCACTTGTGCCGGAGGAGCTCCTCGCAGACCAGGAAGGCGCTCTGCAAGGCATGGTCCAGGGCGTCCTGGCGTCGGGGGCAGTGCAGGCGGTTGGTCTGGGGTCTCTGCTCTCGATCGTGGCTGGACGCGGGGAAAGTTTGGCCAGCCGGGTCTCCGTACCTGTGACCACCGGAAACGCGGCCACAGCCTGGGCAGCCTGGAGGAACCTTCACCAGGTGCTCGACGAGCGTGGCAAGCAGCGGGTGGCCTTGCTGGGCTTTTCCGGCGGGGTGGGCGGCGTGTTGGCCACTCTGTTGGCCGAGGATGGCGTGGATGTGGTGCTCGGCGGTAGCGGTAAAGTCCTGGAGAGACGAGCCAAAAAACTAGGCTTTGAGCTGCTCCCCGAGGAGCAGGCTGCGGCTTCCGCTCAGATAATTGTCGGGGCGGCCACCACCGGTGGCACCTTAGATCCAAGGGTTCTCCGGGAGAACAGTGTGCTGCTGGACGTGGCCCTGCCCCCCACGCTCCAAGCCGGACCGCGGCCCGCAGGGCTTCGGGTTCTTGCGGGCGAGGCCGTCGGGCTCCCGCCCGGTTGGATCCGGGATGGCTGGGGCCAGCTCTATCACCTGTTTGCAGGCTACGGCCCCTGGCAGCTCTTTGCGTGCTTGGCGGAGCCCTTGGTGCTTGCCGCCAGCGCTCGGGACCGACCGTATGCTCAAGGGCGACGGGTGGCCCCCCAGGACGTGCGGGACTTTGGCCTGGCTGCCGAAGCCCTGGGCCTGCGGCCTCGCTTGGCGCGGGGGTGGCTGCAAGCCCCCAGCTAAAGGACTTCCACGCCGGGCGCAGTAGGATGCCTTTATGTTCGTTTGTCCCAAGACCCGTACCCGCCTTGAGGCCTGGTACTCCAACGCCTCCGACACCCTTTATCCCCACCTGGACGAGATCCCGGTGCTGGTACCGGAGCCGCGCGCATTCCTGCGTCGACACGGTCCGTGGCACCCATCGGAAGGAGTCGCCGGACAGCGCCAGGAGATCTTGCCGATCTGCGAGCCAGACGCGGTCAGCCCCTTCTTGAGCCCAAGTGAGCTGGGTGTGGATGGACCCTTTGGAGCCGCCCTTCTGGACTTGGGTACCTTGACTCCAGATTCTTGGTGCGCTTCGGTGGCCGTAGAGCACGCGCCACAAGGTCCCGCCTGTGACGTGGGCTGCGGCCTGGGCAACATGGCACGCATCATGGCCAGAGAGGGCCGCTCGGTCATCGCCTTTGACCGCTCTCCCAATGCGGTGTTGTTGGCCCGGGACATTCTTAGCGGGCGCATCTCCGAGGCGCTGATGCCCACCCACGCCGGTGGCGCAAAGTCGGTGAAGCTGCCTCCAGTCGCGGTCCAGACTCCGCTGCAGCTGGCCATCGCCGACGCGCTCTCTCCGCCTCTGCCCAAGGACGCGTTGGCGTGGGTTCACCTGGGTATGCTGATTGACTCGCTCCAGGAGGAAGACCTGATCCAGGTCCTGTTGGAGTCTGTGCAGCTGCTCGCCCCTGGCGGCGTACTCAGTATGACCACCGCCTATGACAGCGACGGACCCTTGATAGAGAACGAGCCCAGCCGGGCCGATGATCTGCGCGAGGTCTTCGAAGAACTGGGCCTGCGACTGATACAGGAGCGCGATGTCATTCCGCGGGTCCTGCGCCATCACGAGCGGCGCTTCACTGTCCAGTTGGTACACGCCATGGTGTTCACGCGGGTCAAGTGAGCTCTGGGTGGTGACCGCTTGGTGAGGGGCGGGTTAGCAGAGGCGCAGATCGTGGAGCAGCGATGAGCGAGCAAGAGCACGGCAGCAGCAAGAAAGTCTTCGTCAAGACCTTTGGCTGCCAGATGAACGTCTACGACTCCGACAAGATCACAGCTCTGCTGAGCAAGGATGGCTACACGGCTACTCAGGACTTGGAAGACGCGGATCTCATCGTTGTGAACACCTGTTCGGTACGCGAGAAGCCCGAGCAAAAGCTGCGTTCCTTTATTGGTGAGATGGCGCCCCATCGGTCCCGTGGCGCCAAGGTCGGCATTGCTGGGTGCATGGCCCAGCACGCGGGGGCCGACCTGTTCAAGCAGTACCGCGGCCAGGTGGACTTGGTCTTCGGACCCGACCATGTGCCCAATGTGCGGGAGATCGTAGGTCAGGTGGAGAAGGGACAACGCGTGCTCGCCAACAGCTTTCTGGACAACACCCAGTACGCTTTTGTGCGCGAGGTCGTCACTGACGGCAAGGCGGGGGCATTCGTCACCATCCAGAAAGGCTGCGACAACAAGTGCACCTTCTGCATCGTGCCGGCCACCCGGGGTGTAGAGCTCTCAAGGCCCAACGCGGAGATCTTGGAAGAGGTTCGGGCTGTGGTCGCCACCGGCGTGCGCGAGATCACTCTGATCGGCCAGAACGTGAATTCCTATGGGCTCAAGGTGCCCGGCGAACTCACCTTTGCCCAGCTGCTCTACAAGGTGGCTGAGGTGCCCGGCGTAGAGCGCATTCGCTACACGACTTCTCATCCGCGCGACATGGGCGATGACGTGATCCAGGCCTACCGGGACCTACCCCAGCTCACTTCCCATCTGCACCTGCCAGTGCAGTCCGGCTCCGACCGTATGTTGCGCCGCATGAAGCGTTTCTACAACCGTGAGCGCTACTTGGAGGTGGTTCGTCAACTGCGAGATGCTCGGCCAGACATCAGCCTGAGCACCGACATCATCGTCGGGTTCCCCGGTGAGACCGATGCCGACTTTGAGGACACCATGAGCCTGCTGGAGGCTGTGCGCTTCGAGGGCTCCTTCTCCTTTAAATACAGCCCACGTCCTGGAACCCCAGCCCTGCGTCTCAAGGATGCGCTCGTCTCCAAGCGGGACATGAGCGAGCGCTTGACCCGGTATCAAAAGCGCCAGCAAGAGATTCAGATCGAGAGCAATCACGCCTGTGAGGGCCAGACCCTGGATGTGCTCGTGGAGGGCCCCTCCAAGTGGGACCCCGAGGTGCTCTGCGGGCGCAGCTCCACCTTTAAGATGATCAACTTCGCTGGCCCCAAAGAGCTGGTCGGCACGATTGTCCCAGTCAAGGTGCTGCGTGGCTTTACCAACAGCCTGCGGGGGGAGCTGGCCTTGGGCGTGGACACCAGTTCGTGATTCGCATCGAGAAACTCACGCTCTCGGCGGGCGGGCATGAGCTTTTAGTGGACGTCGATGCACACATCCACCCAGGGGACCGGGTGGGTTTTGTAGGACGAAATGGCGCGGGAAAGAGCACCCTGCTCAAGACGCTGATGGGTCTGCACCTGCAGGACTCCGGATCCTTCAATCATCGAGGGCGCTACGGCTACTTGCCACAAGCCGGAGTCGAAGCCAGCCAAGAGAGCGTCTGGGAAGAGGCCCGAAAGGGCATGACCCACATCCTGAAGCTCCAAGCCCACCTGAACAAAACCTTGGACGCCTTGGATGGCAGCCCTGAGTCCATCGAGAAGCATGCCCGTGCCGAGGAGCGGTTTCAGGCTGCCGGCGGCTACTTGATGGATGAGAAGGTAGGCACGGTCCTGCACGGACTGGGCTTTGGCAAACAGGATTGGGCCCGGCCCTGCGCTGAGTTTTCCGGCGGCTGGCGCATGCGCATCGCCCTGGCCAAGCTGCTGCTCTCCGAGCCCGACGTGCTGCTCTTGGACGAGCCCACCAACCACTTGGACTTGCACGCCCGCGCTTGGTTGGCCGGGCACTTGGCCGAGCACAAGGGTGCCCTGGTCTTGGTCAGCCACGACCGCTTTGTGCTCGATCGCTGCGTGAACACCATCATCGAGCTGCGAAACAAGGATCTGGACCGCTACACCGGCAACTTCAGCTCCTATTTGAAGCAGCGCGTAGAAGCCGACCGCCTGCGTAGCTTGACTGCTGAAAAACAAGCCGACGAGGCTGCCAAGCTCCAGCGCTTTGTGGAGCGCTTCGGCGCCAAGGCCACCAAGGCCAAGCAGGCCCAGTCCAGGGCCAAGCGGCTGGCAAAGCTCAATGCGGACCGGGTGCAGGCGCCGGACACGGAGCACGGACCTCGCTTGCGCTTCAAGGCTCGGGTGGCTCGGACGGCCGAGGTGCTGGATCTACGGGGGGTGTCTGGGGGCTATGATCGCGCCTTGTTCACGAACTTAGACCTGGATCTTCGCCGGGGGCAGCGCTGGATGTTCCTGGGGGAGAACGGCTGCGGAAAGTCCACGCTCCTGCGTATTCTGGGCGGCGGAATGGCCCCCTTGGAGGGCCGCCGAATGGTGGCCAAGGGTGTGCGGGTGGGCATCTACCAGCAGGACCAGGCGCTGGCATTGAACCCGGAGCTTCGGGCTGTGGACGCTGTCTTGGATGCGGCGCCCTTTGTGACCGAGACCCAAGCCCGCACGGCCCTGGGGGCTCTGGGCCTGCAAGGGGAGAAGGCCCTTCAGCTCATCGGGACCCTCTCTGGTGGTCAAAAAGCCCGGGTGGCCATGGCCACGCTGACCGTCCGCGAGCTGGACGTGCTGCTCCTGGACGAGCCCACCAACCACTTGGACGTGCTCAGCGTAGGAGTACTGGCCCAGGCCATCTGTGACTTTGAGGGTGTGGTCGTGGTCGTGACCCATGACCGATTCTTGATCGAGTACTGCGCCACCCATGTGCTGCGCTTCTCCCAGGCGGGTTTGGATGTGCACGAGGGCTTGCTGCCCAAGGACCTGCTGCCTCCGGACCAGATCGTTCTGGAGACCGCTCAGGATGGGGCAGGGGGGGAAGAAGCGTTTCTCTCCCACAAGGAGCGCCAGCGCCAAAAGCGGGAAGCGGAGCGCGCGCGCAAGGAACTCTCCAAGGTCGAGACCAGGATCACCCAGCTGGAGTCCGAGATCGAAGGTGTGCACGCACAGATGGCCCAGCACGCCACGGACCTGGCCAAGATCCTGGATCTGGACACGCAGTTGCGCGCCCTGGACGCCGAGCTGGAAGCCAAGATGGCGCGGTGGGAGGAGCTGGGCGAGCTGGCGGAGTAAGGCGGGTCAGGCGCGCGTGCAGAAGAGCCCAAGTGGGTGCGTGGGATTGGGAAGGCGGGGGTGTCGGCTCGGGTGAGCCAGTCCTCACACGTCCCATCCAAACCCACACCCGGTGCTTGGCGATTGGGCGGTGGCTCAGCGATGAGCTTCGAAGAAGTCCAGGAGCACGGGCCAGGACGTGTTGAGGTTGTAGGTGTGGCCCATGTTCGCCCGACAGTCGAGCACCTCCGGCCAGCCCCCATCTACGGCGCAGTAGCTGCGGCAGTCCAGATCCTCCGATCCTTCATCGAAGGATTCCGCTGGCTGCGAGATCTCGCAGCCGTGGGCCTGGGCCCAGACCTGGGTGATCGCTGTCGCGCCGGTGTAGAAGTAGCGGTCGCCGTCTGTGGTGGTGGTGAAGGAGGAATCCTCCCACTCGCCGGGAGGAACGGTGCGGTCCCGGGTGCCGGTGATAGACAGGACGGGCAGCGCGTCCTCGGTTCCCTTCGCGGACAGGTAGCCACGGTGCGGCAGACCGATCAGAGGCGCCAGCGCGCGGAAGCTGGATGCGGTCCGGACGTCCTGGCCCAGCTCCCAGGTGAACATGCCTCCGTTTGAGCCGCCGGTCGCAAAGATGGCCTGGCTGTCAATGCAGAGGCCGGACTCAAGCTCGGCTAGCAGGGCGAGCACAAAGTCCAGGTCGTCGGCCTGGCAGTGGGTCCAGGAGCAGCCGTTGTCGGCCACCCCTTCACAGGAGGGGTAGTCGTAGTCTGTGGTCTCCTCGTCATCACAGATGTCCGGGGTGTCTCCCGATACCGTGGCGTTGCTGCCGTCGCCGTCCAGTCCGGTGGTGGAGCCGGAGAAGGCCCAGGAAGCCCAGGAGTTGTCCGGCGGACCGGCACCCAGGCCCCGTGGCGCCACGACGATGTAACCGCGCGCTTCAGACTCGGTGATGACGGTGTTGTTGTTGAGGAACTCGTCTTCATTGCCCCCCCAACCATGGAAGGCGAGCACCAGGGGGGCCGGGGTATTGGCGTCGTGGGAGTCGGGCACAACGACCCGGAATGCGCGTGTCACGCCTCCATGCTCCAGTGTGTAGTTTCCGCTGGTGTAGGTCTCCGCGCCACAGCCGGTGGGGTCTGCGCTGTCGGACCCGGAGTCCGTGGGGTCTGCGCTGTCGACTCCAGAGTCCGTGGGGAGCTGTGTGTCCGGCGCTGTGGGCGAACCTGAGCAGCCGGTGTAGACCAGAGTGACGAAGAAAGCGTGTAGGAAGTTCATTTTGGGGCGTTCCTTTTAGGTCGAAGGTCACCTATCCGGTCGGTCGCTGATACGGCCAT
>CAJQPC010000099.1 GCA_905480105.1 uncultured bacterium | reverse complement strand
CTTGGGTCTCGGAGGTGTAGTTGCTGGGCGCATCGTGGAACTCCGGCTCCGGCCGGTGTGTGGGCGGGCGTTCTGCTGGGTTGCGTTCGGCTGGCGGTGGTGGTGCTGGGGAGCGTTCGGCAGGCGGTGGCGGTGAAGCCTGCGTGGTCTGGGGCTGGGACTTAAGCCAGCGCCAGAGTTGCCGGACTTGGTCTGGGGCCAGCTGCCGGTGTATGGACGAGAGCCAGCGTTCCTTGACCCACACGGGTGAGGGCATGGAGGGGCCCGTGACCAGAAAGGTACCGGTGGGTGCCTGGGCGAGATCGCCGGTAAAGCGCTTGGCGCCCCGGTCTTCGAATATTGATTGGACTCGGTTTTGGTCGTTCTTTTGGGTGAGCTGACCCGCCACCATGGTTCCGATATTTCCGAGTGCCCGCACGTCAACCGACATGGGGTTCTGGGTGGCCAGCAACACGCCCAGGCCAGCGGAACGCCCTTGCTTTACCAGCAGGTTCAGGGGCTCCTTGGACGGGGGATTGTAGGGGAACGACGGGAAGAAGGCGCTGCGTCCGTCTCCCCCACCAATCTCGTCCATGAAGAAGAGCGTGCGCAGTCCCTTGGCGCCTCCCGTGGCGCGCATCCAGCGGTAGAGCTCGCTGCAGACTTGGGCGACGATAAAGGCTTGGAGCTGGAAGTCGGAGAGGTGGCCCAAGTAGATGATGGACAGCGGGGTCTTGCCGGTCGCATTAGGCGTGATGAGCGTTTCGATAGACAGAGGGGTGCCGCCAAAGGCGTCCTGTTCTGCGCCCGTGACGAGGGAGGCGAGCTTGCGCCTGAGCACCGTGCGCCGCTTCTCGGGAAGGTACTCCTCCATCGGCATTCCGCCCATGGACCCGAATGGGGGATCGGCCACCAATCCGCCGATGTAGTGAATGCCCGCTTCGCCACTCAGGTCCTTGCCTTGGTCCGCACACCAGCCGACCAGTGTTTCCAGGAACTTGAGCTCCTCGCTTTGGGACTTTGGCGCACGTTCTCCGTACATGCGCATGCCGAGTCCGCGAACCAAAGACTGAATCAGTGTTCGCCGGTCTGGAGCGTCCGCGGGGTCTTGTACGGGACCATCGAAGCTGGGCAGAGCGGCCAGGGCGAGCTGTTCTCCGTAGACTCCTCTGGGGCTGTAGACGCGCACGTCCACGTTCTTGGCGAAGCTGTCCATCTGGACCTGTGCTGCCCGTTGGCCGCTGATGCCGTCGTCGAAGTTCTTGCGTACGGCTGGGCCGTCCTCTCCGAAGAGTGTCTGGAAGTCCTGGTCGCGCAGTAGGCCTCGGGCCAGAGCCATGCTGACCAGGTCCCCCTTTACATCGATGGCGACCACCGGGACGCCGGACAACAGCGACTCTTCGACCAGTGCTTTGGCGAAGACCGTTTTGCCGGCTCCGGTGGCTCCGCAGACGAAAGCGTGGCGGTTCAGATCGTCGCCTTCGAGCTCAAAGCGCGAGCCACGCACCCAACGCTCGTCAAAGCCACGACTGGTCTCGTAGCCGACAAAAAATGGACGCTTCATGGGTCTCCCTAAGTCGATTCCAACACGGATCTGAGCTGGCGCACAACCGGCTGGTCTCCGCCCGTGGCGCCCAGCCCGTCGAGGAGCTGGTGGGCCTTGTCGGTGACGTGGTCCCCGCTCTGGAGCAGTCCACGGAGCCAGCGGCGCTCAGGCTTGGTTCCTTGTTGGAAGGACAACCTCACGGAGGCTTCGAGCTGGCAACAAGGGTCCCGATGCGCGGTGGCCAGCTCCAGCATTTCCGTCCACTGCTGCTGGCCGCCATAGGCCTGCATCACGACCCGCGGATTCAGAACGCCGGGGTGCCGCTCGTCGAGCGAGAGCACCTCTGAGAAGTGGTGTTGATGCAGGCAGAGCGCAGCGAAGCCTTGGACCAGCGCGGGGGTGGCGTCGCTGCTGTGGGCAGACTCTCTGAGCGCACCAAGGGTACGCTGGAGGTATCCGCGGCCCAGTCGGTTGGATGCCTCTAAGACCGCTTGAATGTGCTTCTCCTTCAAGATGAGCAGTCGCCGTGGGGGAGCGTCGGCAACGGCCAGGAGCACTTCTTCGAGCTTTTCTAGGCGTGTGTTGGCCTCGAGCCGCCAGAGGAAGATGTTGTCAGTGACCGGTCTGGGCCAGCCGAAGAGCAGGGACTCCCATTGGGCGTGTGCATAGGTTCCTCTCTGAACGAGCCGATTCAGAGTGTTCATGGCCCCTTCGTTGCCCAGCCCGCCCAAGGCTGCGAGCCCCTGAATCACGACTGTCTGGTCCCCTGCAGCATCTCCAGCACGGACAAGCTCCTTCCAGCTTGCCTGACTGCCGTCCGCGGTGGCCACCTGGGCAAATTGAAGGGCAATGTCGGGAGCGTGTCGCTTGCGGTGGTACTTGGAGAGGGAGCGAGCCAGGGCTGGAGGGACGCTTGGGCGAGCGGCCAACAGGGAAGCGATGGACTGGGCATCGGCGCGATCAGGGCAGCGGCTGGCAAGGTCCAAGCAGAGCGTGCCAGTGGTCAGGTCCCCAACGCGAAGCCGCCATGCATCCAGAGCAAAGTCGAGCCCGATGCTCCAGTCCCGGGCCGCTTGGTGCTCCCTTGCCTTTTGTAGGAACCAACGGATGCGGTCCTCTTCATCCAGCTCCAGACCGAGCTTTGCAAAGTCAGCGGGCCGAGCAGCCGCGAGCCCCATCGCAATGTCCATAAAGGAGTCGACTGCTGGAAGATCAAGCTGAAGACGGCCAAGGAGTGTTTGCCGAATGTCGTTCTCTATGGGCTCCTGACGGAAGAAACACGGGCCGAGCGCCCAGTTGCCGCGCCGCTTGTCACGGGCGAGCTCCTGGGGCGCGACATGGCGCAGCAGGGAGACACCCCATTCGCTCTCCACCTTCACCAAGAATCGCAGGGCGTCTTGAAGGGTTGGAAGGCCCACGCTTTGGAGGTTCACTGCCGAGGGATAGTCTTGAAAGAGTAGTTCGGTTTTAGCTTGGGCCCGGGTCACTTGGACGAAGGGCAGGGCAAAGCTGGGGCGGATTCTCTCGTAGCGGGAGAGTCTGTCTTCGAGGTCGTTTGTGGTGTCGGCGAGGAAGGGTAAAGCTGAGTTTGTCATTTGAGTCTCCAGCGTCCGGATTCAAACTCGTATACGTCGCCTTGGGCGTGTACACGGAATCGCTTGGAATTGGAGAGCAGGGTCTCGATTGTGTAGAGTGCGACTGACTCTGTTCCGCTGGCGAACACGCTGGTCTTGACGGTGTACCAGGGGAGTAGTGGGGCCACTTGTAAGCTGTACATGCTCTGAATCTGGACTGATGTTCGGTCCAGGGACTGAGCTTTCTCGCAGTATTGGCAGATATTTACGGTCCCTCTTGGTCCTTTGATTCCACACCGATGGCAATTCATGATGCCGGCGCTGCAGTACTTGCGGTCGGGACAGTAAAGAGTCCCTTCAAGCAGCGAATTCCGATGCGGCTTGCCGTGGCATATGCATTCCGCGCTATGAGCTGAGCACACAGGTTTGCCCGATGTGGCACAGTCTTTCAGCTCGGACACCTTGACTGGGTGGGGACCGGATACGCATTCTGCGAAATGGTCTATGCAGCCCCAGTTGCCGTTCTTTAGCTGAAATGGAGCCCGTTCCGGGATCATTCGGCGGCCACACTCGGCTGTCCGGGTGTGTTCTATACAAGAGTTGCGACCCGTAAGCTCACAGCGCACGGCCTCGTTGGGTAAGACCCAGTCAGCGTGGTCATCACATCGCATCCGGTGCGTGCTACATACCAGCTTTCCGGACACTGCTGAGCGGAACAGCAAGCTCTCGGCTATCCGCCGATTGCAGCACTCTGGGATCTTTGTTCTGGACAGGGCTGTGATTCTTTTGGTCTGCTCACAAACTGTTGCCGCGTCGGGATGAAGCAGGGCCCCGCTCTTGAAACGGTCTTTTACGGCTTCATCGCGTGCCACGCGTACACCCGATACAGAACAGATCACCACGGCATTGGGATGGAGCAGGCGGCCCGAGAGTTTAATGCCTAAAACGGGATCGAACAAGAGCTTGGTGACAGGGCACTTCTGTATCTCCGTGGCGAGTAGAATGGCCCCGCTGACGCTGCAGGTCTTTGCAACGGACTCGTCCATCATAACGCCCGTGCGCGAGTGCTCTCGGGCGCGACCAATGGCCACCATCATCCGCCGTGGTGCGCCTACTTCGACCAAGTGCAGTGAACAAAAGAGCTCCTCTGTCACGGCGCACGCTGCCATGTCTTGTGGATGGTGGTGGGCTTGGTCCGCCGAACAAGGGACTGCTCTGTCCTGTGCGACCCTCTTTCCGGAGCTTGGGGAGATGAGCACGGCGTCGGGGTGCAGCTGCCTGGCATCCCCGGGTACGGAGACCGTATGTTCTGGGGCGAGTGACTTGCCGGTGACCTGACAAATTACCAGCGTGGTTTTTAACCTCCAGCCCTGGTCGACCGAGCATCGGCCCGCGTGCGTGGAGCACAATTTCTGTGCCGTGCCGTGCTCGATGACAAGGTGCTGCTGGCAGACGAAGCGCTCGCAGCAATCTGGTTTCTGGCCGTGGTCTGCGCAACAGGACTTTTTGCAGAGCGCACAGATTTCTGTGTGCTCTTTACAGAAGCGTGGAGCATCGCAGTAGCTGCACACCGGCTTGGTCTGGTGCAAGAGCACGCTTCCGCATTCGCTGCTCTCACAGTTCAGTCCGCAGGTGGTGCAGACGAGCGTTGGCGCGTTTCCCTTGGCGGCGTGAATGAGATAGCGGTAGCGCGGCACTTGGCAGTGTTTGCACTGGTCATAGAGGAGCTTGCCGGCCCATAACTTGGGCCGAAGGGTGAGCTGAGCGCCTGTTCGGTCGTGGACATAGCGCAAGGCCAGCGCGAGCTCCCCTTGCACAAGGAGCGTGCGGGAGAGCAGAGAGCACTCCGCTTTGGAGGAGTCCATCTCTTTGAGCACGTCGATTCGCCGCTGGTGCTCCTCGGCCAGGTCTTGGCGCTCCTCTGAACTGGAAACCTCCTGATGGCGTGCCAGAAACTCCCGTTCGAGGCGCAGGGTCTCAGAGGTGATGCTTTCACGCCTTCCGGCGGAGGCGGTGTGCATAAGACCGGCGAGCTTTCGTTGCAGAGCCCTTTCTGCTCGTTTCTCGCCCATTTTGAGCTTCTCGGCTTTGGGCCAGACTGCAGGCTTGCCAATCAAGCTGGCGACTTCGGCCTGCTCGTACCACTGGGTTCGGCTGAGTTCTGCGGCTCTTGCCTCGTCCAGAATGTCGCCACGTTTTGGATCCCAGAAGATTGGGACAAGCTCGGTTGTGGGCGGGGGGCCGGCCAGTTTGACCTCGTAGACGAAACGAATCAGAGCGTTCTGGCGCGGGGTGGCATCTGTGTGCTGCAGTTTTGCTAGCACGATGGTCATTCTCTTTTCCCATTCCTCCCCCAGCTCGGTGCCCCGGGAGAAGGCTCCGCTGTACACGACACCGGTTCCTGCACCCAGCTCCCGCAGGGCGTCCTCCAGGGAACGAAGCACGCTGCTTCCGGGGGCCACCAGCTCAAGATCGCGCCCCTGTTCCCAGAGCAGGTGCTCAAAGGCGAGCCGAAGGGTCTTTCGGTTGTCGAAGTGGTGCTGGTGCGCAGGAGGAATTTTAACCCGAAGCAGGTTTTCGGACTCCCAACGGAGCGTGGCTCCGAGTGACTCGAGCGCACGCTGAACGACTTCGCGGAGTTCAATCATCGTCTTCCAGGAAGGAGAGGTCGATGGGCTCCTGGTCTGGCATGGGGGCGTCCCCAGCGGCCAGGGGGTCGGCGTCGCCAAAGAGCCGATCGAAAGATCGTCCGCCTTCCTTTAGGTCCAGGTCTGCAGCGCGGGTTGCTTTCTCGATGTCTCGGTTCCTCGCATTCATTAGCTCCACATCCGCGTCTAGGTCTTGGGTCAACACTTCCGCTAGCCAGCGCTCGAAGCTCTGGCTGTTGTCCTTGTCGAAGAGCCGCCCCAGGATCTGTTCGGTCTCACCGATGACGTGGGAGAACATGAGGAGCTTTTTTTCCAGGACCTCGTAGACGCGCTCCTCAACGCTGTTCTTGACGACGATGGTCACGACTGTCACCCGCTTGCGGCGTTGGCCGAGCCGTTGGATACGGCCGATGCGTTGTTCCAGACGCATGGGGTTCCACGGCAGATCCATGTTGACCATGACGCTGGCGAACTGGAGGTTCAAGCCTTCTCCGGCTCCTTCTCCGCAGATGAGAAAGCGCTCCGGCCCGTCGCGGAAGCGGGACAGCATCTCCTGCTTCTTCTTGCCGGTGGTGGCCTGGATTAGGGGCAGGCTTCCCCCTTGCGGGGCGAGCAGACGGGCCAAGGCTCTTTGCGAGGCCCGGAAGCGGGCGAATACGACGACCTTCTCGTCTTTGGGGATCCGAGGAACCACCCGTTCCAGGAGCGTCCGTACCTTTGGGTGTTCTTCGTCGTGAAGAGCGCGCAGCCATTGGCGATCTTGCTGGCCAAAGGTCCACGCCAACTTTGACTCCATCAGGCTTTCGTATGAGCTTGCAAGCTGCTGGAGATGGATCAGGCGCGCGAATTTCGTTTTGTTGGCCGTGGCGCTGGCGACGATCTTCTTGGCGCGCTCGTAGGAAGCGTCTGGCTCTGCAGACACCATCACGGGCTGTCGCTTGGGGAAGCGGACCAAAAGGTCCTGGCGGCGGCGACGAATGGTCATGTCCCGGATTCGCTGGCGAAGCTCTGGGGGCGGCTTTTTGTCGTAGAAGCCGCGATTGGAAAAGTCCTCCTTCGTAGCGCCCAGGTAGCCAGGCCGAATGGCCGAGTAGACCGTCCAGAGCTCCTCGTTCTTGCCCGAGAAGGGTGTCGCTGACATGAACAGCACATAGCGGGTGACCAAGCTGCGAATGGCCTTGTAGGTCTGGGTCTTGCGGCTCTTTAGGTGATGGCACTCGTCCACAAGGAGCATGTCCCACTGGATTTTTTTGAATTTTGGTCCATGCTTTTTGCCCCTCAACATGGTGAAGGAGACGATGACCAAGTCGGCCTTGGCCAAACCCTGCGGGCCCACCAGCTTGTCGCCTGGGGTCTTGTCGCCGCCGCTCTTGTACTCCAGGAACTTCAGCCTGAACTTCTCTTCCATCTCTTGCTGCAGCTGCTTGAGCAATAGCCCTGGGGGACAGACGATCAGCACCTTTCGGGCTAGCCCGCGGTGCAAGTATTCCTTGATGACCAGGCCGCCTTCGATGGTCTTGCCCAGTCCGACGTCGTCCGCGATCATGGCTCGGCCGTTCATCCGGCTCAGGACTCTTGTGGCGGCGGCGCGCTGGTAGTCGTAGGGCTGAACGTCGATGTAGGGCAGGCACTGAAGGGTGCCGAGATCCGCAGAGGAGCGGATGCGCGCCAGATCATGCCAAGCCTGCATTAGTCGAGAGGAGGGTGCTGCAGGGGCGGTCCCGAAGAGGTTTGGGCGTTTCTGGATGTCGGCCAGCCCTGGGGAGCGGCGCTTTGCGCGTTGGGCGTCTTGGTCGGCACCGCACCAGGAGCAGTACACACGCTCTGCGATGACAGACCGCCCGCAGGCGCGGCAGGGGGCGCCCCAGAGGTCGTCGAGTCTCTCGTGGGACCCTGCATTGACGGGGCCAGCGGTGGCTGCCTCGATGCGCGTAAAAGCCTCCACGGCGCTGACAGGCCGGAGGTTTGGGTTGGGCACGCAGAGCTGCAGGGCCGCCTTCACAACGTCGGTGCCCAGGCCCCGAGCCTTCCAGGCAGGCGGCCTGGAACGGGCATTAATCTTTGAAAATTGGTGATTGCCGAAGAGAAGAAAGAGCGCCGTGCGCCCCAGCGCATAAATGTCGGAGGCCTCGGTCGCTTGACCATTCTTGGTCTCGGGCGCCATGTAGCCGGGTGTTCCCGCACGATTCTGCCTGTTGTCGTCGCTGCTGGCGAGGTGGCTGATTCCAAAGTCCACCAGGCGGACACGCTGTGTTCCACGTGCCAGCATCACATTGCTGGGCTTAAGATCGCGGAACACAATGGGACGCGGCTGCCAAGAGTGGAGGTAGGACAGACGGTCCGCAATCTGCCGCAAGAGCATTAGAAAGAGCGTACGGTCCACCGCAGTGACGCCATCGTCCACGACCAGCTGTTGTAGGTTGCGCCCCTCTACCCAGTCCATCACCAGGAAGACCTGCCCGTTGGCGCGGATGTCTTCGTGGACAGCGGGGAAGTAGTCGGCTCGCTTGAGCTCCCGCAGCAGCACGACTTCGCGGAGCAGGGCCGCAACATGAGCTGGCGTGGGCGCCTTGACGGTCTTGATGGCGACCAGCCCTTGAGGGCCCAGGTTGTCCGTTGTCTTTGCCCGCCAGACCTGCCCCATTCCGCCTTGACCGACCTTCTCCTCGAGTTCGTAGAGGCGTCGGCCCTTGAGTATGCCACCGGGTTGAAGAAGGTCGAGCTGACCCGCCAATATCGACCCCTCTGGGTGGGTTCCGGGGCCGACTGTGCCCATCCAGGTACCGGTGGGTGCGGTGCCTGCTCCGAACATCGTTGCGGTTGCGAGGGTCTGGTTGGCTTGTGGTGCAGGGGGGCGGGGAGCGCGCAGGGATGGCGCCGTTCGAATTGGCGGCTGGGTGCGGATTGAGGGGCTTGTGCTGGCCCGCGGCGCTGCTCGCATTGGTGAAGGGGTCGGGACCGATTCTGGCAGTGTCCCGGTAGAAGCTGTGTTCCCTGGTGGGTGCAGCATCACGCCGTCGTAGTGAATCCCATGACGGTTCAAGGTCGCGCAGGCGTCTTTGATCAACTGCCTGGGGACACGAGCCGGCGGCCAGATCCGCTGGTTCATCTCTGCGATCAGGTCCCTTGGAACAAAGGGTCCGTCAGCCGCCAAGGCGGCTGTGTGCAGAAATTCACGCAGCTCCTCGAACTGCTCGGAGCGGTCCCCTTTCAGCATTGTGTCGTGAAAGTCCTCGGCCCGCTGGGCGAGGTCCCCTGTCCAGGTCAGTGCCATCTGGAGCGCATGGTACCTGTTTTCGGTGGCTGGAACTTAAGACGGAAGCGCAGGGGCCTAAATTTCAGCTGGCAGTTTAGGGGTGATGGCTGTCAGTCGCGCCGGTGTGACATCGGCCGTGACGTGTGTCGACGGGGCTGGTCTGTAGGGGGATGACCCGCTTCGGCTGAATCTGCAGTTTATCCGGGCGTTGGGTTTGGGGCACTAACGATGCAATTCGAAGGGTTTGGTCGGCCTCAGGGATTTCGCCGGCCTGTGATGGTTTGGTCGCTGGTCTTGGCGAAAGAAATCCGGCTCGATTTGCACTTTGGCGGAACTCTGCAGAAAAGTGGCGAGTTTACGCCGGTGGATGTTCGCCGGTCTCGCGAAGAATGATATAGTTTTAATGGTTTGTCGGTGATCTGGGTGGGTGGCACGACTCCTGCTTCGTAGAGGGCAACTCACTGGAGCAGCCATGGCACGCTTGTACTACATGTCCCTTCCTGGAATCGGAGACTGGGCCGCCGCGATGAAGCAGGTAGGAGCCCAGTTTCGCCCCTACAGTGATTACCTCTACACCGCCAAGAAGGCCGCTCAGGCCAGAAAGCCGGTGCTCGCGTGGCGGCGGGCAGACCAGAACGAGGCCGAGGTCTTCCAGGGACGCCTCCAACGTCGATGGGAACAGCACGCCAAAAAGGCCACGCAGGGAAAGCGTCGTCGGGACCGACACCTTCGCTCTCCCCCCAAGGACGGTGCTTGGATCGTGTTGGAACCACCCCCTTGGCGACCCGAAGAGTCCGACGACACCTTCGATGCCTTTCTGAGCACGCAGGCTCGATCGGTCCACGAGAATCCAGCCTGTGGGAAGGGCGCCAAAATTGACTGTCACGACTTTGATCGCGAAGGTCGGGCCCTGTTGTTGGACCGCTTGCCGAGCCACATGCCCCCAGGGGAAGAGGACCCCGACGATGCTCCTCGCCCAACGGCAGCGAGTCCGCATGGGCCCCTGATCTGGTTGCGACCGAACACCTACACATTGCAGCGCCAGATCTTCGCGTTGGAGCGTTTGGATGACCGCCCCAGTCCGAGAATGGCCCCTCTTGTGCGCTTGGCGTCGACGCGGGCCACCTGGGAGAACGTACGACTCACCCCGTTGGAAGAGTCTGACTGGCGGTTCTTGCAGCGCTCGGGTTCTGGCTCGCTTCGCGACGGTACCGATCAGCAGCGAGATTTCGTAAACATCGCCTTGGCCACGCCCGACTTCGCAGTGTTGGAAGGCCCGCCAGGATCAGGAAAGACCACAGCGATCTGCGAGTTGATTGTCCAGCTTGCACTCCAAGGCAAACGGGCACTCCTGGTGGCTTCAACCCATGTCGCTGTAGACAACGTCTTGGAGCGCCTCCTGGAGTGGCAGGAAGGGCCAGAAGCGGAAGAAAAGCTGGTTCTGCCCGTGCGAATTGGAGACGAAGCGAACGTCACCTCAGAGTCGGTCAAGCCCTTCACCTACAAACGGATGCGGCAGACGTGGCGGGACGACTTGCAGGATTTCCTGGACCAACCGACTGCCGGTACAGCGCAAGGTAAGAATGCGCGAGGGGTGTTGCGGGAGGCTTTGGCCCAAGATGGGGGGGCGGGTGATGACTCGCCTTTGACCCGCCTCCTGCTGGACTCTGCAAACTTGGTATGTGGTACGACCATCGGCATCCTCAAGCACCCTGCAATGAAGGCTGCCAGCCGGGGTGAAGGGGCCTTTGAGCCCTTTGATGTGATGATCATCGACGAGGCCAGCAAGACCACCTTCGCTGAGTTCTTGGTCCCGGCGATGCATGCTCGCCGCTGGATTGTGGTGGGGGACACAAAGCAGCTGTCTCCCTACGTTGAGGAGGTCGACCTAGCAGAGAACCTCGCTGGGCTCATGCCATCTGCACAGGCCCAGGCCACAACACATGCCTTTCTTGCTTCTTTGCACGGATTCCGGAAGGTCCGCAGTCTGCTTGCAGTGACGGAGGATACCGCTGAGCTGGCCCGCACCGAGGCGGCCGCGCGGGGTGTGGCTTACGTCGACTTGGACAAGGTGCAAAGGACCACGCTTCGGGGAGTCTCTCTCGCCATACCTGAACTGCTGTACGCCGATCTCGTCATCGGTTCACCCCAGGCTTTGCGTCGCCATGAGCACAGACTCCCGTCAGACCTCCTCAGCGAAGGGGGGCCAGTCCCTGAGCTCCCGGACTGGGCGGCCACGCGCCGGGCCTTCGTTTCACGTCAAGGCTCCCGGAAGAGGCTCACGAGCCTGTCTGAGCCAATAGAGTGGGCCAGCGAGATTGCCTGGCGTCTCGTACGTTCATACGAGCTTCGCCAGAACGACAAGGAGCGGGAGCGCTACCTGAACGAGATTGATCAGCTGCTCCCAACTACCTTGGGGGATTCTTGGTTTGACTGGCGACGAATCCAGCCCAAATACCGACGGGAAAGCGCGGCCGAGACGTTGAGACAGGAACTCACCACGATTCGGCGCGTGGCGATGCCCTCCATCTTAGAGTTGCTCCAGCACGGGTTTGAGCGCCTTCCGGGCTGGAAGGACGCTGCAGCGCTCACGGATGGCTTGCCGGAGTTGGCGCTCGGGCAGCGCCTGGTATCCCTGCGCTTTCAGCACCGGATGCACCCGGACATCTCGGCGTTTCCTCGTCAGCAGTTTTACTCAACGACACCTGTTGAAGGGGACCAGGCCTACTTGGACATGTACGGACCGGACTACCGGAGTGACCAAGACTTCTCGCTTGGACCCTCCGTGTTGGCCGATCTTGAAGCCGCGCGGGCCCGGGCGAGAGAAAGCCTTCTGTCCGATGCCTCCACCATGCGAGAGGCCCGACGGTGGAGCTATGGACGCTATGTGCGGCGCGCTCAGTGGTTGGAAGTCTCTCCCCGTGGGAAGGGCGCCGGCAAGAACAGCAGCCCACCAGAGGCTGACAAGGTCATGGAAGAGCTTGATGCTTTCGTCCAGTGGGCGAGCCTAAACACTAGGCGGGACAGCAACGGCCGACTGATTCCCTACCAAGTCGCTGTCTTGACCTTCTATCGTGGCCAGGAGGCGCTCCTCAAGGAGAGGCTTCAGCGCTCCACAAGGATGCATGGGAACACACGAAACTTCAGCTATCCCAAAGGGGCCCGAGAGGCTGTGGTCCACGTCACCTTGTGTACTGTGGACCGCTTCCAGGGTCACGAGGCGGACTTGGTCCTCCTTTCTTTTGTCAAGAGCAGCTCGGTGGGCTTCCTGAACAGCCCAAACCGCTTGTGTGTCGCCCTGACTCGTGCCCGATTCCAGATTGTGCTCATTGGGCATCGTGCCTTCTTCGCATCCGAACGATGCAAGTCCCCTCTCCTCAACGCCCTGGCCGACTCGCCTCACTATGCGGGTGACATCGGCTGGGAGGTGAACTCATGATTCAGCTCCAACGACAAGTACCTGTGACCACTTTCGACGTAGAGGCGACTGTCGCCGTCGGTCGAGATCGCCCCGAGTTTTTGGCGGTCGCCCGTCTTGCTGCCGACATGGGGCGAGCGATTGGGGGCAGGGACGTGGGACTTGAGCTCCTGGGCGGACTCTCTGAAACGGTCGGCTGGCGGGTCGTTGAGCGCTGCTTAGCGCTCGGACTGCTGGAGCGCGAAACGGGCCGTGGACCTGCGAGGCTCAGCCAAGCTGGGGCTGCTGCTCTGGAATACGGCGCGGTGCTGGTACCGGCGGAGGGGACATGGCGCTTCTTCTTGGTCGCAGATCCCCTGCTGCACGCGGAGGTGATTCACGTCGAACGCCTTGAGGATGAGCGCGCCCGCGATGACCGAAGGCAGATGAAGCAGGACCGGAACCGGGGCCGAAGCCGACCGGAGAGAGGAAGCAGTGCCCCCAAAGCGCTGCGACTGTGTAAGGAGAAGGTTCTGGCTTCCATTGTGGACATCTCACCCTTCGAAGTTCGAGAAATCGGGGGACGTGGGCTCCCGGGCCCCGGTGGCAACCTGGAGCTCAAGCTGAGCTGGGAGAGGGGAGAGGAGGCCACCGTCAGAGTTCGAGGAAACCTGCCCGGCAGAGATGGGGGTAAGGCCCGTGCCGTGGACCAGGCGATCAGGCCGACAGTCACGCTGGCAGAGCTCTCCTTTGATGAGATGTGGGCGGCCCTCGTTGAGCGTAGCAGTCCAGTGGCCGCCGTTGAGCTTTTCGAGTGGATGGACCGCGCGGGCAAGCCTGTGCTGCCGATTGCCTTTGACCGGCTAGCCACCCTTGGACGGCAGTCGTTTTCTCTGGACCTGGATGTGCCAGCTCTTGAGCTCGATGGCATGGGCCACTTTGAGCAGTCTCGTTTGCCTGGAGTTTCATTGGTGCCCCGGCATCCTACAGATGCTCAGGCGTGGGCGGAGTGGCTGCAGTGGCGCAAAATCGACCGCTTCCACACCCCCGTCACATTGGCTCAGGTCGAGCAGGAGGTGGCGGCTCGGTTTCCGTATCACCAGCCGCGATTGGTGGAGGCGAAGTCTCTTCTCGAGCGTGCAGGACAGTCCCCCAGAGAGCGTTCATCTCCCTTTCTACTCGCCCCCTATGACCTCGGCCTTTGGAGTTGAGCGTGCCTAAGCCCCTACTTCGTTCTGCAGTTCAACCTCTGACAGATCCACTGCCCCCCTGCTGGTTGCGGCTTCGGCCCTCCTCCCCAGACACGACTGAGCGAATGGGCCAGAGCATCATGCGGGTCGGTCCTAACGCATCTTTTCGACGGGCTCTAGCTGAGACCATTGACTGCGCCCAACAGGTGGTGCTCATTGCCTCGTTCCTGTTCTCCGATGACCTGCTCGCTGATGCGCTTATCCGAGCGACGGAGCGCGGGGTGAGGGTTTACGCGCTGACGGCGTCTGAGAATCGAGTGGCTGCACTGCTCCGCGAAGAGGACGAGTTTGGAAAGCGCATGGTCAAGGAACACAAGGCGCTCCTCAACCGGCTCGCCGGCCAGATTCAGCTGCGCTCCGCTGAGCACTTCCACGCCAAGTTCTTGGTCGCTGACCCGATGGGCAGTGCTCGAGGATGGATCTCCACGGCGAACTTCAACAAGGCACTTGAGCAGTCGGTTGAGCTTGGCGTTGCGCTGAGCCCGGAGTCTGCAAGGACTCTCGCGAAGTGGTTCTCCTGGGCGTTCTGGAAGGAGGCTGAGCGAGAGCTGGCCAGCAAGGGGCGCTTGGCAAAGGTTGCGCCACCGCCTGCTGAACCGGCCAGGCCCTCCACCTCAGACATCGTCGTTACCGCGCGGGGGGTGACATCACTGCGTAGCGCTGCTCTGAGACTCATCAAGGGAGCCAGGTCTGAGCTCTTCGTCAGCAGCTACGGATTCGGGGCTGACCATGCACTCGTCCGTGCGATCGCAGAACGTGCTCAAAGGGGGGTGGAAGTCACCGTGTTCACTCGGCCTCGGCCAGCAGTTGCAGAGGCTGTTGCTGTTCTGGCGAGTGCAGGAGTGACGGTGTTGGCTCATGACAAGCTCCATGCCAAGGCAATCTGGACCGAGTCTGCTGCTATAGTGCTCACGGCCAATCTTTCTGCCGAAGGGATGGATCATGGGTTCGAGGTCGGGGTACTTCTCGGTGAATCTGGTCAAGAAGAGCTTCGATGCACCTTCGTCGACTGGTGGAACCAGTTCCCTTGGAAGTATGCTCAGGGCATGAAGCGAACTGAGCATCTCGGAGAAATCTGCCTTGTCGACGAAGGGCTAAGGTCCGGCATTAGGCAGGTCGTAGAGACTCGAGAGATTCGTCTGTCGCCGGTTTTGGCTGGGTGTGCGCTGGAGCTTGCTGGCGCGCCGCAACCGACCTTGAAGGCTCCAAGAGGTGACGGTTCTTATCCCCGTGAAATCCGGTTTGAGTGGGAAGTACTGCCACCTCGACTGCCGAAGAACGCGAAGGAACTAAAGCGTGTTGTGGAGCGGACTGTACCTGGCAAGGACGGCAAGCCAAGCTCAATACAAGACCGGCAATCTTATACGCCGCGGGCCTATGCACTGAGCTCCAAAAAATACGTGGTCCTGGAAGATGACTCCCAGACTCGTGCTGCTAGGGCACTCGCGAAGGAGCTGGGCGGCGTAGTGGTGGTGCGGTGAGCGGAAGGGATGCAGTACTGGTCAGCTGGGTAAGCGTGAATCACGGTGCTGAGCCGCTGGTCGATGCCTTGTCGGATCCTAAGAGCGTTCTGTGGGGCAAGGTTGGAAACATCTTTCTCTGCTATCGCCAAGCCCCAAAGGGAGATGGTGACACCGCCCGTGAGCACTCAGCTCTGCGGGCCACGGTTCGTGGTCTGAAGGAGCATCTTTCGCCTGCATGCCCGAGCATCACCCGATATCGTTGGGAGAGTTCGGCCGCCCCTACGGACCACGCCGCCATCCGTCCCTTCGCGGAGAAGGTGCTTCGCGATGCCAGAAAGGCGCACCCCACAAGTGCGATCTACATCCACGTTTCGCCTGGAACGCCAGCCATGCACGCCGTGTGGTTGGTTCTGGCATCGACGGGCTTGATCGAAGAGCCGGTACACCTCATTCAAGGTGTCAGCAAGAAGCACCGCGAGCCAGATGACCCAGCTGTAAGACCTGTGTCCTTTTCGCTAGACACGTGGTTGCGTCGCTATCGGCAACAGCGCCCTGCAAGAAGCGTAGAACACGACGATGGGACCTTGTGGGACCCGACCACAACGAAGAGCCCAGCGCTTCGTAAAGCGGTCGCGAAACTCGGGCGTTGGGCGGCGCTGCGTGTGCCTGTG
>CAJQPC010000098.1 GCA_905480105.1 uncultured bacterium | reverse complement strand
GATCGCTCAAGGGACTCGCTTGTCAGCTCGAGCAGTGCGCGCGTTCCGGCACCGTCGGGGTTGAGGCCCAACGCCAGAGCTGGACCTGCGCTCGCGGCGGTGTAGGTGTCCGAGCTGAGGTAGGCGTCGTAGGTACTGTGGCAGACGCCCTCGCCGTTCACCACAGTGACTTGCCAGTCCACTCGGCCCGCGTCCAGGCGCTCAAAGAGCGTCGCGGTCCAGATCTGGGCCGCCAAGAGGTCGCTTGCGGTGTCCGGGCCGCTGTCCACCACGAAGAGCAGGTCGGCCGCGGCACCTGGCAAGTAGCTGAACTCTTCCTGCATAGGGATGCCATCCACGCCCACTGCGTTGAAGGTGATGGCCGTGGTCGGGTTGGCGGGATCGTTGCTGTCCAACAGCAAAGTGGTACCCCGCTGTCCTCCAGCGAGGGGGGCAAACTCCACGTCGAAGCTGGCTTGGTTGCCTGGGCTGATCTCCATCGAGGGCAGACTGAGCAGGGCGAAGTCCTCACCCCCGTCGACCCGGATGTCATCGACCAGCAAGGTCTCGCTGCCATCGTTCAGCAGGGCAACCGTGGTGCTGTCCCGGCATCCCACCGGGACTGCGCCAAAGTCCTGTCGGCTGGGCAGCATGCGTGCCACTGGCGCTGTACTGGACCCGTGCAAGCTGAGACTGCCGTCGGGCCAGGCCAAAGCTGCGTTGCTCTCAGCCTCGGTGCTGGGCGCGAACACCAGCTCGATATCTACAGTCTCACCCGGACTGAGTTCCACAAAGGTCGTTGCATCAAGGCGAATAGCAGAATCGCTTACCAGCCAGACCAAGGGCGCGGCCCGATCTAGGTCGCCGATGTTCTCCAAGGTCAGCGTGCGGCTGGTGGGTCCGTCCAAGAGCACGGAGCGCTCCCCAAAGTCCACCTTGCTCAGCTTCGCTTGGATCACGCCGGCGGTAGGCCGTTCCGGGTTGGGATCGGGCGTGACGGTGATCGGGCCGAAGGGATCACATGCGAGGAGGAGCAGCAACACGCGGGGAGTATAGACCGATGAAAGGCGGGTAGGCTGGGGGCCCACTGGTCAGTGCGGATCAGCGCTGACCGTAGCCGATCGCCACACCATGCTGCCAGTAGCCAGGTAGGTCGGGCACGGCCGGGGTGACCACAAAGCGAGTGTCCGCACGCACAACCAAGTTGCGCTGGCCGAGAGGCAATCGCCAAGCAGCGCGCGCGCCGGCAGGTAAGAGAAGGGTGCTTTGGCGCTGAATGCTTCGTTGTTCACCGTCATAGCCGGAGGCGTAGCGGTAGCCAAAGCCGGCTTCTAAGCTGGGGCCGATACTGAGGGGGATTCGCTGGGCCTGCCAAGCCACAGTGGGGCCAAACAGGGTGGCACCACTCATGGGGGTGATCTGGTCTTGGAAGCCGGTCTGGCCTTGGCCCAAGCTGCTTCGGGCATGCAGGTCCACCAACATCCAACGGGGGCCCCAGTCTGGGCGAACCCACGCCAGCTCAACTTCTGCGGTGACTCCTGCGATCGGAGACTGGGCCGACTGGAAGCTCGTGCCCCCCAACATCTCCCAAGAGGGGCGCATGTCCGGGAAGAGGTCCTCGACCATCAGGGTCTCTCCAGCGCGCACATGCACCGTCTTTTTGACCAAAGACCGGCCGCTGCTGTCCTGGACCTCGATGGTGTGAACGCCAGGTTCCAACACCACCACTTCGGGCAAGACGCCTCGGGTCTGGCCGTCAACCAGGACGCTGGCGCTGGCCAGTAGGGAGTCCGTTGCGGCCAGCAGTGCCCGCTCGGCGGCACTTCGGGTGGCGCCATTACCAGCCAGGTAGATCTCCTCCCGGCCCACGATCCTGTACTCGGCCCGAGGGGTCTGCATGCCGCCCGTGTAGGTCATCGTGCGGTCACGGGCCCAGTCGTGGGCCTCGTGCACGTCGACGAGGCCGTCGCCATCCAGGTCTGCGGCGCCGGCGGCATCGGAGATGGCTTGGATCAGGAAGTGGGTGTAGACCCCATTCTCCAACTCGGGGGTCTCCATGGCGGGCTGGAAGTACTCCGCAGCGAACAGCCTGACCTCGCTCTCGGACACTTGGCGGAGTTCTCGAGGAGCCGGCGGCTCCCCGCGGAGCTGGGAGAGAACCTGGGATGTGTCGTTGGAGAGGGAAGAACGGGCCCCCTCTGCGCTGCGTCCGTTGTGGCAGGTGTCCATGATGAGTACCCGTCGGCGGGCCTCGACCTTTCCGACGCGTTCCTCGAGCCATTCCACGGCGATGCCAGTGCCGATTGGATCGTTGAGGTCGCCGTCCGATGGGAGGAACCAGAGGCTGGTGCCGGCACTGGCGTCCAGCGTCAGGGTACCGTGGCCCGAGAGATAGAGAACGAAGGTGTCGTCCCGCTGAAGGTCTGCTGTGGCCAGGGCAATGGCCTTTTCGATTCCATGGCGACTGGTGGCGCTGGCACCGACCACTGTATGCACCCGGTCAAAGTCCCCGAGGTTGGGGTCCGAGAACACCGCGGACAGGTCCGTGGCGTCTTTTGCGGCGTACCGGAGTGGTGAGAGGCTGGAGTCTTGGTATTGGTCCACGCCGATGAGCAGCGCCACGCGGCGAGGCGCGTAGACCGCGTCTAAATCCACCTCGGCAGTACCGATGCTTCCCGCGAGGGCCACTCCTTGCAGCAGAGTCCAGATCATGGGGCGACCTTGATGGTGGTGGAATCACAGTAGCGGCCCAGGCGGCGGGCTGCCTGGCACAGCCGGGCGCTCTCGCCCTGGTCAGCACTTGGGGTGTCCTGAAGCGCTTGGCTCAGCTCTCTGGCTATGTCGTCGGGGGCAAGCTCCTGGTCGGAGGAAAGCAGTGCAAAGGTTCCGTTTGAATCCCCAGGTTCTACCTTCCAAAACAGGGGGTCACCGGCAATTCTGAGATCATCCTGTCCAGGCCGGACCCGGTCTTGGTGTAGAACCTCTATGCCCCCCTCCGAGATGTAAAGCAGATGGATAAAGGCTGGCTGGTCGGCCTTGTAGCGGAAGAACACTCGGTCGCCTGGGGAGAGTGTCTTGTCCGGTGAGAAGCGCTCCAGAGCCTGGCCACGTTGTGTGCTCATCTCCAAGTGCACGATCGGAGCCGTGCCCTCGGAGCCCCGTGGAACGAGCAGTTCCGGATCGCCAATCTCGGGCTGACTGCCAACTACGACCAGCAGCGCAGCAGCAGCCGCGAGACCGGCGACGAGAACAGCAGGGAGTCTCCAGCGTCGGTTGGCCGGCTCGGACGCTGTTGGAGGGGTGGACACAGAGGTCCGGGGCGCTGGCAAGGCCAGTGTGGGTGCGGCCAGGGTGCGCTCTTGAGCGACGGCGGCCAATGTGGCTTGGGCCAGGCCAACGGGAAGCGGAATGCTGGCAAAGGCTTGGAGCTCGGCGCCAGGATGGGGTGCGTCGTCTTGCAGCAGGTAGTCCAGTACGGAGTCGCTCATTTGGCACCCCCGCGCTTGTGTAGCCAATCCCGCAGGAATGCACGTGCTCGAGAGATGCGGGCTCGTGCGTTGGCCGGGGAGATATCCAGCTGAGTGGCAATCTCTCTGTGGTCCATGCCGTGTACGGCGCCCAGCAAGAAGGCGTCTTTCAGGTTTTCGGGCAGGGCTTCGATGGCCTGCTCCAAGGTCAGCCGCTGGGCGTGGGCTTGAGGGGCCTGGGGCCTGTCGTGTTCCAGCATGACTGTGGAGACCCGGCGCTGGGACTTACGGCCAGCGTCTCGAGCTGTGTTCAGTGCGACCCCGTAGAGCCAGGGCTTAAAGGCTTGGTCTGGACGCCAGGAGCCCGAGAAGCGGTGGACCTTGAGCCAGGTCTCTTGAAACAGGTCCGCGGCCAGTTCATCTTGGCCGGTGCGTCGTCTCAGGTACCCGAACAGAGACCCACTGTGCCGCGAAAACAGCATCTCGTAGGCTTGCGGATTTCCGGACTGAACGCGGACCATGAGTTCCTCATCCGAGAGGGTGGAGAGTTCCATTCAGCCCCACTACGCCACGTCCTTGTCAGGTGTGACAGATGATCTGCGCCAATCGCCAATGGCATGAAGGACGGTGCCGGCCATGACCAGCACACAGAGCCACGAGAACAGGTCGCCGATGACTGAGTAGATGGTGCGAAGGCGCCCCACAGGCGTCGTGAGAACCCTTGCGACCTTGATGAAGGGCTGGGTCTGGTAGGTGGTGTGACCGGTGGGGTCCACGTGCATCGAGATCCCGGTGTAGGCCAGACGGATCATTGGAATGCCATTTTCTACTGAGCGCACGGCGGAGAGCATGGCGTGCTGGTGGGGCGCCGCGGTGTCCCCGAACCAGCCGTCGTTGGTCACGTTGACGAAGAGCTGGGAGTCGGCGAGGTTCCTGCGTACGAAGGTGTTGAGAATGGCCTCGTAGCAGATGGGGGTGGTCATCTGAATCGTGCCAGCTGTTGGGTGCTCCAGCTCGAACTGAACAGGCACCGTTCCTGCTTCAAAGTCGCCCGGACCCTTGATCCACTCTTTAAGGATGGGAAAAGTATCGGCGAAGGGCAGGTACTCCCCAAAAGGTAAGGGCACCATCTTGTCGTAGCGCTGGACCAGCTCTCCCTCGGCACTCATCAAGTAGATGGAGTTGCGCTGCTCGGTGTAGTTGCGGCCGGTCTCCGGATCGATGCGCTTCTCTGCAAATCCACCACCGAAGAGGATGGGTGCGTCGACGTTCTTGGCCAGATTACCCAGCAGCGTGGTCACCCGCGCTGAACGCGGGTCGTAAGGGGTAGATCCTTCGGGCCAGACCACCAGATCGATGTCTTGACCGGCCAGGTCGTTGGTCATCTGGTACCACTCGAGCATCGCAGCACGGGCAGAACCGGCCATGCGTTCCTCCATGGTGATGGACTGCTGGAGCTGGGTGACCCGAATGGTGGGCCACTCCGCAACTTCGGCTTGCGCTCTGTTGGTGCGAATGGCGCCAAAAATAAGGTTTGCTGTGAAGACTAGAGCTACGCTTCCCAGGAGCTTAAAGGGGAGTGGACGACCTTCTCGGTGCCTGTAGACGCACTCCGCGAGCGCGCAATTGGTGAGCAGGATGAGGAAGCTCACCCCCGTCACACCTGTCACCGAGGCCAACTGAAAGGCCCACGGGCTGCGGTACTGAGAGACCCCTTGGTAATAGGGGAACAGTGCGGGCCCGATGAACTCCACAGTGACCAGCAGTGCTGGGATGAGCACCACCCACCATGCACCGTACTTCTGACGCAGAGGATGGGCCAGGGTGTAGACCACCGCGTAGGGCAGGGCAAAGGCGAGAGCGAAGAGTGCAAGGCAGAGGTAAGCGATGCCCACGCCCAGGTTCGAGAAGCGGATGATGCTCTCAGTGAGCCAGAAAAAACAGCTCCCCACGCCAAAGAATCCGGTGACATAGGCGAGTGTGAAGTTCTTGCTTTGCTGCTCTGCTCGCAAGGCCCAGAACATGGGTACAAAGGAGAACCAGTGCAGCCACGGAATGCCGATGGGAGGGGAAATCAGCAGCAGAAGCATTCCGCTCAGGACGGCCGCTAGGACCTGGAGTACACCACGCAAATCAACTCCAACAGGGCCCAGTCTGATGCTTGAGCCCGTATGATTGGACTCTGCTAACCCTTAAACTGGCCACAGGGCCTGCCATGGACTATGCTGTTTTGGTCAGGGCCCCGGGATATCGCCATGTTGCCGCTTCTTTTGTCGCTGCTGAGTGCCCCTGTGTTGGCCCAAGAATCGCCCGACACTGTCCAGACGATTAGCGACTCGGAGCTTGCTGAGCTCGAGTCGCGCGCCTTGTACCAAGTTGCGCTGCAACTGGTCATCCAAGGAGACTACTCTCAGGCACGCGTACTCTTTGAGCGTGTAGGGGCCGAATACCCGCAGAGCGCCATTGCGCCCGATGCAGCGGAGCAGATTGCGCTCCTGGGCACCCTGGAGTCCAAGCGTATGGGCTTGCGTGACCCGGCGGCGAGTGCCCGTGCTGAGCTCATGATTACCCAGACGGTCGTAGCCGGTCTCATCTTGGGTGTCGCGATGCCTGGGAGCACTTGGCAGCCCTCGGAGCCAGGACCACCCGTTCTTTTGGGGCTGGCAGGAGCGACGGCGGGCGGGGTGGGTAGCCACTTCTTCTCCAAGAAGTTCCAGCCCAGCACAGGGCAGGTCATGTCTCTGTTCACAGGAGAGGTCCTGGGCGCTGCCAATGGCTTTGCGCTCTCGGCAGCTTTCCCGCCGCGGGACTATCGAGCGGCCTATCAGCAGACTCTGCTCGGAACCCTGATCGGGGCGGGTGGCGGTGTGGCCGTCGCCAAATACCTGGACCCAGATGCGGGTCAGGCTGCAGCTGTGAACGCCGGTATGCTTTGGGGGACCTACTTCTCCTCGATGAGCTTGCTGTTGTGGGAGACGAACAACCCCCGCTTTGCCGCGATGCGTGTCGTAGGCGGTGCAGACCTGGGTGCTGGGTTGGGTGCATTGAGTGCGCACTACTTCCCCATGTCGCGGGGCCGGGCCAACGTGGTCAACTTGGGTGGGGTCGTTGGAACGGCTGTAGGCGGGGGCATTGCGCTCTTGGCCGATTTCTACGGCGGTCTCGACGAGCAGGAGCCAGCGGTGGGCATTCTGTTGGCGAGTACCGGAGCTGGGTTGGCTACGACTGCATTTCTGACCCGCAATATGGGAGAGGCAGAGCGCTCCAGCGCGGCCGTTCCAGGTGGTGTGCTGGTCGGGGTTTATGGAGACCAAGTTGGTTTTGGCGTTCCGCTTCCAACCCTAGCAGTCACCCAAGAAGGCGAGCTCGGTGTTGCCCTTCAGCTGGCGGCCGGGCGCTTCTGAGCTTCTGAGCTTCTGAGCCGCCGTGCTTCTGAGACACCTTCACGCGGTGACATAGAGTCCCTGGGACTTAGCCTGCTGTTTCTGGCCAATCGGCAGGCCAGGCTAAGAAGAGTTGGGTCAAGGTTGCCTTTGCCGTCTTGATGGCATTCCAGTTCTGCGGAATCTGGACCAGCCGCTGGACCTGAGCCAAGTGGTTTGGGCCGCCCAGGGATTCTGCGAGTTGGACCTCCAGCAGGGTGAGCCCCAGACCCGCAGGAAGGCTGCCCACGGCCGCAAAGCGCTTGGATAGCAGATCAGATAGCAGCACATGCCGGTAAAAGTCAGGGTCTTGCTCGGCTTTGGGGACTGGATTCTCAGGGAGCAACCCGGCCAGTTTGGCCTCGACTTGGGGACGCAGTTGAGTGATGGCGTAGGCCAGGACTTGTGTAGCCGCGGCAGGACTTGGTGCCGGAAGAGTTCGGCCGGTGACCTTGGAGAGCACCTGGCGCAGGGTAACGATGCCCTGGCCAGCACCTCCGGCTTTCACCTTGGCCATCAGTGGGCTCTCGAGCTCCAGCCAGTTCTCCGGCGAAATGGCCACGCCGGGCAGGACCTCGACGTGTTCGGGGTCAAAGTGTGGGTATGAAACGGGGCGTGGCAGGGAGAGTGCAGCTTGGAGCTGATTATCCAGAGGCTGGCCGCTTGCATAGGAGGCGGAAAAGCCGCCGCAGTCGGCGCGGATGGTAGCGGTCAAGCCCTTGGCGTCTTGCACAATACGTACGGGGTATTCGCGGCAGAACCAAGGCTTTGCGGACTCTCCCAGCTCTGCATGGATGGCGCAGAGCTTGTCTGGGCGCAGGAATACGCAGTGGCCGTCGCGGTGGGCAAGGGAGAACACGGGTGTGCCGTCGGGGCCGTCGGGGCCGGTGTGCTCGTGGTACCAGGGAGCCTCTTGAGCAGGGGGCCACTTGCTGGCCATGTCCTGGTCGATCAGATTCTGAATGACCTGGGGCTCTACTGGGCCGAAGCTAAAGCCGGTGCAGCACTTTCCGCAACCTTGGCAGGAGAACTTGGCTCCGGGCAGGACTCGCAGCTGGGGCTCGCTCACTGGACGGGCGTTTCAGCTGCGGGTGTTTCAGCTGCGGGGGGCGGCGCAGGCTTGGGCTGAGCTGGGGGACTGGTCGGGCTGGGGTCCATCTCTGGCAGCAAGAGCTCGCCAGGGCCCATTCCTTCGGAGCTCATCTGCTCCAAGATGTCGTCGCGAATGCCCCGGTTGTGGCGGATTGCCGCGTCGGCTGCGCCGTAGATGTTGCCGGTGTAGAAGCCCAGTCCGAAGAAGCCAAGCACGCCCAGTGCGGCCCACTGCTCGTTGCGTGCAGCGTAGATGCTGCCGCTGATGAACAGGGTGTTGACAATGAGTGCGGAGAGGGCCTCTTTCTTCTGGCCGGCGTAGAGCTGTCCGGCCCCGGGTAGCGCTCCGCTCAGGAAAGTGGCGACCATAGGGCGTTTCCATTCCGGTGGCTGGGCAAGCATGGCCGACAGCTCCGGGCTGGGCACCACACGTGCGCCCTCGAGCTGAGACAGGGCCATAGAAAACTGGCCCTCGCTGGCCAACCCGTATGCTACGCGCTGCGCGGCATACGAGGCGTAGGGGGAGTCTGGATACTGCTCGATGAAGCCCTGGTATTGGACCACCCCTAAACGGGGGGCCACATCCAGCCAAGAGTCGGCCAAGGCCAGAGCAGCCATTTGGCCGACGTCGTCTTGGCTAAAGTCATTGGCTAGGAGCTTCAGCTCTTCCTGGGCCTCGGCGCGCTCGTTGAGCTCCATGCTGGCCAAGGCAGCCATGTAGCGCACCTTTGGGGCCGACTCTCCGCTGGTACCGAGTCGGTACTCCTCTTGTAGCGCCAAGCTGCGCATGCCGCTGAAATCCTTGGCCGTGTAAAGGTGCAGCAGGATGGGGAGTGGGTCTTGTTCCACAGGGGTTGGGAGCACGCTTACCGGGGCAGGGTCCCAAGCTTCGTCCGTTGTCGCGTTGTCTGCCTGAGAGCTGAGCTCAGAGGCAGGCTTCGGATCCGGCGTCTCGTTGGCGCTTGCAGTAGGTGCCAGTGAGCAGAGGGCCAGGAGCAGGGTGGTCATCGAGGGGATCCAGGAAGTGCAGGCCGTCAGGGGCGCGTTCAAAGCCTTCGGTGTTGCCATCACGCAGCAGTCTGTCGAAGGTGGTCACAAAGCCGCCGACTCCGTAGGTCGAGAAGGACTCGCGCGCATAGGCCGAGCAGGTGGGGCGCATAGGGCAACGTGGCCCATCGCCAGGAGACACCACGTTGCGCCACACCCAGTAGGCAGTGTGGATGGTGGCGCTGATCGTACCGCTGCTCAAGTGTCGCCCTTCCCGGAGCATGCGCTCGGGATTGGGACCCTTGAGGTTCTCTTCCACCACCAAGGCCACCGCTGCGTTGTCCGGCGGGGAGTCAGCGGGCGCTGCGGACAGAGTGGTGGAGAGCAGGATCATCAGCATGTTAGGAGCCTAACCCGCCAGAGAAACAAGGCCCCGACTCCTTTCGGAGCCGAGGCGCTTGCTCAAGGTCAGGAAGGCGAGCTTAGAAGCCCATTCCGCCGCCCATGCCGCCCATGCCGCCCATGCCGCCCATGCCGCCCATGCCGCCCCTGCCGCCCATGCCGCCCATGTCGCCGCCGCCGC
>CAJQPC010000097.1 GCA_905480105.1 uncultured bacterium | reverse complement strand
GGTGCGGCATCTGCTCGCGTCACTCAGGCGAGCATCGAGCTTAAGACCTCCGGAACGATCAAGTTCTCTGATGGCATCCGTACCGTTGATGACCGTTCCAATCGGGCGGTTGTGATGAGCCGGAATGGCGAGATCTTTGTTGCAGACGACAAGGGACGTGAGCGCGAGCGCTACAACATTCCTTATGGCGCCGTCCTCTTGGTTCGTGAAGGGGAGAAGGTTACCGCAAAGACCAAGATCGCCGAGTGGGACCCCTTCACCACCCCAATTTTGGCCAATGGTGCAGGAGTTGCGAAGTTCGAGGATTTGGTCGTTGGCCGTACCCTTGAAGAGAAGGTTGACGCGTTGACGGGTCGTGCACGCAAGGTCGTGCTCGAGCACAAGGATGCTGATCTCAAGCCACGTGTGGTCTTGAGAGATGCGGATAGCCGTAAGACCAAGGCCCGCTTCTTCCTGCCCATCGGTGCCAACATCATGGTGAACGAGGGCGACGACATCTTGCCCAGTGACATCATCGCCAAGATTCCCCGTGAGACCACCAAGACCAAGGACATTACGGGTGGCCTACCCCGCGTGGCTGAGCTCTTCGAGGCTCGCAAGCCCAAGGATGTGGCGATCATCGCCGAGTCCGATGGTGTGATTTCCTTTGGCAAGGACACCAAGGGCAAGCGCCGTGTGGTTGTGACCGGCGAAGACGGGTCAGCGATGGAGTACCTCATCGCGAAGGGTAAAAACATCACGGTGAATGAGGGCGACTTCGTCCGAGCTGGTGATGCGATGATGGATGGGGCTGCCAACCCGCATGACATCCTGAAGGTCAAGGGTGAGGCTGCCCTTGCTCGTTACTTGGTCGACGAGGTCCAGGAGGTCTATCGCCTCCAAGGTGTGAAGATCAACGACAAGCACATCGAGGTCATCGTCCGACAGATGCTGCGCCGAGTGAAGGTTCGCATGGTTGGAGACACGGAACACTTGGTTGATGAACAGGTCGAAAAACACCTGTTCGAAGAAGCCAACCGTGAAATCGTTGCCATGGGTGGCCGTCCCGCAATCGCGGACCCGCTTTTGCTGGGCATTACCAAGGCCTCGTTGTCTACGGATTCGTTCCTTTCGGCAGCCTCCTTCCAGGAGACAACACGCGTGCTCACGGATGCATCCATCCATGGCCGTTTGGACTCCCTTCGCGGTCTGAAGGAGAATGTCATCATGGGTCGTCTCATCCCGGCCGGTACTGGCTTTGCCGCCTACCAGCAGTTGGGCATGATGACCAACGAGGACGAGAAGGGCCAGTCGGCCAACTGATTTCACCGGTGCCCGATCCCATCCGGCACTCGTGTTTGACTGACTCGGTCCCGTCGATTAAAGCGGCGGGGCTCTGCTGGGCCCTTCCGGGCTCGGTTGCTAATTTTCCGCTGGGAACAGCCGCAACGGCTCACGCCTGTGGCACCCACAGTTCGAGGTTCAGGAATGCCTACCATCAACCAGCTGGTCCGCAAGGGTCGCAAGAAGCTTCGGAGCAAGTCCAAGTCTCCTGCGCTGCAGAACTGCCCGCAAAAGCGTGGCGTCTGCACCCGTGTTTACACGACCACCCCCAAGAAGCCGAACTCGGCACTCCGTAAGGTTTGCCGCGTGCGGCTGACCAACGGTATCGAGGTTACCTCGTACATCGGTGGTGAGGGTCACAACTTGCAGGAGCACAGCTCGGTTTTGATCCGTGGCGGTCGTGTAAAGGACCTGCCGGGTGTTCGTTATCACGTCGTTCGCGGCACGCTTGATTCTCAGGGCGTGAATGCACGTCGTCAGGGTCGCTCCAAGTACGGCGCTAAGCGCCCTAAGAAGTAGAGAAAGCTATGCCGCGCCGCCGCGAAGTACCCAAGCGCCAAGTCCTACCCGACCCCAAGTATGGGGACACGTTGGTGACGAAGTTCATGAACAACCTCATGACGGATGGAAAGAAGTCCGTAGCCGAAGGCATCGTCTATGGTGCTTTCGAGACTATCCTCGACCGCACCCGCGAAGATCCTCTGATTGTCTTTCGTCGGGCCCTCGAGAACGTTGAGCCCGTCGTCGAAGTTAAGTCTCGCCGTGTTGGCGGTTCGACCTACCAGGTTCCGATCGAAGTGCGTCCCGAACGCCGTATGGCGCTCGCTATGCGTTGGATTATTCAGTACGCTCGTCAGCGTGGCGGTCGCTCTATGACCGACAAGCTGGCAGCTGAACTGATGGAGGCTTCCCACGCTCGCGGCAATGCCGTGAAGAAGAAGGAAGACACGCACCGGATGGCAGAAGCCAACAAGGCTTTCTCCCACTACCGCTGGTAGTCTCCAAACGGGATAGCGAGAACAAGGCACCTTCGGGTGTCTTGTTCTGCTCTGGAGCAATCAGTGGCGACCCAACCGTCCAATGTCCGAAACATCGGCATCCTCGCGCACATCGACGCGGGAAAGACCACGCTCTCTGAGCGCATTCTGTATTGCTCAGGTGCGTTGCGGCGCATGGGGGATGTAGACGACGGGACCACGGTCATGGATTGGATGGCCCAGGAGCAGGAGAGGGGAATCACCATCACCGCAGCGTCGACGGTTGTCGACTGGCGGGAACATCAGATAAATCTCGTGGATACTCCGGGTCACGTAGACTTTACCGTAGAGGTCGAGCGCTGTTTGCGCGTCCTGGATGGCGCCGTGGCAGTCTTTTCGGCAACGGAAGGGGTCGAGTCTCAGTCTGAAACGGTCTGGCGTCAGGCTGACCGTTATGGCGTGCCGAGAATAGCCTTCGTCAACAAGATGGACAGGGTCGGAGCGGATTTTGAGCGCTGCGTCGACGAAATGCAGACCCGCCTTGGTGCTGAGGCTGTGTGCTTTCAGATACCCATCATGGAAGATGAGGAGTTTGTCGGTTTCGTTGATTTAATCGCGCTCCAGGCTTTCCGGTTCGGCGAGGAGCCACTGGAGTTGGTCGCGGTACAGATGGATGAGCATGTAGCCGACGAGGCGGAGTTCGCGCGAGAACTCCTCTTAGACGCCCTTGTACAGGATGAAGAGCTCCTGAGTTCCTTTATCGAAGGAGGCACACTCAGCTCGGAGGTACTCTGGACGGCTGCCCGTGAGGCTGTTCAAAACAGGGCGTTGGTTCCTGTGTTTTGCGGCTCAGCTTTTCGAAACTTTGCGACCGTTCCACTCTTGGATGCCATCACGCGGTTGCTGCCGTCGCCTATCGACCAAGGGCCAATCCAGGGCGTTGGGGCGCTGGGGGTGAGTGAAACCATCGCTAGAGATGAGGATGCGCCCTTCGTTGCACTTGCATTCAAGCAGATGAACGACCCAGGGATGGGTAAGACCAGTTGGCTTCGGGTCTACACAGGCAAACTGACAGCCGGTGACGCGGTTGTGAACACCCGTACAGGAGAACGGCACCGTCTGAGTCGGCTGGTACAACTATATTCGAATGAGGCGGAGAGGGTGCCTCAGGTCTCAGTAGGAGCCATCTTTGGGGTGGAGGGGCTCGAGGGTGTCGTGACTGGGGACACGCTCTGCGGACCTGGTGCTTCGGTGGTCCTGGAATCCATCCACGTCCCTGAGCCAGTCATCTATCTGGCTGTCCGCGCCTTGAATGCGGAGAGTGCACCCCGAATGGGGGAATCACTTGCCGCATTGGTCGGAGAAGACCCATCTCTTCGGCTACGAAGAGATGAGGGCACGGGGGACTTACTCCTCTACGGGATGGGTAAGCTTCATTTAGAAATCGCCCAGGACAGGCTGGAGCGGGACTATGGGGTCGAAGCGGAGTTCGGTCGGCCACAGGTTGCCTACAAAGAGGCTCCGACACGAGTGGGCTTGGGTACGTGTACCCAGCAGAGGGTCGTGAATGGACGGGGACATTACGGACGGGTTGACGTCTGCGTGCGGCCGGGTTCAGGCAGGGACATGGAGGACAGCGTACCAAGAGACAATATTCCGGCTTCGATCCGATTGGCGATCTGGAGCGGTATTGAAGAGGTCCTGAAACACGGCCCGCTTGTCGGGATGCCAGTGTCCGATGTGTATGTAGAACTTAGGCATGTCGACTATCGGGAAGTGGACGCGAATGAGAGCGTCTTTCGGGCGGCCGCCCGTACTGCTTTCCGGCGGGCCCTTGCGGAGTCCGGACTCGTGCTGTTGGAGCCGCGCGTTGAGCTGCAAGTAAAGGCCCCCAGTGAGTTCTTAGGCCAAGTTCTCGGTGACATAAGCGCCCGCCGTGGGTTCATCGAACAAGTGGACGCGACTCCGGGCGAAGAGCGCGTCGTTGCTGAAGTTCCCCTTGCAGAGATGTTCGGCTACGCCACACGGCTGCGATCTCAGACTCAAGGCAGGGCAACTTATGGAACCAAACTGCGCCGGTACGCACCAGCCGCCCTACAGGTTGTTGAATCGCTCCGAGAGACCGAGTCTCGTCTCACCTAAGGGCTCCCCTTCACGTCTGGGGGCGGGATCCTTTTCGACACATAGAAGTGGACCAAGTTGAGGCAGCGAGCTAAACGGCGGGGGTTCCGTCTCTCGGGTACGCCGAACGGCTACCTCACCAACGGTACGAGAGGCACTCGCCACCCGCACTACTGCGGGCCCGTTGCATCCTGTGGATGCGCTGTGGAAAGAGTATCCTTCCCACCTTTGGAGCAATCCGATGGCCCAGACCAACAAGATTAGAATCCGGCTCAAGGCCTACGATCACAAGCTGCTCGACCGAAGCGCGAACGAAATCGTAGAAGCGGCCAAGCGCACCGGCGTAAGCATTCGGGGACCATTCCCGCTGCCAACGACCATTTCGCGCTGGACCGTGCTGCGTGGACCTCATGTAGACAAAAAGTCTCGTGAGCAGTTCGAGCGTCGGACACATCACCGTCTCCTTGATATTTTGGAGCCTACCCAGCAGACCGTTGACGCTCTGATGAAGCTCGACTTGTCGGCGGGCGTTCACGTCGAGATCAAGCTTTCCTGAGAGGCCTTCGGCCATCAGGACTACAGGAGCATTACGCATGCCTACCGTAGACATCTACAACACCGCACACGAAACCGTCGGTTCGCTGGACCTCGACGAGTCGATCTTCGGCGTCGAGGTCAAAGAGCACCTGTTCTACACGGTGGTCCGCCAGCAAATGGCTGGGCGTCGTGCAGGTACTCACAAAGTCAAAAGCCGGTCGGAAGTTTCCGGCGGCGGACGCAAGCCCTTCAAGCAGAAGGGAACAGGTCGAGCCCGTCAGGGTACGACCCGTGCCGCACAGATGCGCGGAGGTGGCGTCGTATTTGGACCTACCCCCCGTGATCATGGGCACAAGGTGCCGAAGAAGGTCCGGCGCGCGGCTCTGCGCAGTGCGCTGTCCCGCCGGGTTGAAGAGTCTAAGTTTGTCGTCTTCGATGCCTTCGAGTTGACCGAAGCTAAGACCAAGGCCTTCAAGTCGGTCATGACCAACTTCGAATTTGGTGACCTTCTTCTGATTCTCTCCGACAAGGATGAGAACGTCATAAAGTCCGCACGGAACATTCCTGGCGTGACGGTTATTCCTGTCGATGGTCTGAATGTCTACGACATCCTGAACCATCGGAATGTCGCCGCGACCAAGTCAGCTGTTGCCGGCATAGCATCTCGGTTGGGGGCCTGAATGGACCAGCTACACGACATCCTGCTCGCTCCGGTTGTGACGGAGAAGTCTGCTAACGCTGCTGAAGACAATACCTATGTCTTCAAGGTCGGCCTTCAAGCAAACAAGCATCAAATCAAAGACGCTGTGGAGAACTTCTTCGGCGTGCGCGTGAGCAACGTTCGCACGTTGATTGTACGCGGCAAAATGAAGCGCTTCGGCAGTCACCTGGGTCGGCGTTCCAACTGGAAAAAGGCCTACGTGACTCTCCGCGATGGCGATAGCATCAACTTCTACGCCGACACCGGCGAGGCCTGAGGGGACTACCATGGGCATCCGTAAGTTCAAACCGACCAGTGCCGGCAGACGCTTCATGAGCGTCAGCGACTTTGCCGGCGTCAGCAAGAAGGCTCCTGAGCGCTCGTTGCTGGCTCCGATGAAGAGCTCCGGTGGTCGCAACAATCGTGGACGTATCACGGTTCGACGCCGTGGTGGCGGACACAAGCGTCGCTACCGGATTATCGACTTTAAGCGCGACAAGTGGGATGTTCCCGGCAAGGTCGCTGCTGTAGAGTACGACCCCAACCGTTCTGCAAGGATCGCTTTGATTCACTTTGCAGACGGTGAGAAGCGTTACGTTCTGCACCCTCTCAACCTTAACGTTGGCGACAGCATTGTTTCCAGCAACGAGGCTGATATCAAGCCCGGCAACAGCATGCAGCTGCACGCTGTTCCTCTCGGAACTTGGGTTCACAACGTCGAGCTTACAATCGGTCGCGGGGGGCAAGTCTGTCGCTCGGCTGGTAGCTATGCCCAGGTCATGGCGAAGGAAGGCAACTATGTTCTTCTTCGCATGCCCAGTAGCGAACTCCGCCAAGTGCATCGGAACTGCCAGGCCACCATTGGTCAGGTAGGGAACTTAGAGCACGAAAACCAGCGCATCGGCAAGGCCGGACGCAGTCGCTGGTTGGGTCGTCGGCCCAAGGTTCGTGGCTCTGCCATGAACCCAGTAGACCACCCTCATGGTGGTGGCGAAGGCCGGACCACGGGTGGACGTCATCCGGTTACCCCTTGGGGTAAGCCGACCAAGGGTCGTAAGACTCGTAGCAAGAAGAAGCCCAGTAATCGCTTCATCGTCAAGCGGCGTAAGTAGGGAGCCAGAATGGCACGTTCCATTAAGAAGGGTCCCTTCGTTGACCCGCACCTTTTCAAGCGCGTTGCTAAGGCGCGCGAGAGTGGTCAGAATAGTCCAGTCGTGAAGACCTGGAGCCGACGCTCCACGATTCTTCCTGACTTTATTGGTCTGACTTTCGCAGTTCACAACGGTCGTAAGTTCATCCCAGTCTACGTGACGGAGAACATGGTCGGTCACAAGCTGGGCGAGTTCGCGCCTACCCGTACTTACTACGGCCACACCGCGGACAAGAAGTCCAAGGGGCGTCGCTGATGTCCAAGGCAAGTCTACGCTTTGCTCGGGTTTCCCCGCGCAAGGCCCGTCTGGTCGCTGACTTGGTTCGGGGTAAGGACGTTGATGAGGCCCTTGAGCTTCTGACGTTTGCCCGGAAGAAGACAGCGCCTCTGATGAAGAAGCTGATTGAGTCGGCTGTCGCGAACGCAGAGAACGGCGCCGAGATTCGCAGTGAGTCTGTGGATATCGACGGACTCTACGTCAAGACTGTCTTTGTCAATGAGGGCTCGACACTCAAGCGCTTCCGCCCTCGTGCAATGGGTCGGGCAACGCCCGTACGAAAGCCAACCTCTCATATCACTGTCGTTCTCGACAGCCGCCAGGAGTAGGACCATGGGTCATAAGATTCATCCAGTCGGTTTCCGCGTTGGGATTACCCGTGGTTGGGATGCGCAGTGGTTCGCCGAGAAGGACTACGAGCGCAACGTCCACGAAGACGTCGCGATCCGTAAGTTCGTCAAGAAGAAGTATTTCCACGCGGGCATCTCTAAGGTGACCATTGAGCGTGCCGCCAACAAGGCCAAGGTGTACATTCACACCGCAAAGCCTGGCGTTATTCTTGGCAAGCGTGCAACTGGGCTCGAAACCTTGCGGGCCGACCTTCAAAAGTTGACCTCCACCGAGATCTACGCGAACGTCATCGAAGTTCGAAAGGTCGAGACGGATGCACAACTCGTAGCAGAGAACATCGCAGCACAACTTGTGAAACGCGTCTCTTTCCGCCGTGCCATGAAGAAGGCTGTGCAGCAAGCGCAGCGTGCTGGCGCGAAGGGAGTGAAGGTGATGTGTGGTGGTCGCTTGGGAGGTTCCGATATGGGGCGTCGCGAGTGGTACCACGAGGGTCGTGTGCCGCTGCACACGCTCCGGGCCGACATCGACTACGGCCAAACCACCGCAAGAACGACCTACGGCATCATCGGTGTCAAGGTCTGGATCTTCAAGGGCGAGGTCCTCCCGGGCGAGCAGGCCTGAGAGAGACCTTAGGAGCAACAAATGTTGACCCCAAAGCGTGTAAAGTACCGGAAGAGCCACAAGGGCCGTATGACGGGCTTGGCTTGGCGAGGCTCTGAAGTCTCGTTTGGCGAGTTCGGCCTAATGGCCATGACCTGTGGACGCTTGACTTCCCGACAGATTGAGGCCGGTCGTATTGCTATGACCCGTCACATCAAGCGTGGTGGTCAGGTGTGGATTCGGGTGTTCCCGGACAAGCCTGTATCCAAGAAGCCCGCCGAGACCCGTATGGGTAAGGGTAAGGGTAACCCTGAGTTCTGGGTTGCAGTGGTCAAGCCTGGCCGCGTGATCTATGAACTCAATGGTGTCGCAGAAGAGGTAGCCGTTGGCGCGCTTGAGCGTGCCGGGCACAAGCTGCCTCTCAAGTGGAAGATTGTTCGCCGGGAGGGCTTAGTATAATGGCAACGCCTGATTGGAATACAATGAGTGACGTCGAGCTGGTTCATCATGAGCTACAGCTTGAGCGTGACATGCTTACCGCTCGATTTCAGCTGGCCACAAACCAGTTGGAGGACAGCTCGGTCGTCTCCAAGCTGCGTAGGGGCATTGCCCGTGCGCGGACTGCACAGCGTGCACGGGAGATAGCTCAGGGGCTCAGTAAGGATCAGCTTCGTAATACCCACCGTGGTTCCTTTGCTCCTGGTGAGTCTAAGGGTGCTGATGGTGAGTCTGCGGGTGGCTTCTTGCAGGGCATCGTTGACAAGGTCGGCGGCAGCGAATAATAGCTGGCGGCGACAGAAGGCCCTTTGGGTCACCGACTTCGGTTGGTATTTAGCACTGTTTTAGTGCAGGCACGGCGCCAGTCAACTCCGAGTCCCGCTCCGGCGGGAGACCTGGTTGACAAGTTCCGGTAATCGGCAACCAAGCCCTACTTGTAGGGCGAACGTGAGCAAGACATGGCTGAGCACAGCGAAACTTCGGGCCGTAGGGTCCTGCAGGGTCGGGTGACCTCTGACAAGATGGACAAGACGGTTTCCGTCGAAGTGGTGCGGCGCGTAAAGCATGCGCGGTATCACAAGTACATCAACCGTCGGAACGTCTACAAGGCCCACGATGAGAGCAACGAGTGCGGTAACGGTGATTTGGTCACCATCCGCGAGTCCCGCCCACTCTCCCGCACTAAGCGGTGGGTTGTTGTGGCGCGCACTCCTCGAAACTCTTGAACGTCCCTGAATAGAGGGAGATGACTCCATGATTCAGACAGAAAGCACCCTTGAGGTCGCTGACAACAGCGGAGCCAAGAAGCTGAAGGCCATTAAGGTCCTCGGTGGGTCTAAGCGTCGCTACGCGTCCGTCGGAGACATCGTTGTCGTTGCAGTGCGTGAAGCGCTTCCCAACGGCAAGGTGAAGAAGGGCGAAGTGGCGAGGGCCGTCATCGTACGGACCAAGAAGGAACTTCGTCGCCCCGACGGAACCTACATACGCTTTGACAACAATTCTGCAGTCCTCATCAACAAGGATGGGGAGCCTATCGGTACCCGTATCTTCGGACCTGTTGCGCGCGAACTTCGCGCCAAGAAGTTTATGAAGATCGTGGCCCTGGCTCCCGAGGTCCTCTAGGAAGGCGATATGGCTACTCCTAAGTACAAGATAAAGCGCGGTGATACCGTTCAGGTAGTCGCTGGCAAAGACAAGGGCAAAACCGGGCGCGTGCTCAGCATGCATCCGGTAAAAGCTCGTGTCGTTGTCGAGGGCGTCAACCTGATCAAGAAGCATCAAAAGCCGACAGGGGAGCAGGCCGGACAGGTTCTGCACCGTGAGGCAGCGCTGCACATTTCCAACGTCGCTCTCTGGAACGTTGCCGAAAATCGGCGCGTGAAGGTGGGTTACGGCACCAATGACGCTGGCCAAAAAGTGCGGGTTGACCGTAAGACTGGCCAGGTCATCGACGCTTGAGGAGGGAACAATGACTCCCCGTGTCAAGAATATCTACACCACGCAGGCCGTGCCGTCGCTCATCAAAGAGTTTCAGTATGCCAATGTGATGCAGGTCCCGCGTCTTGAGAAGATTGTGGTCAATACTTGCCTCAAAGAGGCGATTACAAACTCCAAGCTTTTGGACCAGGCTGCTGAGGAGCTCCGGCTCATCACTGGTCAGAAGGCTATCATCCGCCGCGCTCGCAAGAGCATCGCGAACTTTAAGCTTCGTGAGGGTATGCCCCTCGGAGCCAAGGTGACGCTTCGCGGAGAACGGATGTGGTTCTTCTACGACCGTCTGGTGTCTCTCGCCATGCCCCGTCTCCGCGACTTCCGCGGTATG
>CAJQPC010000096.1 GCA_905480105.1 uncultured bacterium | reverse complement strand
GGATCCTGCAGTGGTCGGGCCCGCTTTGGAGCGGGCAATCCTAGAGGTTCTACCAGAGGTTGTGGAAGGGGTGCTGCGCTCTGCGCTGACAGCCAATCCCGACTTTCGAAGCTTGGTCGAGAAGGCCATCCAGGATGCCGTAGCAGACAAGCTCGAACAGGGCTGACCGATGCAGAGCCGAGCCCCGGCTGCCCCATGCCTTCACTGCAGGGCTGTCCATTGCACGGCGTGACAGGCTATGCAGCCAAACGAGTTTCGGCCTCCTTCTACAGGTGAGGCCTACCCGATTTCTGAGCCCTTGTGCCCATGACCGAGATTTGCCATGTCCGAGACAAACGAGCTCCCAAATAACTACGATGCCCACGCTGCAGCCAAGCGCTACTACAGCTGGTGGGAGGAGCAGGGCCTCTTCAAGGGTGATGTTGAGGGGGGTAAGCCGCCTTACGCAATCGTGATTCCGCCTCCGAACGTGACTGGCTCCCTGCACATGGGCCACGCCTTGGACAATGTCCTCCAGGACATCCTAATTCGCTACAAGCGCATGGATGGCTACGACGCGGTGTGGGTCCCCGGCACCGACCACGCCGGCATTGCCACTCAAATGGTGGTCGAGCGTGAGTTGGCCAAAGACAACATCTCTCGGCACGATTTGGGCCGCGAGGCCTTCTTGGATAAGGTCTGGGACTGGAAGAAGAAGAACGGTGACAGAATCATCTTCCAGCTGCGCTCTCTGGGGGTGTCCTGCGACTGGGGGCGCGAGCGCTTCACCATGGACGAGGGTCTGAGCGCCGCTGTCCGCCAGGTGTTCGTGAAGTACTACGAAGAGGGGTTGATCTATCGGGACACGCGCCTGATCAACTGGGACCCAGGAACCCGCACGGTGCTCTCGGATCTGGAAGTGGAGTACGACGATGACCATGTTGGAGAGCTCTGGAGCTTTGCCTACCCCCTCTCCGATGGCACCGGCGAGCTTGTGGTGGCCACAACGCGCCCTGAAACCATGTTGGGCGACACAGCCGTGGCGGTGCACCCCCAGGATGAACGCTACAAGCACCTGATCGGTAAAACCGTTCACAACCCGCTGGTCGACCGTCACATCCCCATCGTGGGAGACGCCATCCTGGTGGACATGGCTTTTGGCACAGGTGCTGTGAAGGTGACTCCTGCTCATGACTTCAATGACTACGAGGTAGGCAAGCGCCACGGTCTGGACTTCATCACCATGTTCGACGATGCCGCCTGTGTGAACGAGCAAGGTGGTGAGCGCTTCCAAGGCATGCCAAGCAAGCAGGCCCGCACGGCGGTCAAGGCTGCGATGGAAGAGCTGGGCCTGTTTCGCGGCACCCAGGAGCACAAGCATCCACTTGGCCGGTCGCAGCGGGGCGGGGCCGTTGTCGAGCCCATGCTCTCCACTCAGTGGTTCGTGAAGATGAAGCCTCTGGCGGCCCCGGCGATTGCCGCTGTAGAGCACGGTGCTACCGAGTTCGTGCCACGGCGCTTCGAGAACACCTACTTTGCGTGGATGCGAGATATCCGCGACTGGTGCATCAGTCGGCAACTCTGGTGGGGCCACCAGATACCCGCCTGGTACGACGCCCAGGGCGGTGTCTACGTGGGTGAAAGCGAGGCTGCTGTGCGCCAGGCACATGAGCTCGCCGAAGACTTGGTTCTGACCCAAGACTCCGACGTGCTGGATACCTGGTTCTCCTCGGCTTTGTGGCCGTTCTCCACCTTGGGCTGGCCCGAAAAGGACGCCAAGGACCTGGCCAAGTGGTACCCGACCGCGGTGCTGGTGACCGGCTTTGACATCATTTTCTTTTGGGTGGCCCGGATGATGTTCAGCGGCCTGCACAACATGGGCTCGGTCCCCTTTGAAAAGGTGTTGATCCACGGCTTGGTGCGGGATGAGACGGGCCAGAAGATGTCCAAGACCAAGGGCAACGTAGTCGACCCTCTGGACACCATTGAGACGCACGGTGTGGACGCTTTTAGATTCACATTGGCCCGTCTTGCTGCTCCCGGCGCAGACATGGCTTGGCGGGACCACGAGGTGGGCGTCTCGGGTCGCTTCGTGAACAAGATCTGGCAGGCGCTGCGCTTCACTATGCAAAACATGGATGGATACGATCCCTCCGCAACGCCAACTCTGGGCTTATACGACCAGTGGATCCTGAGCCGTCTGGGTCAGGCAACTGCCCGCGTTCGAGGCCACCTGGACGCCTTCCGTTTCGATCAGGTCTGCTCCGAATTGCATGCCTTTACTTGGGACGAGCTCTGCGATTGGTACCTGGAGTTGAGCAAGTCGGCCGTGTACGGGGAAGGGGAGCCACGTCAGGCGGCCCAGCACACCCTGTTGGCTGTGTTCTCATCCGTGGCCCGCTTGATTCATCCAATCATGCCTTTTTTGAGCGAGGAGATCTGGCAGCTGCTGCCTCAAACCTCGGGCTCGGTCATGGTGGCGGCCTATCCCCGCGAGGCCGACTACCCACAGGATCCGGAGATCATCGAGCAGGTGGCTTTTCTCCAGGACGTCATCCGCGGGATGCGGCGCCTGCGGGCGGAGATGGAGATTTCTCCACGTCTGCCCTTTAACGTACTGGCCCTGGGGCCCAAGGCACCTTGGCTCTTGACGCATGGCGCTGGTCTGAAGCACCTGGCCAATGTGGTCGATGTGCGCCTGGAGGGCGAGCGCCCTGGTGCTTGTGCCACCGCAGTGGTTGCTGGTGCTGAGATTCACGTTGACCTGGAAGGCGTGGTGGACGTGGACGCTGAGCGCGAGCGCTTGAAGAAGGAGATGGGCCGGGTCAGCAAGGATGCGGGTGCGCTTCGCAAGAAACTGGGCAACCAGGCCTTTGTGGCCAAGGCTCCTGGCCACGTGGTCGCCAAGTTTCAGGAGAAGCTGGCTCTTGCAGACAGTCGCATCAAGGGGCTAAAGGAGTCTCTGGAAGCGCTGGGCTGATCGCTGAACGGCGCTTGGACTTTGGGCCCCTGTGTGGAGGCAACAGATGCGTATTGAAGACCTGATCAAGCTGGCTTTTGACGAGGACTTGGGCCCCGGTGACCTGACAACCGAGTCCACTGTAGACCCCAGCTTAAAGGGCACAGCGCGCATCTACGCCAAGCAAGAACTGATGGTGTCCGGAACCCTGCCAGCGCGCCTGGCGTTTGAACATGTGGGCGTTGGGTGGGAGGCCTTGGCCCAGGACGGCGACGTTCTGAGCTACGGCGAAAATCTCTGTCGCCTACACGGCACCATGGCCGGTATCCTTCAAGCCGAGCGCATCGCCCTGAACTTCCTGATGCGCTGCTCGGGCATTGCCACCAATACGCGGGCGAGTGTTTCCGCAGCGGAAGGCAAGGTCCGTGTGGTCTGCACGCGTAAGACCACTCCCCTTCATCGGACCCTTGAAAAACAGGCAGTGCGGCATGGGGGCGGCCACAACCACCGGCACGGCCTGTACGACGGCGTGATGATCAAGGACAACCACATTGTCGCGGCGGGCGGTATCGCCCAGGCGGTGTCCAAGGCACGGAATCACATTCACCACCTGGTCAAGATCGAGGTGGAAGTAGAGAACCTGGAGCAACTTCAGGTGGCTCTGGATGCTGGCGCCGACGTGATTCTGCTGGACAACATGGACAATGAGACCTTGGCCAAGGCTGTGTCCATCGGCAAAGGCCAGGCGGTGCTCGAAGCGTCTGGCAACATGACCCCAGGGCGAATCGCGGAGCTCAAGGACCACGGCCTAGATGTGATCTCGGTTGGCGGACTGATTCATCAAGCTCGCTGGGTGGACTTTTCCCTCCGCATCGACCCCATCACTTGAGCGTCGACCCCTTCGATGAGCGTCCTCTGGGTGCCAAAGTGGCCGGCGCGCTCGAAGAGGGGCCGCTCTCTGGGCAAGTGCTCGCGGAGTACTTTGGGGTGAGTCGGCAGGCTATCTGGAAAGCCGTTCAAGCTCTGCGCGCCGAGGGCATGGACGTGGTGTCTGAGAGCGGGGGCTACCGCATGGAGAGAGGGGGCTTTGGCGCGCTAAGCCTGAGTTGGCACTGCAATCGGGCGGTGGTCTTTCATTCGGAGACCGGCAGCACCAACCGGGATCTCTTCGCGTTGGCCATGGAGGGTGCAGAGGCAGGCACGCTGGTCGTCGCTGAGCGTCAACTGGCAGGCAAGGGCCGGCTGGGACGAAGCTGGGTGTCCACGGACACAAAGAACCTGAGCTTCTCGCTCTTGCTGCGCCCTTCCCTTCGACCCGATCAGGCCCCGCTGATCTGTCTTGCTGCAGCGGTGGCCATCCATCAGATCACAGGACTTGGAATCAAGTGGCCCAATGACATTCTGGCGCCCAGCGGGGGGGAGCACGGCGAAACTGGAGCTGGCGCCAAGGTCTCCGGTATTCTAGCTGAGCTGCATGCAGAAGTCGGTCATCTTCATTTCGTGGTGCTTGGCGTGGGCTTGAACGTGCATCCCCAAGACTTTCCGGATGGCATCTTGGCGACCTCGCTGGCACAGGCCTTGCCAGATCGCGACTGGGACCGTGGGCGATTGCTCGGAGAGCTCGTGGATCGTATCGAGACCCTCTGCTACCAGCTCCAGACCGAGCCCGCCAAAGTACTAAAGGCATGGCGCGCAGGGAGCGTGACCTTGGGCCGGGAAGTGCGCGTGGGCCAACACCAGGGAGTCGCTGTGGATCTGCGCGAGGATGGGGCTCTGATCTTAGAGACGCCCGGGGGACGGGTGCCCATCTTGGCTGGCGATGTGGAGATGGTGGTCACGCACGGTACCGGACTTGCACCCGAGAAATCACCACCTAGTGAATGGCCACTCAGCTGAGCATCAGGGTCGTCACGCCAGCAGCAAGGGTGAGACAGATGAGCGTGCCGGCCTGGATCCACATGGCCCAGGAGTCGGAACGGGGTTTGGTCGGCATCTTTCCTCCATGAGTAGACTACGGCAAACAAGTGGGTGTAAGACTTGCGTTGATAAAGAGTCGGCGTTTGAACTGGGTCATAGGGTCGTGAGGTCGTGGAGGTCGTGTGGCGCGCTCAGAGAGAATGGCGGTTCTGGTGCTTGAGCGTGCTAAACCATTGCCCTGATTTAGGAGAGAGAGATGCTTTTGCTCGTCGCGGCCGCCATGGCACAAGGCCCCAGTCCGAAGATCATCAATGGCGCAGACGCCAGCGAAGGAGACTTTCCGGCGACGGGCGGAATGTTGATGGGGGCGACTCTGTCCTTCCAGGGGAACGGGCAGGACATCCGTCAGTTCGTCTGTTCGTCGACGCTGATTGCGCCAGACACCGTGCTCTTGGCCGCTCACTGCATTGATGAGTTCGCGTTTACATTCGGTGTTTTCGAGCTGAACAACACCGACATTCGTTGGACCCGTCAAGCCGATCTCTCGGCACTGGACGGGAGCAGTCAGAGCCTCGCCGCTTGGCCTTCTGATGCGGTGGTGGCTGCCGACTGGGTTTACCACCCCAGCTGGGACATGCAGGCTTTGGGCACGGGGCTGACCGAGAACCGTGATATCGCCCTGATATTCTTGGACGAGCCGGTCTTAGACGTGGACTTTATGTACTTGGCCACCGCCGAAGAAGCGCAGGACCTGGATGTGGGGATTCCGGTCATGGTTGTCGGATGGGGACAGCAGATCGCCACTGGGTTTGGTCAGGCCAGCCCCGAGGGCAGCTATGGATACAAGCAGATGGGCGAGAGCTTCATCGCTGAGCTTTCCGCTTTTGAGTTCAAAGTGGGGGAGTTGGAGTCTGACGTGCGAAAGTGTCACGGAGACAGCGGTGGCCCCAGCTTCGCTCAGGTTGGCCCTGGCGGCGACTGGCGCTTGGTGGGCGTGACCTCACACGCCTACGATCAGAGCGACTGCAACGAGACGGGCGGTGTTGACACCCGCGTGGACTACTACCTGGACTGGATCGACGCGGAGATGCGGGCCCGCTGCGAGGACGGAAGCCGATCCTGGTGCGAAGAGCCCGGAGTCCCTGACGCCTCGCTGGTGCCAGACTTGGTGGAGGAGCCCAGCGTGGTCGAACTGGAAGAAAAGAAGCGCCTCTTTGGCTGCTCTTCCACTCCCAGCCAGCGCAGCTTGGGCTTTCTGGGATTGGCGGCCGGTCTGTTGATGCTCGGCCGCCGTCGCCGAAGCTAAGCCCACTTCCATCCGGGTCAGCGCTTCCATTTCCAAGGCCAGCGGCTTTTGCTGGCCGGCTTGGGTTGGGCGGGCTCGCCGGGGCCCACTGGGTCCTTCGACTGGGACTCACGCCGCTTGCGCTCGAGCAATTCACCGATGCCTTCCGTCGCGCCGAGTGGCTCACTGCAGCTGAAAACAGGCGCGGTGCCCCGGGTGTAGAGCTCAGGCCTGCACTCGCTGCACTCGCCGAGGACCCAATCTTGGCTCACGCAGGTGTCTTTCTCCACGACATCGCGAGAGGTGGGGAAGGTGCCTGAGGTGGTACCCGAACCCGCCAAGAAGCGGCTCCAGGTTGGCAACGCGGCCTTGGAGCCACCCAAGCCCGCGCTGCCGTTGGCGTCAAAGCCCACCCAGACCGCGACGGTCAAGGTGGAGCTAAAGCCCACGAACCACGCATCGCGGTAGCCATCGGTGGTGCCGCTCTTGCCTGCGATGTTGCCGGTGGCGCCAAAACGCGCGGCTCTGGAGCCGGTCCCGTTCTCGATCACGCTCTGCAGCACCGAGGTGGCCATGGCCGCAGCGCGCGCCGAGGCTTGCCGAGTGGGAGTGGGTTCGCGGTCCAACAAGACCTTGCCGTCTTGGTTGGCAGCTGCGCGCAGAAGATGCGGAGGCGCATAGACCCCCTTGCCTGGGAAGACCGTGTAAGACCCGGCCAACTGCATCGGAGTCGCCTCAAAGCCACCCAAGGAGACGCTGGGTAGGGCTGTGGCACCTCTCAGCCCGAGCGCTCGGAGGTGCTCCTGCAGGGGCCCCAAACCCACAAGTTCCGCCAACAGTACCGCAGGAATGTTCCGGCTCTTGGCGATTGCGTCCCGCAGGGGGAGCTCGCCCACGAAAACACCGTCGTAGTTCTGGGGGCGCCAGGTCTTGCCGTTCGCCTTGCGCACAATAGGCTCGTCCATCAACAGGGTCCCGGTGTTGAGCTCGGGGTCCTGGTCGAAGGCGGCCAGCAAGGTCAGGGGCTTGATTGTGCTGCCTACCTGCCGGTTGGCCAGTGTCGCCCTGTTGAACTGGCTGCTGCCATAGTCCCGTCCGCCGACCATTGCGAGTACAGCGCCATCGGAGACACGCACAGTGACCAGGGCAGCTTGTACACCGGTGGCCCGGGGGTAGGCCGCCTCCAGCTTGGCCATGGATTCTGCCAATACCTGCTCGGCCAGGCGCTGCAAGGGCGGATGGATGGTGCTGTGTACCGTCAGGCCTTGGGCGGCAATTGCGCCCTGGCCCAAGGTGGCCTCGACTTCGTCCAGGAGCGTATCTACAGCGTAGGGGGCACGTCGCCCTTGGACACCTGGAATGATCTCCAGATCCAGGGCTTGCTCAGCGTCCACCTGCTCTGCGTCCAGCCAGAACTCATCAGCCATACGCTGAAGGGCAATGTTGCGGCGTTGCTGGGCCACCTCGGGGTGACGGAGTGGGGAGTAGGCGTTTGGACTGGAGATTATGCCGGCCAGCGTCGCGGACTCGCCCAAAGAGAGGCGATCCACGGGTTTGCCGAAGAAGGCGCGGGCGGCTTGGTCCGCTCCACAGATGGCCACTCCGCCCGACTGGCCCCAGTAGATCTCGTTCAGGTAAAGAGCCAGGATCTCGTCTTTGCTCAGCTCCCGCTCAAGGGCAAAGGCCAGGAGCAGCTCGTTCGCCTTGCGAGAGAAGGTACGCTCTTGGCTCAGAAAGAGGTTTTTGGCCAGCTGCTGGGTCAAGGTGGAGCCGCCCGCCTTCGTTCTGCCGGAGATCACGTTGGTCACCAGGGCGCGCGCGATGCCTACGACCGAAACCCCCGGGTGCTCGTAGAAGCGGGCGTCCTCCATGGCCAGGACGGCGTGGCGCAGATGCTCGGGAAAGTCTTGAAGAGCACGGGGTGTGCGCGCCTCATTCTCAGCCCCGCGCACGCCTGCGAGTTGGGTGGGAGGTAGGATCGCAGGACTCTCTGGGCTCACCGAGGCCACTTTGTTGTCGCGGAAGGTCACCAAGACCTGGCCACCGGGTACCTGCCAGCCTGGACCACTCTCTGGACGGCGGATGACCATCAATGAGTCGCTGTTGACCTGGAAGTCGCCGGGCTGTACCGCCTTGTTGACCCGGGCGTAGCCCGAGCCCTGTAGGTCCAAAGCCATGGCTTCGGGGTCATGACGCAGTCCTGGCCAGATGTGGATCGGGCCGGAGAGAACTTCTCCCGGCAAGTCCCAGAGATCCGCTTCTAAGCGGGCAGCGACCTGTTGATCTGCAGCTCGAATCAACACGCCCAAGACGATGGACGCGCCAATGCCCGCGGCCAAGAGCGCGACCGAGGCAGAGACTGCGAAACGCCGAAGCGCAGTGCGCCAGTTCCAGGCGCTGGGGCCCTTTGAGCTGCGTTTGGCGCCGGCCCGAGACCTAGCGCGGGCCTTGGGCTTGGGGCTGGCCTTGCTGCTCTTGGACTTGCCCGATCTGCCCTTGCTCGTGGCCAACACTGCTCCCAGGACTAGACCCCATTCTCGCACGGGCCAGCCGCTGAGATATAAGCCGCTCTCGGAGGGCTGCATGCGCCTGGATCCTGATGCCATCAGTGAGCAACTTGAGAAGACTGCCCAACGCGACATTGCGCGCAAGCGGGGCAAGCACATCAAGGCCTTTAGAGGCGTGCGTGGTGTGCCTGTGGCCGATGTCACTCAGGTATTGGTCACGGCTTGGAACCCCGAGCTGAACTTGGTAGAGGACGGAGAGGCGCTTCACACCCTGTTCTGCAGCGCCCACGAGGACGGCCTGGTTGCGGTGGGCCTGTTGGCGGCGATGGTGCCCGACGAGCCCATGGAAGCTCTTGAAATGGTCGATCGCTGGGTGGGAATGGTGGACGACACCGAGACCGCCGATGCCCTGGGCTGGATGGTCTTGGGGCCTGCTCTGCTGGCCGCTCGTGAGCCGTGGCTGGCCAGCTTGCGCACCTTTCGAACCGAGCACGCTTGGGGGGCCCGCCGCATGGCGGTGATGGCCGGTATGGCGGTTCTTCCGGTTCCCCTCCAGGGCATGTGTGCTGCCGCACTGCGCGCGCGTCTGGGCATGCCCAGACTACAGTTCGTGGGCCAAGCCGACAGCCCAGCGATTCACGAGCTGCTCAACGTCTTTCTACGGGACGAGGACCCGCGGGTGATCAAGGCGTTCATCCGTGTTGCGCGAAGCTGGGGAGAGGCAGAGCCCGATGCCTGCGAGGCTTGGCTGGCGACCGTGCGGGGGGGGGTGGCCAAGCGCTTGCGCCAAGAGCTTGAGCGGGGCGTGAAGAAGGGGCGGCGGCGTATCCAGCGCGAGGCCGAGGCGGCGGCCTACGATGCAAATCACGGTTCAGCGGACCGGGTCGATCCGGAAGGGAGCTTCGATCCCGACCTACTTTAAGGGGCGTTGCGTCTGCGAATGCAGGAGCCCTGCTACATGACCCCCAGGAAGCTCAAGCGCGTGCGTGCGGGACTGGAGGCGCTCTACGCTCAGACCGATTTTGAGCAGCGGCGCGCCCAAGATCCAGTCGGTGCGGTACACCGGTACTCTGATCCCTTGGACCAAGAGCTTGCCGGATTCATCGCCGCCAGCTTTGCATATGGGCGGGTGGTTAGCTTCCAGCCTGTCATCGACAGGGTGCTTGAATTTTTAAACGAATGCGGAGGACCTCGGGCGGGGATCGAAGACTTGGACCTGGGAGCAGCACAAGACAGCCTGGGGGACCTGGTCTACCGCTTCAATCGGGGCCAAGATGTGCTCTTAATGCTCCTTGCTCTCCAGGGGGTACTCCGAGAGCACGGTAGCTTGGAGGCGGCGGCCACAGGGGAGAGTGCACACCAAGTCATGGGGAACCTCGTACAGGCGCTGGTGCACCACGCGTTGACTCAAGGTGGGAAAGTTGGAGTTCAAGCCAGCACACCCAAGGAGCTGCCCAGGGGTTACCGTTACTGGATGACGCACCCTGGCAGTGGCTCGGCATGCAAGCGCTTGACCATGTACCTGCGCTGGATGATTCGGCCTGCCACTGAAGGGCTGGACCTGGGGATTTGGAAGCAGCTCGAGCCAGCTCAACTCCTGATTCCAGTGGACACCCATGTGCTTCGCACGGCCAACTTCCTTGGCTTATCCAAGGCCAAGACTGGAAGCTGGCGTGTGGCAGAAGAGATTACCGGGTGGCTGCGTAAGATGGATCCGGTGGACCCTGTGCGCTTCGACTTTGCCTTGGCTCACCTGGGAATCAGCGGCGCCTGCAAGGGCAAACGCGACCCGGTAGCCTGTCCGGCCTGCCCCTTAGACAAGGTGTGCGGAGCGCGTTGACCCCAGCGGATATCAACCCGCGAGACCCATCAGATCGGGGAGATGGGGTCTGCAAAGGGTAAGTCAGTGGGCCGGGGGCGTTCCGCGTGGCACTGGGGCAAGCCCTCCGCTAAGCTGGAACGGCAACCCGCCCCTTAGGAGCGAGAATGAGAAAGCGACTGCTGGACCGCCTCCGTGGGAATAGAACCAAGGATGGTTTTACCCCTGAGCTGATTGAGATCTGGCCGGACCTAATGCCCCAGGCAGGCGGACAAGGCGAGCTGCTCGCCGCTGCAGTGACTGCAACCTGGGAGGTAGGCCTGGCGGACATTGGGCGGTCTCTTCGCGAGGCACACCCGGAGCGCGCAGCCGCTTTCGTGGAGCGCGTAAGTGATGCGCTGGTGCCGCTTTTAACCCCCATCCAGGCGCTGCCCAAGGCGCTTGAAGACGCTGTGGAGCAAGGCGGGCGGCAGGGGCAACGCAGCGGTAAGCTACTGGATGCGGTTGCGCCGACGGTGGCTGTGGTGAACGGATTGCCGGGGGACCTGGACAAGGGGTGGGGCGAGCTGGTCGCATATCTTGAGCTGGACCCTGTGCCAGAAGTGCGAGGGGATCTGGAGGCGTTGAAGGTTCCGCTGGTGCGCATCGCAACCGATGCAGCCAAGGCCTTTCATACGGCCTGTGGGGCGTTGCCCAAAGAGGAGCGGGTCGAGCTTGCCTTTATGGGAGCCTTGGACGTGTGGCGACGAGACGTAGCGCGCGGTCTAGAAATTGAACTCTACAGGTTCAGGACCCTTATTCTCGATGCTGTGTCTGCCAAAAACTAAGGGGTCTGAAGGCTGTACAGATAGTCCAAGAGCTCGGCTTGCTCTTGGTCGGAGAGGATGCTCGAAAAGGGCAAATCATGTTTCCCCATCAAGTCCAAGACATCCTGTTCTGAGCCGCTGCCTTGTAGCCATTGGCCGCCGTCCAAGCTCGGGCCGCTTCCCCCGGTGCCCATCTCTCCATGGCAGTCGGCGCAAAGATTGATGTAGGTGGCCTCGCCAAGGGGAAGAGCGCTGAGTTCCACCTGTTGCAGCGGGGGGCGAAACATGAACCACGCCATGCTCACAAGCACCAGGATTGGGATCCCGACCAAGGCCACCTTGGCAGTCTCGTAGCCTGCTCGGCGGGCCATAAGCGATAGGAGAGCAGCCCCCAGGGCCAGGCGCGCAACGCCCAAAGCCGCTCGGGTACGTTGGTCCAGGTCAAAGGAACCCAGTTCTGGTGCAGCGGAGAGTAGGGTAAGAACCAGCAAGCCAAAACACAGGGCCAAGGCAGGCCACAAGCCCTTCTGGTTCAACATGGTCAAATGAAGGACGCCAAGACCTTGGGGTCCTGGGTGGTCATTAGGTGGCTCTTGCAGTTGCGGCAGACAAACTTGAGTTTGAGCGGCGGGGTGCTAATTCCCATAAAGAGCACACAGAAGCTGCCCCAGGGGCTGTACTGAGGCTCAGGGCTGACCATAATGTGGTCCACAGAGTAGCCGCAGCGGCAGGATTTCCCTGCCGCTGCGGCTATCACGAGTGCCTTTGCCGATGGGCTTAGGCCTGCCATGAACTGTCCTACTTCAAGGTCTTGATGTAGGTGGTCAGTGCTGCAATCTCGTCCTCGGACACATCGAGTTCTTGCATCAAGGGGGCGTATCCCTCTACGATCTTGGCCTGAGGCTGAAGGATCGACTCTTTGATGTAGGCGTCGTCCACGGTCAGCTTCGTGCCATCTGTCATCACCTCTTCACGACCGTACAGGCCCTTGAAGGTGGGACCGACGCGCTTGGTTCCGTCCAGGGAGTGGCAACCCACGCATCCCTTTCCGCTGTACAGCATCTGGCCCAGCTCTTCTGGACTCATGTCACCCGAGGCAGCCTCGAATGCCTGCGATGCGACGGCTGCGTCCATGCGTTGCTCAAAGTTACCCGTCACCGCCAGGATGTCGCCACGGGAGCTGATGTCTGTCATCGTGAAGATGAAGAACACAGCCATAAACCAGAAGCTGGCGACAAAGATGAAGACGTTGAACTTTCGATCATACTTCAGGTGCATGAACCAAGTGGCGACCAAGACGCCTTTGACGGCGGCCACGCACATGGCGACGACGATGCTCAGTGTGGAGGGAAGGCCGATGACGGATACACCCACAGTCACCACCGTAAGGCACAACAGGGCCCCGTAGATGATGAAGTAAGTCTTTAGCGGCATGTGCTCGTGCTCGTGACCAGACATCACTTCACCAAGTACAAGAGGGGGAACAAGAAGATCCAGATCAGGTCAACCAAGTGCCAGTACAGCCCGACATTGTCGACAAAGCTGTAGTTGTCCTCGTTCAGCTCACCCTTCGTGGCTCGCCACATCAGGTAGCCAATCAGACCGATACCGATGAGCACGTGGAGTCCGTGCACACCAGTCATCATGAAGTAGACCGAGAAGAATATTTGCGGCGCATGGTTCACGGCCTCTACCGCGGAGAGGGACTCTCCGGCGTAGAAGATTCCGGGCATCAGGCCGTCATGGATTTTGTGCGAGTACTCGAAGTACTTGATGCCCATAAAGACAACGGCGAGCACTGCGGTCACTGCAAGTAGGGGGACCAGCTGCTTTTGCTTGCCCTGTTGCGCTGCCCGCACGGCCAAGGCCATGGTCAGGCTACTGGTGAGCAGCGCGATGGTGTTGATCGCACCCAGTCTCCAGTCCAGGTGGGCCATGGCCTCCTGCAGGAAGGTCTCTGGGTAGTAGAAGCGCATGGATATGTAGGCCATGAACAGACCGCCGAAAAACAGCAGTTCCTGCACAAGAAAGAGCCACATGCCCATTTTTACGGCGTCATCCTGCTGGAACTTGTCCATGAAGTGATGGGCCAGGTAGGGGTTACGGTCAGCGTTTGCTGCCGCTCCACCTTCATTCGCATTCATTGAAGTTGCCTCACGGGAGAGAGGGAAGAGGGGGAGGGCCGCTCAGGCGACCTCTTCAATCTCGTCAAAGTCGTAGGGGCCCTTGGTGCACACCGGCAGACCGTGGAAGTTGTGCTCGATTGGAGGCGTTGCCGTCTCCCATTCCAAGCTGACTGCACCCCAGGGGTTGTGGGGCGCCTTGACGCCCTTGAACAAGCTGTGGATGAGGTAGCCGAGCATGATGAACAGTGACAAACCGAAGATGAAGCTTCCGATGGTGGATGCTTGCATCCAGACCTCGAACTCGGGCACGTACTGGTGGTACCGACGGGGCATGCCCTGAGTACCGGCGACGAACTGCGGGAAGAAGGTCAGGTTGTAGCCAATGAAGGCCAGCCAGAAGGTAATCTTCCCGATGGTCTCATTAAACATCTTCCCAGTCATCTTTGGCCACCAGTGGTGGATGGCCGTAATGAGCGCGAAGAGTGTACCGCCCATCATGACGTAGTGGAAGTGAGCCACGACGAAGTAGGTGTCGTGCAGGTGTACGTCGGTTGCCATGGTGGCCAAGAACAGACCGGTCAACCCGCCAATCAGGAAGATCCAGATAAAGCCCAAGGTGTAGAACATCACGGTGTTCCACCGGATGCTGCCCTTCCAAAGGGTGGCAATCCAGCTGAAGTTCTTGATGGCCGTAGGGACGGCAACGCCAAAGGTCAAGAAGCTGAAGATCGCGCCTTGCAGCTCGGACTGTCCCGACAGGAACATGTGGTGTCCCCAGATGAGGAAGCCTACTGCTGCAATGGTGACCGAGGAGCCTGCGATGGCCATGTAGCCGAAGATGTGCTTGCGGCTGTGCACACTGATGGTCTCAGAGATGACACCAAAAGCGGGCAACACCATCACGTACACAACCGGGTGGCTGTAGAACCAGAAGAAGTGCTGGAATAAGACCGGGTCTCCGCCCATAGATGGGTCGAAAATCCCTATCTGCAGGATGCGCTCGAAGATGAGCAAGAACAGGGTGATGGCGATTACTGGGGTCGCCAAGACCTGAATGACCGAGGTCGCGTACAGGGCCCAGAGCATCAGGGGCAGCTTGCGCCAAGTCTGTCCCGGCGCACGCATCTTGTGGATGGTGACGATGAAGTTCAGCCCCGTCAAGATGGAGCTGAAGCCCAGAATGAAGGCACCGGTCAAGGTCAACACCACCGAGCCACTTGCATGGTCAGAGGAGTAGGGTGTGTAGAAGGTCCAGCCAGTGTCCACGCCGCCGTTGATGAGCGTGAAGACCAGGAAGCCGGCCCCAAAGATGTAGATCCAGAAGCTCGCCAAGTTGAGCTTGGGGAAGGCCACATCTTTCTGGCCCAACATCAAGGGCAATATGAAGTTGCCGATTGATGCGGGGATGGCAGGCACCAGCACCAAGAACACCATGATGGCGCCGTGGAGGGTGAACATCTTGTTGTAGGTCGCGGCTGTGAACAGGTCGCCTTCAGGGGTGAAGAGCTCTGCCCGGATGCCCATTGCAATCAAACCACCGACGAGAAAGAAGCTCAGGATGGTGCCCAGGTACATGATCCCGATCCGCTTGTGATCGAGGGTCAGCAGCCAGCTCTTGATGCCCTTTGTGGCGTTGATGTAGTTGACCTCTGGTGTGAGGTCACCTTCGGGGTGCGCGTAGGTATTTGCTGTTTGGGGGCTCACGTGTACCTCAGTCCAACGACTTGATGTAGTCGATGAGAGCGTTGATCTCGGTCTCGGAGAGCTGCCCCTCGAAGGGAGGCATCGAGGGGGCGTAGCCAGCGACCACCTTGGTCGTAGGGGCCAGGATTGACTCACGGATGTAGTCGTCGTCAGCAACCAGGCTGGTGCCGTCTTCGAATACTTCAGTGCGGCCTACCAAGCCGTTCATGGGCGGACCCACAAGCCTGGTGCCGTCGATGGCATGACAGCCCACACAGGCTTTCTTCGTGAAGAGGCTCTCGCCCAATGCCACGCCCGTCAGGTCGCCTTCCGCGGCCGCGACGGATTGCTGGGCTGCCAACCAAGCGGTGTACTCCTCTTGGGGCAGCACCTTGACCTTGTTGAGCATGACGCTGTGTCCATCACCGCAGTATTCAGTGCAGAAGATGTGGTGCTCGCCGGGCTCGGGTGCGTTGAACCACACCACCGAGTAGCGACCTGGAACCACGTCTTTCTTGATCCTAAAGTCCGGAACAAAGAAAGAGTGCAGTACATCCTTCGAGTTCATGGTCAGCCGCACGTTGGTGTCGGCTGGGACCACCAACTCGGTGGAGTTGATTCCTTCGGAGGGGTACTCGAAGGCCCAGGACCACTTCTGCGCGACCACGCGGACGTCGTAGGAGTCAGCCGGAGGGACGATGGACTCCACGTACACCCGAAAGCCAGTCACAAACATGACCACGGAGAGGATGAGCGGGACCACGGCCCAGACCAGCTCAAGGCTGTGAGATCCCTTGTTTGCGCTGGTCTTATCGCCTTCTGCTTTCTGTTTATACTTGATAGCAAAGAAGATGACGGCGCCCAT
>CAJQPC010000095.1 GCA_905480105.1 uncultured bacterium | reverse complement strand
GGGGAAATAGCCCTTCCCCAACCGATCCGGCCAGCTGTAGTCCACCACCGTATTCGAGTTGTCACCCTCGCACCTCGTGCTGTCGGCCATCGCCAAGCTTCCAGCCAGCAGGAGCCACATCATGCAACCTCGCCAGGCATTGGGGTGGCCATCTCGTCCAGCACAGCCAGGACTTCTTCCGCCAGGTCAAGCCCACCGATGCCGTCGAGCTTGGCCTTGTAGTCCACAACGATGCGGTGCCCAAGAGCGTATGTGGCGACCGCGCGTACATCATCAAAGCCCACATTCGGCTTGCCGTGAAGCAGCGCGTGGGCCCGGGCGGACTCCGCGATACCAATGGCTGCGCGAGGACTTGCACCGTAACGGGCGTATCGCCGTACCTTGGCGGGGGCGCTGGGCTCCTCGGGATGGGTGGCGTTGACCAACCGCGCGATGTAGCCAGCCACAGCATTGGGAAGAAAGACTCGGTCCACCGCCTCGAAGAGGCTGTCCAAACCGGCCGCAGTTGACACCGCACTAGGCTCTGGGGGCCGGCCACGGCGACGTTCAGTGAGCAGGGTGGTCAGGGTGTCCGTGTCAACGCGGTGGACGTTTAGCTTGAACAAGAAGCGGTCCAGCTGGGCCTCGGGCAAGGGGAAGGTTCCCTCCAACTCGATGGGGTTCTGGGTCGCGAGTACCCAGAAGGGATCCGGCAGGTTGTGGGTCTCTCCGAGTACCGTCACCCGACGCTCCTGCATGGCTTCGAGCATGGCGGATTGGGTACGGGGGCTTGCACGGTTGATCTCGTCGGCCAGGACCACGTTGCCGAAGATGGGCCCCGGATGGAACACGAAGCGGCGCTTGCCGTCGTCTTCTTCCAGGACGGGGCCACCGGTCACATCTCCGGGGAGCAAGTCCGGGGTGAACTGCACGCGCCGAAAGCTCAGCCCCAACAGACCAGCGACCCCCTTTACCAGCTCGGTCTTGCCCAATCCTGGCAGGCCTTCGAGCAAGACGTGGCCGCGCGCCAAACAGGCCACAGTGACCATCTTGACCAACTCCGACTGGCCTAAGAGCCGCACGTTCAGCCCAGCCTGGAGTGCCAGGGCTATGTCCTGAGCTGCCTTGAGTTCGCTGTCTCTTAATAGTTCGGCCACGCCTACTCCTCGTCCACAGCGAACCACGTGGACACCGCTTGTTGGTGGCTGGGCGCCAGGCGCCGCCTGTTTGTGTTCTCACCCGTCGAAAGCACGGTCTGGGTCACGCCATCTGCGCCCCGAACCACATGCACCTGCGCATCGGTGAAGCTCTCGCCAAGGATCGCTGATGAGGCCAAATCGAGCTCGCCTGGGGTCAAGCGCGTGGGAGTGAAGCGCCCACTCTGATCGGGGCGCTCGTCTCCGAAGCCAATCGCGCTGGCTCCAGCTCCGCTGGAGATCCCCCCCCCTTCCAACGGGCAGGTCTGACCAACCGGGCACGTTCCATCGCCTTCTCCCTCGCCTTCTCCCTCGCCTCCACCCATGCCTTGACCTTGGCCTTCTCCTCCTCCTGAGCCCTCGCCCGAACCCTCACCAAGGCCAGCTTTGGCCAGCTTGGCCAGCTGTTCCGATAGTCCTTGGCTCATCTGCTGTTGGGCAGCCGCGAGCTGCTCCGCGCTGAGCTGGCTCATGGCCTGCTGAAGCTGACCGGCACTCATCTTCTTCCCACCAAGCTGGGCCAGCATCTCCTTGGGTAGACCTGCCTGCTCCATGGCCTGGAGGCTGTCCAGAGGCATCTTGGTCCCCATCTCCGCCATGGCCTGTGCCGCTTGGGCCAATGCCCCTTCCTTGGCCTGATGAGCGGCCTGCTGTGCTGCCGCGTCCTGGTTTTTCCCCGCAGCTTGCTCGGCGGTCTGAGCTGCCTCCAAGGCCTCTTTCATGGCCTCCTCGGCCGCCCGAGCAGCCTGAGCAGCCTGAGCAGCAAGCGCTTCGATTCGGGACTCCAGGGCGTCCGTCGCCTCCAAGGCGGCCTCTGGGTTGGCCCTGGCCTTGGGCTCGCGCAACTCGTCCAGAGCCTCTTCCAGCGCCTCTCGGTCTTCCGGCTCCAAAGCGAGCACTTCGTCCAGCACTTCGGCTTGCTCTGAGAGCTCTGCTACTGCCGGTGGGTCCGAGATTTCGGTCTCCGCGAGCACAGGACGAAGAGGTACGAACAGGGTCAGTCCAACAAAAATGCCCCCGGCGGCGGCCCAGCGAGCCGGCTGCTTAAGGCGTGCCTGGGGCAGCACCGCAGACACGGCGGGGTCCAGGCCCAGCTCCTGACCCGTGACCAACCGTCCCTCACCCCCAGCAGCCTTGTCCAACCAAATGGCGGCGTCCTGCTCACTCGGCATGTGCTTCTTGGATACCCACCAGGCCGTCGCCGGCAGCACCGCCAGTACGGTAAATACGAACCCAGCCCATGGACCCCAGTGCCCCGTCAGACGCAAACCCACAACCAAGCTACCCAACAAGGCCAAGAGCACCGCGCCCTGTCGCAGAGCAGCTCCAGCCCAAGCGACCCACGCAACACGCCGACGCACCCGCTCCACTGCTCGCTGGATCTGATTCATTCGGACTCCAAGATACCAGGACGCGCAAGTTCAACTTGCCGTTGGGAGTGTAACGAGCGAATCGCTCAGAGATTTCACCCCTTCTCGAGTCGATCCTGCACGGCACCACGAAAAGCCAGGGTCCACCTGGGATGGACCAGACGGGCACGCACCACCCAGCGCTCAGGATGCTCAGGGTCACGGAACACTTCTGGAGGCTGACCAGGTGCAACCAAGGGACTGGCGAGCGCGATCTCCTCCAAGCGACGACGCGCACCGTGGGGGGCCTCGACGACCACCTCCACTGGCGCGTAAGGACTCTTGTCCATGCGGGTGTCCGTGCTCAGAAAATCTCGGTTGGGAATGCGAATGATCTGTCCGTCGTCGGACTCCATGGACACGGACCGGAAACCAACGCTGATCACCGTTCCTACCCGGCCATCCGCCTCCACCCGCATGTCGGGAACCAGGTGGTGCTCAACCACCAAGAGAATGCCAGCCAGCACGTCGTGCAGGACGTCCCGGGCGCTCCAGCCAACGGCCACGGAGGCGGCCACCAACACCACTGGGAAGTACTGGAAATAGGCGTCGGGCACCAAGCGCATGGTCCCAAACAGAACAGCGATCAGAGCCGTGATGCGACTGACCACTTCCATGACGCGGGCCAAGACCGGGAGCAGTCCCCGCTTGGGCAGAGTTCCCCTGGCCTTGTCCATGCGGCGCGCCAAAAACACCGCCGATGTGGCGATGAAAAACCAAAGCACTGAGCGAGCGAAGGACTGGCCGCCCTTGGGGGGCTCAAAGGGCCAGATCTCAGCGCTCGGCGCGGCCTCCAGCAGTGGAACGGGCGGGTCGGCGACCGGTGGTGTCGGGACTGGGGTTTCGGCCTGGGACAGCGACTCCAAGACTGCCGGTTCGGTATCCATGGGCGAAGGCAGCAGCACAGGCTCCGGCAGCGCGTCCAGCACCGGTGGGACCGAGGGGACAATGGGCCCCTGCAGCTCTCCTTCCATGGGTGAGCCAACATCCAGGATGCGGCCGGTCACTGGATCCACGGTGGGCAGCATGTCCAGGCGTCCTGCATCGGGCTGAAAGCCATCGGGCCAGGGGCCCAGCAAGCCTTGTCGTGCAGCGTCGTTCTGGGGTGCACTCCAAGGGTCCGGGGGAGCGCCCTCTTCCAACGGTTTCTCCAACAAAACCTGTTCTTGCTGGACCTCCTCAGCGTCTCCAGATCTTGCGATCGACCCAGCGGAGCCCCCAGGTGCGACCACGGGCGCAGAAGCCGGCTCAAGGGTTGACTGAGCGCTCTCCAGGTCTGGGATGCCAGCTGGCTGCGCGGGCAGGGTCTGCGCCAAGGGCGCCAGAGTCAGCAAGAGGTACATCACTGGTCCAACCCCTTCTCGATGAGCACACGCCGCAAAGGGCCAAGCAAGTGATCCTGGACCACAAAGCCATGCCGGGTACGGGTCAGGATTCCCCAATGCTGTAGGCGGGCAAGCTCTCCAGCACTGTTCTGAGGGTCCATGTGCAAGGAGTCCGCGTGATTGACCGCGTCCAATCGGCCCTGCCGACAGAGCTGCCGCAGGCTGATAAGGTCGGTCTCGGAGAGCTCCCTGAGTGCAGGTACTGGCGACTCGGGCACCTCGCCGATGGAGATGCTGTCCGATCCTGGATCAACCTCGGTGACCGAGGCCATCCAGAGGTGCAAGGCATCTCGCAGCACACCGCCCGTCGCTTCGTGCAGACGCTCAAAGTAGGTCTCCTCAAAGCGCTCCTCAGCCCCACGCCGTCCCCGAATGGTGTCCCGAAATATTTGGCCGAGATTGCCGTCGGTCCGTCCGATCCGGAGGCGGTAGCCGCTCATCGCGTGGCGGTTCATCAATACTTGGCGCAGCTCAGTGGCCCTTAGAGTTTGCAGCTCCAAGGTGCCTGGGAACAGGTCCGTGAGTGGGACAACCGAGCACGCAAACGCCCAGGAGTGGGGATCCGCGGAGAGCACCCAAGCGTTCTCGCCCTCGTCCTCCAAGATTCCGTCAACCAAATGACGCAGAGGCTCAAAGCCACCAGGCTCTGCACGGTACAGCCAGTGCAGCCCTTCGATAACCACGCAGCCTTGTCCCTTGGCGGAGTCCAGAATGCGCTGCACTTCTTCCACATCGCAGACTGGCTGGGTCAGGATGTGACGCTTGATACGCAGACCTTCGCTCAGTCCACGCAGCAAGGCGTTGACCGCAGCGCCGCGCCCGGCTCCATGCCCCAAGACGGCCACCCCCCGACGTACTCCAGGCCCGCTGCCCAACAGCAAACTCCGAAGAACTGCAACCTGTTGGTCTTGGCCGGCGAGCAGGTCGGCGGCCTCCAGTGCGGGGTCCGTGAACAGGCGGGTGAACACCACCGGAAGCTCTACACGAGCCGTCAGCGGTGCGAAGCGCTCCGGCCCCAACACGCTCTCCTTTCGGGTGTCCGGAAGGCCCAGCCGGCGGCGCAGCCGCCCGTAGTTGCGGGGGCCAATTGCCCGTTCCACGTTCTCACCCAAGTGTCGGGTCAGATCGCCGAGGTTCGAGGCGCCTCCAGTCAGGAACTGGCGGCGGCGCTCCAGCTGGCCCAGGGCCAAGCGACGGCGCACCTCGCCCCAGCGCCCTCCGACCAGAAGGTCGTGGAAAGCGTCGATGTGGCCGAGCACGACCTGGGCAACGCGGCGTTGCCCCTGAACGTCTAAATCCGAGAGGCTGTCCTGAATCCCGCGGAGGCGATTTCCCATGCGGGCGGCAGTGCTGAGGAGGGTCTCCTCAACCACCCGGCGGACTTCGTTGCTACAGGACTGTCGCCCCAAGACGCCCAGCTCGCTGACGCTCAACTCCAGGTTGAACTGCAGGCCGCGCTGGGTCTCCTCTACAGCCCGCACGGCTTCTTCTACCCGCACCAGAAGCTCCTCGAGCACCAGGGACAGATCGCGGCCCACCTCGGCGTCTAAGTACTGGCTGGCCAACTCCCGAAAGGGCACATCGCGCATCGGTGGGAGCTCAGGCAGGCGGCGGCCCGTGAGACCTGGTGCCCGCTCGACCACTTGGAAGCGATCCGTGAGGGCGTCTACCCCTTGGGCCAAGCCCTCGCGTAGCGGCTCAATGGCAGCCTCGGTTTTCAGGCCGGAGCGCATGGTTTCGCAGACGCCCAGAGCGTCCTCGATCAAGTGAATCAGTGGCTCACACACGCCTCCAATCTTCCCGGCCAGCTGGTCGGCCGGCATTTCCTTTTCCAACAACAGACTGGCCAGCGTCTCCAAAGCAGCGTCCATTCCCGTGTTGATGCGGTCCAACTGCAGGGTGACTCGGCCGCGCAGGTCCCTCCCCAGGGCTTCTCCGTGGGTGTCAACCGCTGCACGAACACTCAAGCGCAGACGCAGCAACTCGAGCTCCATGGCCAAGCCATTTGCCACACCCTTGGTCAACTCACGGCTGGAGACCAGTCCCTCTCCAACTTCTTTGACCGCCGCCTCACGGGATGCGAAGACCTTGGAATAGCGAAAGTCCTGGTCGGAGAGCCGGGGCGTACCGGCGATGAGAAGCAGTTGGTTGAAGTTCTTGTAAGGGCGGCCAAGCGCGGCCTGGGCCACACGAACCGTCTCATCGCCCAAGCGATCCACCTCCCGTTGGGCCAGCTCGAACTCCTCTTCCATCTCGTCCCGCACGCCCTGAAGCACGGTCTCGAAGTCCACTGGCCCCAGGTCATCCAAGCTGATGGCTTGGTCCAGACTGTGGCGCAACGCCTCGAAGATGTTTCGTGCCCGGGACAACAGGTGACGCTCGGACAGCGCCATTAGGCCGGCGAGCTCGGCCAAGTGATCCGGCACTTGGCCACCCAGCGTGTAGCGGGCCATCGCGCGCGGCTGAATCACTCTGGGGCTGCTTCCGATGCGGGAGACAAGCAGCGCCAGCCGCAACCCCAAGCCGTCCCCATCTCTGGATTGGAGCAGATCTGGCTCTCGGGGCAACTCCAAGCCGGTCGGGAGTTGATCCACGATAGCGTCCACCTCCAAGAGCATCTGCTTCAGGTGGCGGTGCTCGGACCGAAAGTCCGCAGATGCGGCACGGTCCAGGATCTGGTCCTCCCACTCGCGCGCCAAAGCGCTCAGATGCTGTCGTACTTGGGCTCGAAAAGCCTTGGCGTCCAACTCCGGGTCCAGGGCCTTGACCACCATGCGCCGGTGCATTCGAAGGAACTCGCGGCGTAGCCCACCCAACCAAGCCTGGGCATCTCGCCGCCGGGGTGCCGTGCTGTTCGTGCGAAGGTCGCGAACCAAGCCTTGCAGATCATTCCTAAGGTCACGTGAGAGCTCCAAGACCCTCCGCCATGCCACATCGGGCGGTTCTCCCCAGGGGTCAAAGCCAGTGTGGCCGGGCTCTGGCAGAAACTCTGGGAGATACTGCTCCAGCTCAGCGGTCGCCTCGTCGGCCCGGGTAATCTGTGGCTCGGCGACCTTGTCCTGATTCTCCTTGGGTAGCTCACCAGCCCAGCCAAGCGAGGCTTTCAGGAGCACCGGGCCAAACATCTCATTCAGGGCGATTCCTGCGACAGCGATGGTCCCAATGCTCTCTCCAATCTCCCCCGCGCCCGAGGCCACAGCCCCTGCCATGGCCAAGGCAATGCCCGCCTGAGCACCAAAGCCCAAAAAGCCGCTGCGCTTGAGCGGCTCCGGCCCGTCCGCGATGCGCGCACCGGATGTGGTCCCAAGGTACAAGGCCAGCATTCGACCCACGAAGAGCACGCCTGCGAACGCCGCCATCTCCTCAAGCGCATGCAGGTGCAGGTTGGCGCCGGCCAGGAAGAAGAACACCACGTACACCGGCATGGAGAGGGTGCTAACGGTGGCTGAGAGCTCCTCGTGGGCCTTCTCTGAGAAGAAGTTCCGAACCAGAAAGCCAGCGAAGAGAAAGGCCAGCAAGGGATCGATGGGCTTGCCGATGAGCTCATCCCCCAGCGCCCCAGCGCCCCAGACGGTCACAAAACACAAGCCCACCAAGATGAGCATCATCTCGGCGCCGACAAAACGGATCCAAGCAGCCAACAGGCCGGCGACGAGCCCCCCCATGAGCAAAGAAGCGCCCATTTGGATGCCGAGCTCGGCGAACAGACTGACTTTGCCCCCCGCGTCCGCGCCCAACAGGCCAAAAGCCAACGCGGAGCCTGCCCCGAAGAGCACGACCACGACCACATTGTTGAGCACCGAGACGCCCAAGACCGCGTCCGTCATAGGGCCCTTGGAGCGGGTCTCGTTGATGATGGCGATGGAAGCAGCAGGAGACTGGGCCGCGCCAATAACGGCAAGCAGGATGGCCGCACCTGCGACCACCTTGGTGCTCTGACCCTCCAAGAAAGGCAGGGTAAAGCCTGGAATTACACCGGAGAGCAGAAAGACCAGTCCGCCGATGATGCCCAGGAGCGCGATGTACTGGGTGGTCAACACCCCGACGAGCAGCTTGGCGTTCTTTCTCAAGGAGGGGAGCGCCAGAGCGCCACCCGCGGACAGCGCGATGAGGGACACCGCCAGATTGTCGAAGAGCTTTAGGTCGCGGATCACGTCCGCACTCAGGACGTTGAAGGCCTGGGGCACATGCAGAACGTGAGGCGCCTCGGGTCCACAGACCATTCCGATGAGCAGGTAGGCCGTGATGTGTGGCAGGGACACGGTCCCGAGCACTTCACCAGCGGTGTAGGCCGCCAAAATGATGAAGCCCAAGGTGACCATGCTCTCGGGGTTGATATCGCCCGCGGGCGTGTGCACCGCTGGTAGGAAGAGCATCAGGCCAAAGAGCAAGACCACAATGCAGGTCTTGGCGATTCCCTCGATGGGAGTCAGCTTGTGTCCAGCAGACATCTCAGCGCCTCCAAAAACCAGGGGTGAACATCGCGAGCAAAGTCAGAAACTCCAAGCGCCCCAACAGCATCAGGCAAGAGAGCACCACCTGGGTGGGGCCACTCAAAAAGCCAAAGTTGTCGGTGGGGCCCACCATTCCGAATCCAGGCCCCACATTGGATACACAGGCCAAGCTGGCCATGACGGCGGTGGTCCCGTCGGTGCGGTCCACCATGGCCACCCAGATAGCGCCAAACCCTATCGAAGCGACATAGAGCCCCATAAAGGCCAGGACAGCGACCAAGGCGCTGTTGTCTACTGGCTGTCGGTTCACCCTTACAGGCAGAACCAGGTGGGGTCTAAAGGACTTGCGCAGCTCTACGAGCACCGCCTTGAAGAGCACGATGACCCGGGAGAGCTTCATACCGCCCGCGGTGGAGCCGGAGCAGCCACCGACAAAGTAAAGCACCAGGAGCAGCATCCGCGTGACCGACGGCCACTGTTCAAAGTCGGCTGTTCCAAAGCCCGTGGTGGACATGATGGAGGCGCTCTGAAAGGAGGCCAAACGCAGGGCGCGCAGGGGGTTTCCGCCCACATCGGGCAAGATCGCGATGGCGATGCCCAGGGAGATGACTCCCAAAATGCAGACATAAGTCTGGGTCTGGGCGTCCTTCCAAAACACCGATAGCCCGCGCTTAGAGGCCTCGTAGAACAACCCAAAGTTCATGCCGGCAATGACCATGAACACCAGGATGATGAAGTCCACCACCCAGCTGTCCATCTCCCCCACCGAGCCGTTGAAGGTGGAGAACCCACCCGTGCCCATTGTGGAGAGGGCGTGGCAAAAGACCTCGAAGATGACCTGCTTCCACGACATGCTCTCGGCTAAAACCGACCGCATCGCGGGCAACAACATGCCCATCTGCAACAGCGTCAGGATCACATAGACCTTCCAGAGCACGCTGGAAGTCTCGCGCACCCGCGGACTCAAGCCCTTGGACTTGGGTCCGGCAACCTCGCTGCGAAAAAGGTGCTTGCCGCCCATACCCAGCGCCGGAAAGACCGCTACGAAGAGCACAACGATGCCCATGCCCCCAAGCCAGTGGCTCAGGCAGCGCCAGAAGTGCAAGGCGGGGTTTAAGCGCTCTCGAATCTCCGGCAAAATGGTGGCGCCAGTGGTGGTAAACCCGGAAGTAGACTCGAAGAGCGCCTCGGCGAAAGTAAAGTCCGCCCCAACGACAAATGGCAATCCGCCGGCTACGCACAAGGCCAACCAGCTCACGCTCACGACCACAAAGGCCTGGCGACGATCCAAGTCCTTGAAGCGCGCATTGCGTCCCACGAACAGGTTGGCAGCAGCAAACACCAGCAGAATCAGCGCGGAGACCGCCATATGGATGGCCCCCTTCGACGAGGACATCAGCAAGCCAACGCCACCTGATACCAGCATGCTGGCGGCCACAATGACCATCAGGCTGCCGACGGAGCGTGCGATGGCCGGGAGCATCTCCACGACCCGCTGAATCCGACCCTCCCGGGTCTGGAGACGGCGCGCGCGTGCTGGGGCTCGGCTCACAGAGTCCGCCTCTTGAACAGGCGCTCGATGGACGGGCGGGCAGCCGCTGTGGTGATCAGCACGACCGTGTCCCCAGCCTGTACCTGATCCCCGCCACTCGGGATGCTCACCCGACCCTGAGAGACCAGAACAGCGATCAGAGCACCACGAGGAATATTCAGGCGCTTGATGGGCGTGCCCAATATGCGGCTGCCTTCCCGCGCGATGAGCTCGATGACCTCTGCCTGACCATGCTCTAGCAGAGTGAGGCTCTGGACTTCGGCCTGGCGCACGTAGCGGAGGATGTTCTCACTCGCGACGGTCCTGGGGCTGAGCACAATGTCGATGCCCAGCTGACGGTATATGTCGGCGTAGTCCGGACGCTGGGCCAGCGACACTGCCCGCTGAACCCCGGCCCGCTTGGCGAGCAGGCCAGCCATCAGGTTGACCTCGTCGTCCTTGGTCACTGCAGCAAAGAGATCAAAGCTTCCAACCTGCTCTTCTTCCAGCAAGTGAGAGTCGGTCCCATCCCCATGCAGCACGGTCACATCCGGCAGCTCGATGGCCAAGCTCTCCGCTCGGTCTCGATCCTTCTCGAGCAGCATGACCTCAACATCGGACTGAACCAAGAGACGAGCCAGGGCCAAGCCGACCACGCCGCCGCCGATGATGCAGACTCGGGTAATGTCCTTTCTCGCGCCAAACAGGTCCTCGATCTCATCCATATTCCCGGCATGCCCCAGGAAGTAAGCCCTGTCTCCAGGAAGCAAGACTTCGGATCCCCCAGGCACGAAGAGCTCGCCATCCCGCACGATGGCCGCTACCAGCGTCTGTGCTGGCAAGCTGAGGTTGGCCAAGCCCTTGTGCAACATGCGACCGGTGGCTGGCATCTCGATCTGGATCATCTCCACCCGGTTTCCAGCCAAGCCCACCACTTCGAGTGCCCCCCGCGACCGTGCGATCTTGGCCATCTCTTGAGCGACCAAGATGCGGGGATTGATCACCACGTCGATGCCCAGTAGACCGTAGAGGATGCCCTCGTCCGTTCCGGAGTACTGGTCCCCCTGCACCCTCGCAACGGCGCGCTTGGCTCCCTGACGCAGGGCCGCAAGCGCAGCTATCAGGTTGACCTCGTCATTGTCCGTGACTGCAACCACCAGGTCAGCCTTGGTCGCCCCTGCCTCCCGGAGGACCTTGGGCGAGGAACCATAGCCCACCAAAGTACCCACATCTACGCTGTCTTCGACCGACTCGACCTTGGCGGAATCCAAGTCAATGGCGACCACGTCGTGCTGGTCTCGCTCCAGCTCGCGCACCACGTGTTGACCGACTTGACCCATTCCAACCACAACGACGTACATCAGGCTTTTCCTGCTTCGCTGGTTTCGCTCGCCGCCGTATGGCGGATGTCACCGGCGTCGATGAGCAGGCCCCGCAACATCCGCGCAGACCAGAGTTCATTGAGCAGCACGCTGGCCAAAATCGCTGAGAACACCCACGCCATGACCGGGCGGCCACCAAAGACCAAGGTGAGGTTCAAGGCCATGGCAACAGCGACTTCGCCCTGGGGCAAGAGTCCACGACCAATGTCCCGCCTAAGCTCGCCGCTCAGGAACACGGAGCTGGACCAGCCTGAGAGAAGCCGTGCTCCAAAACGCAAAACCACGAAGCACGCGACGAAGAGCCACGCCATGGGCGGGACGGGCAACCAAGTGGCCCCTGCGAAGATGAGCATCACGATGTACATGGGCTGCCGGGAGCGCTCGAGCACCGCTAGAATACGCTCGCTCACCTTGTCCTCCACGCCCACCATCATGGCCAAACCCATCACGGCGTTGACCAAGAGCGGGGAGAGCTCCAAAAAGTGGGCAGAGCCACTGGCAAAGACGATGATGCCCACCAGGCTCAGGAACTGCTTGTCGCGGTCGTCCTCGTCTTTGAGAAAAAAACGAAACAGCCCACCAAGAAGCAACCCCAAGGCCACCGAGATCACGAACCACTCCGTGGAGGTGATGGCTCGCTCCAGGTTGCTGCTGTCCCCATGAAAAAAACAGAAGATCACCCCAAAACCCAAGATGCCCAGCATCTCGTCCAAGCGCCCTGACTGTGCCAAGACCTTGGATGTGGGTCCCTTGGCATCGAACTTGGCCTTGATGCGCCGCAAGACGGTTGGACTGGAGACTGCCCCGGCGGCCCCCAGGCTGGTCGCAGCACCCAATCGGTCGATGGTGCTCAGGTCTCCAGTCCACGTCCAACCCAGGATAAACCAGGACATTCCTGCTACAACGGCAAATGTTGTAAAAGTAGACACCAAGCTCAACGTGATGGCTCCCCGCCCCCGGGCGAGCACCCGGGTGGGGCTTAGGTTGGCGCCGTAGGTCAGCCCAACCCAGCCGATGGCCAAGCTCATCAAAGGATCCAGCTGACGCAGGGTCTCCTGATTGATGAGGGACAGGCTGTTGTTTGAATCAAAGAGCAGAGCGACAATCGGCACAGGTCCCAAGAGCACGCCCAAGAGCATGTACTCGCTGCCCGAGGTCACCAGGAAGCGCTCTTGGATCCAGTCAGCGACGAAGTGCGCGATGAGCCATGCAAAAGCAGCAGCTACCAGTACGGCGAGGGTCGTGGTCATGGTGGACGGGTCAGCCCCGCGCTACTCCGAGGTACCAAAGCAGAAAGAAGGCTCCCAGGTGACATCCGCTGGGGGGCCGACGGGGTCGTCACCCGTTGGGGTAAACACGCCAGCTGGGTCATAGCTGGTGTCCCCCCAGGTCAGGCCGCTGCTGTCCCCTACGTAGGCGTAGACCAAGGTCTTGTTTTCCCAGTTCAGGGCGCCGTTGGGGGTCAGGTAGTCAAAGACCAAGACCATGTTGGCGCTGATCTCATCCCCGTAGTCAAAGCCGTCCTCGCCCGAGTGGGACCAGGTCGCGTAGTAATTCATACCGGGGCAGTTGTTCTCGGTCTTGGTGTAGCTGCCGTAGTACCCAGCCTCCGCCTGGGAGGCGTCCAAGTCGTTGAGCTGGCTATTGGAGAGGCGAGAGCCGCTGAATTCGAAGGTGTCGATGCAATCCTTGGACCAGTCGCCGCCGAAAAACCAGTACCACTTCTCGGTGGCCGTCAGGGTCTCTCCATCCTCCGAGATGGAACCAGAAGCGAGGATGTAGACCTGGGTCTGGTCCTCATCATCGCCACAGCCATCGGTGCTCCAGTACAGCTCGTAACCATCGGGCACGTTGGGGTGCACACCTGGGTCGCTGTCTGGGGGTGGGGAGGTATCGACAGCCTCGTCCTTGGAGCATGAGACGCTCAAAAGGAGCAGCGGGATCAGAGTTAGGGCACGCATGATGACCTCCATTGGCAAGCGAGTGTAACCCAAGGGTCCGGTCCACTGGCGTGCTGCATTGACCAAGCCAAGACCGCGCGCCACTCTCAACCTGCCGGATCTCGCGGAGCAGGCCAATCAATGGCGTTCTCTGGGGTGTACCCCAGTGTGTCTCGCGCCCGAGTTCCGTCCAAAACCGAGCAGTAATGAAAGCGCTTTCGGTTCATCCCGTAGCTAAAGTCGTGGCCTCGAAGGCGCCGACGAATTCGATACCAGGGCGTGATGACGGGACCTGGTAAGGGAATGCCTACACGCCCCCACCGGCGGATCGCAGCGCTCAGCGGCAGCGTATCCAGACCGGGCACGTTGAAGACGCCCTGAACCCCAAAGGCCCGCGCAGCCAACTCCATGGCGCGAACGCAGTCGGAGATGGAGAGCATATTCATCATTGGGTCAAAGCCAATAGGACGCAGGCAAACGGGGGAATCCAGGTAGTCGAAGAGCTGACTCCCGGTGCCAGGGGCCAGCACTTCCCCGCAGCGCAGCACAGCGATCTCCAGCCGCGACAGGCCCATCCGGGCGCATGCTGTCAGGTCAGCCTCCACCCGATTGCGTACCCATTGCGGCGCGCCACCGCTCATGTTGAGTGGGTGGTCTTCGATGACCAAAATCGGCAGGTCGTGCTGCACCTGGTAGACCTCGCCATAGCTCTTAAAGACAAAGCGCTTGATGGTGGGATGGCGCTCCGAGAGGTCCAGCAGCGAGCGCAGCGCCTCTACATTGAGGGAGCGCACACGGCCGCCCTTGGCGTTGGCATCCCGGTGCATGGCCGTGTGGATGACCACCTCGATGCCCATCTCTCGTGCTGGGCCGAAGAGCAGGTTGCGCACACGTCTGGAGCGCCCCAGGTCCACGGACTTGTAGACCAGACGGTCCCCGTGGGCAAAGGGCAAGGCTCGGTCTTCCGGCTCTACGCCGACCGCCAGGATGCGCTCAATGCGCGCGTCGGCCAAGAGAGAGCGGATCAGACGCTCTCCGATTGGAGTCGTGGCACCCGTGACCATGACACCGCGGATGGGAACTGAAGGTACCGGTGGCATTAGGTGAACAGCCTCCCCTTTCGCATCTTCAGTCCCTTCTCAATGAGCTCCTTCACGCGCACCTCTACCCGGCCTGCTGCCTCGCTGACCGCCTCGGGATCGTCGGCGTCTTCCGGCCCATAAAGAGCAGGTAGATCGACCGGATCCCCGTAGTGAATGTGGTATTTCACCGGGAGAGGAAATGGGGCTGCAGGGATAGGCAAGTAGGGAAGCCCCACAAGCTTGCCCAGGCTCTTGATGGCCGCCACTTGAGGCATCTGCTCCTCAGGGCCAATGAATGCAACCGGAATCACCGGAGCCCGGTGGCGAATGGCCAGCTCGGCATGGCCAACCCGCCAGGTCTGGAGCTGGTACCGGTCTTTGAACATCTTTCCCACTCCCGCCGTGCCTTCGGGAAAGATCATCAGAATCTCTCCAGCCTCGAGCAGGGCGCGTGCGTTTCCGCGCGAGCCGCCGACCATGCCGCCGCGGGAGAAAAAGGTCCCGATGACCGGCAGGGTGGGTACGAAGTGATCGGCGATGGCCCGGGGAATGCGGCCGGTCTGCTTGATGACGTCCACCCAAAGCATCATGCCGTCGACTGGCACCGTGCCGGAGTGGTTGGAGGCAAGAACGGCTGGCCCGCTATAGGGCACCTTGTCAGCGCCGTAGCTGGCCACCCGAAAATATCGGTCGTACAGGGGCTTTGCAATGCTCATCCCCATGCCCACAAAGTCTTTGTGCAGACCAAAAGCGTCGTAGCCATGGCCAGCGTCTTTCATCCGGATGCGCTGCAGCATCTCCTGGTCTTCATCGCTGAGCATCGCGGCCACAACAGCGCGCGCCAGTAGGGGAGGCATTGGCATGGGAAGACCCTATCTCATCAGCGATGCGGGGTAGGTGGTCAGCGCGCCTGATTCTGATTCGCCGCGACCTTGTAGGCTGCCATCGCCCCCTGGGTGTCGCCCTGTGCCTCTAAGATCTGACCCTCCAGATAGTACAGGTTGGCCCGCTGCGCCGTGTTCAGTGAGCTGCGCTGCTGTCCACTGCGCAGGTAGCCGAGGGCCGTGCCGTTGTCGCCCGCGGCCCGTGCAGCGGATGCTGCGCGGAAGGCCATGTCCTGAGCACTGCGCGTGTTGGGGTCGCCGATGAGCGCCGCGTAGGTCTGCGCCTTGGCCATCCCCGACTGACCGGCGGCCGCACCGATGGCCGCATCGAAGCGCTCGTAGTCGCTGCCGTCTAGGCCCGTGAGGTACCAGCCGCCGCGGTAGTCGCGCGGCGCGGCAGCACTGCGCAGGCCGTCCAGGTCTGTAGGAAGGGCCTGGGCCTGGACCGGCGGGGGCTCTTCTTCTGTTTCTTCGTCGGCGTACTCAAAGTTGTCCGCGACCGCACCGCTCTCTCCCGCGTCTTCCGACTTAGAACTACGGGTTTTTAAGCCTCTCTTGTCGCGATTCGACTGGGTGGCAACCTCCTCGAGTTCCAGCTGGTCATAGCTGCGGTTGGCACTACTTTCAGCCGACGACACGCTGCCACCGAAGACATCGTCTTGGAGTTTCACTGTGTTCTCTACTGCCAAGTCCCCATAGGAAGATTCCGACTTGGATGGCACCAAGGCGGCAGGAGCAGACTTTTGCATCGGAGCAGACTTGGTGGGCTTGGGCTTGGGTTCGGCCTTGGGTTCTGGACTCAGGGTCTCGCTGGCCACGGACCGTACCTTCTCGTCCGCATCAGGCCGGGCGGATTCCTTGCCCATCTGCTGCAGGTCTTTCAGAGCATTGTCCGCCGCTTCAGGCTCCGGCGGCGCCGCCGGCGC
>CAJQPC010000094.1 GCA_905480105.1 uncultured bacterium | reverse complement strand
GGCGTGAGTCTCGGACAGGACAAGATTTCCGAGGGTGCGCAGGCGTTGGCAGTCGGCGGCTTGGGGATTGGGAAGGCTGTTGTGGAAGGGACAGCGATGTTTGCGGACAATACGCAGCGTCTGGCAGACATGGCGGGTGGTGTGAGCACGGCCGGTGGGGTTCTGGCTACGACCGGTGCAGCCTTGGGTGTGGCGGGTGGCGTGATCAATGCGGCCCAGGCCTCCTACCAGGGTGGCAAAGCCATTCGAAACATACGGAGAGCGTCCAAGGAAAATGCGTGGACCCCAGAGGGCAAGGGTTGGTTGGCCTTGGTCAAGAACCGGCAGAAGGTCAAGGCCGGTTTACAAGGCCTTAAGCTTGCGGGTGCAATCGTCGGTATTGTTGGTGGTGTGATGCTGCTCGCATCCAATCCTGTTGGCTGGGCCGTCGGCTTAGGCGCTGCGGCGGTGGGGCTTGGGCTGCTCGCCGTAAAGCTTGGAAGCGGGGTGAGGAAGGCGTACAAGCGGAGCAAAATGAGTGCGAAGCTTGGCCCGAAGCCGGCCAAAAAGAAAAAGTCCGGACAGAGCAAATTTCAGAAGTTCAAGTCTTTTTTCAGCAGAAAAAGCAAGAACAAGGCGGCAGACGCCGGAAGCAAGTCTGTCCAGAGCGGGGAAGAAGAATCGGAGAGCTTCTCGTGGACCGACAACCCCCTGTACCAGGGCGGGAAAAAAGAAACAGAGAATGACGACATCATGGACGAGCTGAGTGATCTGCCGCTCGACGGTGACTTGTCGGTGGACAAGGGTGCAGTGAAGGGAAAGAACCCCGAGAAAGTCCAGGCCAATGCTTTGGAGGCCTCCCGCTTGGCCGAGGAAGTGGAGCGCAGCATCAGCCCCATCTACAAAATGGGCGGCGATGTGCGAACCGCGTTGCACAACGACTCCAAAAGCCATGAGGAGGTCGGCGAGGACTCACCCGTAATCTGGAAAAAGGGGGCGGACGCCAAGGCCGTCATCGGCGTTCTGGGAATTGATTGGACTGAGGCCGCGTCTCAGTCGGGACCGGAACTTATTGCCAAGAAAACCAGCGCCTTAGACGGTCTTTAATCCTGGAGTGCAGCGGAAGGCAGAGCGCCGGTCTTTTGAGCCGCCTGGACGCCGCCTCGGCTTGATTTGATTGGGGCAGAGGGGCTACGGCGTGCGATCGCACCCCTTCGCACCGTTCTTCGTCTTCGAAATGCAGCCGCATTCCTTTGTTCTCACGCCTTGCAGAGTCGCACTCCGCGGGCGCCTGCAACGGATCATCTTGCCTGACCGAGGGTGTGCTGTGTTGCGTCCGAATCAAGGGGTGCTTTCACGACGCTGCCCAAGGCTTAGTCCTGGTCGCCGAGCTGTGCTTGGGTGCCCAGGGCTTGGTAGCGCCAGCCCTCGAACTCGTTCTCCCCGTCATCCGAAGAGTCGGTGAAAGTGACCTTCTCAACAAAGTCTCCGGGCATCAGAACCACGTCTTCTCTGGTCTCTCGAATGGCTTCGGCCAGCTCAGGGTAGCGGTCCTGGTATTGCTCGGCTTGCTCGTCGAGAGTGGCCAGGATGGCGGCTTTGGGGAGGATGTGGGTGGTGGTGGCCATGGTGGCTTGTATCTTGCCAGATCCCTAAGGGGGTCAGGTTTCGGGTGTCGCTGCGTGGTGCGGAATCTTGGCGTTGATTCGGTCGAGTGCTGGTTTAAATACGCCACAAGGCGCTTGGTCTTGGTAGTGTGCAGGGACCCAAGAAGCCTGCAAATGAAACAGAAACAGAAACATTACGACGGCGCCGTATCCACGTGGAATGTTGATGGCATCGCCGAACGGGCTAGGGAAACCACAGGCTTGTAGCCGTGGACTGATAGGCTCGGGGCTTCGCACTCCGCTGACGCCTCAGATGTGGTCAGTCAGCCTGAGCGAGGGTGTAAAGGCGGCCTTTAGAAAAAGAGCTGGTGCGCACCCAAGGGTGCACACCAGCGCTGAAGTCTTCCGTAAGCCGGATCCTGTTCCCCCCTCCGGTCACCCTCGGGGAGGCAGTGTTCATTCATCTAGGACCGCCGTTGCCGACGGCCTCGAGCAGTCCACCTGAGGCGCTGGAACGAGCAGCCCACTGTCCTCAATTCGACCTTGCACTGGCTGGGGTTTACCTGGCCGACCCTGTCTCCAGGGTCGCCGGTGGGCTCTTACTCCACCGTTTCGACCTTACCCGAGACCAAAGTCCCGCCGGTCCTGTGCGCCCTCGTACCCCTGACAGCAGAGGATGGTGGCGCGTGGGGGCCGGAGCGAATCCCGAAGGATTCCTGGCGGTTTGCTTTCTGTTGCACTTGCCTTCATGTCACCACGACCGGGCGTTACCCGGCAACCTGCTCTACAGTGCCCGGACTTTCCTCCCGCATTGTCCCTGGAAAGGGACGCCGCCGGCGAACACCTGGTCCACTTCAGCGGTTTCCCCTTAGCGTTGTTAGAGGAACTCGCCCAGCAGGCGGCCACACTGCCGGCAGGTCACCAGCTCGGCAGCTCTCCTGTGGTTGCTCAAGTCGGTGGCGTTGATCTTGACATTGCAGCCGGTGCAGCTGTCGTTGCGAATGTCGGCAAATGCTGGTCGGCGCTTTTTACGAAGCTCATCGTAGCGCTGAATCAGGTCTTTCCAGATGTCCTGGCGGGCAGCATTTCTGAGCTTGCTGGCCGCATCAAACTCATTTTTTAGGGTGGGATAGCGGTCGTCGTAGGCCTTCTGACTGGCAATCACCTGAGACTTGTTCAGCGCCAGGGTCATCGTGCTGCGTTCCAGGAGTTCTGCGGCTGCTTCGACCGACTCCATAAGCTCCAGCTGCAGGGTCTCCACTTGGTCCAGGATCTCGCCGCACTGGCGGATCTGGTCCTCCGCGGCGACGTAGTCGGTGGCCAGCCCCTGATCGATGCTGCGCTGAGCGGTGTCCCGGCGCTTGGTGTAGGTCGCTGCCTTTCGGTTGGCCTCCCGCTCTTTCCCCTTGAGTCGAGTCAGGTTGTCTGTTGCTGCGGACAGTTTGGTGGTGGACTGCTCCACAGCGGCTGTCCGGTCCACGATCTTGGCTTTGAGGCCGCGGGACTCTTCGAGGAGCTTGTCGCGGGCGATATCTTTGCGCCACAGGTCGTGCAGCTTGAGGGCATCTTCGTGCAAGGAAGTCTCCTGGGGGTGAGGGGAGAGTCTACCCGGAATCGAACAGCGGGATAGGGGTGGCGTGAATCGCGCGGGCCTATAGCTCAATTGGTTAGAGCATCCGTCTCATACACGGCTGGTTTCAGGTTCGAGTCCTGGTAGGCCTACTGCGGGAGGAGAGAGATCTCCTCCCGCACCCTGCGGGCCAAAGCGTGGGTAACTCTCCCGAAAATGCTCTGGTCAGTAGCTTGCGCATTTCCTCTGTTCTCACGCCCTTTGGCGCCGCACTCCGCTGACGTGTCCGGCCCATCTTCTTGCCTGACCGCAAGGCACCGCTCCAAATAAAAAAGGCCGGCCCCATCGGACCAGCCTTTCAAATTAACCCGAGCGGTCTGCTCAGATCTCCAAGAAGCTCCGCAGCCGCTTGCTACGGCTGGGGTGCCGCAGCTTGCGCAGCGCCTTGGCCTCGATCTGGCGAATGCGCTCGCGGGTCACCTCGAAGTCCTGTCCGACCTCTTCCAAGGTGTGGTCGCTGCGCTCTCCAATGCCGAAGCGCATGCGCAGCACGCGCTCCTCGCGGGGGGTGAGCGTGGCGAGCACCTTGCGGGTCTGCTCCTGCAGGTTGGCGTCGATCAAGGACTCCGAGGGGTTCGGAATGTTCTTGTCCTCGATAAAGTCGCCCAAATGCGAGTCGTCCTCTTCGCCGATGGGGGTCTCCAAAGAGATGGGCTCCTTGGCGATCTTCAAGATGCGCCGGACCTTGTCCACGGGCATCTCCATCTTCTCGCCGATCTCCTCGGGCGTGGGCTCGCGTCCCAGATCTTGGGTCAGGTAGCGCGAGGTACGGACCAGCTTGTTGATGGTCTCGATCATATGCACTGGGATGCGGATCGTACGGGCTTGGTCCGCGATGGCGCGGGTGATGGCCTGGCGGATCCACCAAGTGGCGTAGGTCGAGAACTTGTAGCCGCGGCGGTACTCGAACTTCTCCACGGCCTTCATCAGGCCGATGTTGCCCTCTTGGATGAGATCCAGGAACTGAAGGCCACGGTTGGTGTACTTCTTGGCGATGGAGACAACAAGGCGGAGGTTGGCCTCGACCAGCTCACATTTGGCTTGGTCAGCCAGGTGCTCGGCGCCGCGCAGAGCGTGAACCAGCGTCCGCAGGTCATCGCGGGCGATGTCGACGGTCGACTCCACCTTGCGGATCTTGCGAAGCTCGCGGCGGACGCGAGAGTCGTAGTCCCGCCAGGTTGCCTCGGAGATGCCTGTCTCTCGGATGACATCCAGACCAGCGGTGTCCGGTGTGCGACGTACCTTTCGGATGTAGCGGCGCAGGTCACGGACTGGAACGCCAGCATCGCGGGCCACTTTGGAGATGTCCTTCTCGTAGCGGGCGATTTGGTCCCAGCTCTCGTGAAGCGTCTTGGACCAAGCGGCCAACCAGGCCTTGTCTAGGTCTAGGTTCTCCAACAGGATGCACAGGGACTCTTCAGTGGCATCTAAGCGGTCGGCGAAGATGTCCTTGCGGCGCTGGCTCTTGGCCCGGCGCAGGTCCTGTCCCAGCTTTCGATGGCGCAGACCCAGAATGCGGGCCATGGCCTGTACTTGCTCTAAGTACGCGATGCGTGCGGCAGGCTCATTGCGGGGGCGCTTGCCATTCCGCAGGGCCTTCTCGGCCTTGAGCTGCTCGGCTTCGATCAGGCTTGTGACACCCTCGATCGCAACAGGGCTGGTCAGGATGAGGCGCTGAGCCTCCATTTCGCCTTCCTCGATCCGCTTGGCGATTTCGATCTCGCCCTCGCGGCTGAGCAAGGAAACGCGTCCCATCTTGCGCAAGTACATGCGCACGGGGTCAGTGCTCCGCCCAGCCGGGGTCTGCTCAGCTTTCTGAGAGTCCTGGAAGCCGCGCTTTGCACTTGCCCGTTTCCGCACTGCGTTCACGATCTCAATGTCCAAGCTCGAGAACATGATCATCACGTCGTCGAGCTGGTCTGAGCCGATCAAGTGCGTGGGTAAAGCTTGGTTCATCTCCTCATAGGTGACGTATCCGCGCTTTTTACCCATGTTGATGAGGGCCTGGATCTCTTTGAGGTCCTTGTCCTTCAACACCAACTCTCGTCTTGAATGTGGTAGCTGTATAGGGACGGCGGGTTCCGAACCTATGTCAGCGAGGCTTTTGATTTTCTGCGTAGGTTGATCAGCTTGCGCTGTAGACCTGCCTGACGCTTCAGAAGCACCCTGTACTTTGTCCCGTCTGGGTCGCCCTCGCAAGCAGAAAGCTCGCGGCGCAAGCTCAAAAGCTGGGTTTCGGTGTCACGAATTCGCAGCTTAATCAAGATTTGGCGTGCAACTCTAAGGGCCTGCTCCTGCGTGTAGAGGCCCTCCTTGGCAGCGCTGGCTTGAAGCACTCGCACCACGTCATTGTCTTCGAGTTGCGCTAGGATCTCTGGCAGCTTTGTGCCCTCCAAGAGTTGACCAATCACCCACATCACGTCGTCCCGCTCTGTGACCAGAGCGGTCTCTTCCACTTCTTCCAGGACCGGGGCCACGTCGTCAGCGAAGTTGAGCAGCAGCCAGAGCAGGTGGTTGAGCTCCACGTTGCCAACCCAGCGGGCGCCGTGGTGGCCGCCGGGACTTGCTGTCGGCGTGCTGCTGTTTCCTCGTGCTGCGCGGCGCAGGGTGACCTCGGGGACGCCCAGAATGCCGGCAGCCTGCACGATGGCCAAGTCCTTTGAGGTTCCCTGGAGGCGCTGCAGCAGCGGAATTGCCTCATTCATCGAACGCTGGCGTCCCCCGGCAGAGAGTCCGTTTCGGCGCATGCAGCGCTCCAGGAACTCCACGAACAAGGGCCGGGCTCGCTTCATCAGCTCCTCGAAGTGCTCGGCACCCTGGCTGCGAATGTACTCATCCGGGTCCTTGGCGTCGGGAACGGAGATGCGCAGGGCTTCCATGCCAGCGTCTAAGAACAGGGGAAGGCTCTTGTCGCTGGCCCGCTGTCCGGCCTCGTCTGCGTCGAAGAGCGCATAGGCGCGGTCCGTGAGTCGCCGAAGCACTTTCATGTGCCCCGGGGTCAAGGCGGTCCCACAGGTGGCCACCGTCTCTGGGTAGCCGGCCAGGGCCAAGCTGATCACGTCGAAGTAGCCCTCGACGAGCAAGACACGCTTGTTTCTCTGGATGCTTCCGCGGGCAAAACTCAGGTTGTACAGGGTGTCAGACTTGGTGTAGAGCGGTGTCTCCGGAGAGTTGATGTACTTGGGCCCGTCCCCCGCCAAGATGCGTCCGCCAAAGGCGATGGGCCGGTCACGCTCGTCCAAAATTGGGATGATGACCCGGCCGCGAAACACGTCGTAGTGGCTGCCCCGGCGCTCGTTTCTCTTGACCAGGCCGGCGCGAATGGCCAGTTCGGTGTCTACCCCCTTGCCGGCCAGGTGATCCAGCAGGCTGGTCCAAGAGTCTGGAGCAAAGCCGAGTCTGAAACGAGCCCATGTGTCGCTCTCTAAGCCGCGGTTGAGCAGGTACTCCCGAGCATCCTTTGCTGCCGGCGAGGTCAGGAGCTGCATGTGGAACCACTCGCTGGCGATTTTGCAGGTTTCCCGAACACCTCCCTTCTTGGCGATGGCGGCGCGCTCTGCATGGGTGAGCTTGCGTTCCTCCAATTCGATACCAGCCGGTCCAGCCAGTTCCTTGACCGCCTCCACGAAGGAAAGGCCTTTGTGCTTCATCAGAAACTTGAAGGCGTCCCCGCCTTCCCCGCAGCCAAAGCAGTGGAAGATGCCCTTGCTGGGCACCACGTTGAAGCTGGGAGACTTTTCCTGATGGAATGGGCAGAGTCCAACCCAGCTGCCGCCCTTGGACTTTAGGGTCACAAAGCGTCCCACCAGCTCGATGAGATCCGTGCGGTCGCGGATCTCCTCGATGGTCTGGCGGGGAATCTCAGGCATCGCTACCAGCTATCTCCTTTTGCCAGTCAGCTGGGAGCTTTGGATCTCTCAGACGGCTTGCGCGTCCGTCTTGGCTGGAAACTGACGAACTCTGGGGTCATCTTGAGTTCGGCTCACGTCCGCACCCACAGCGTGGAGTTTCTCGAGTAGGTCTTCGTAGCCGCGGTCCAGGTGGTAGAGACGCAACACCTCGGTCTCGCCGCTTGCGGCCAAGCCGGCCAGAACCAAGCTTGCGCTGGCCCGCAGGTCTGTGGCCATGACGGTGGCGCCGGCGAGTGGAAGTCCGCCGGTGACCGTCGCGCGATTTCCGTCCACGGAGATCCTTGCGCCCAAGCGGTTCAGCTCAGGAACATGCATGAAGCGGTTCTCGAAGATGGTCTCGGTGATGTGACTCTCGCCGTCGGCCATGGTCATCAGGGCCATAAGCTGGGCCTGCATGTCAGTGGGGAAGCCGGGGTGGGGCAGGGTGGTCAGATCCAGTGGCGCGATGCGCTTAGGCGCTTGGACACGAATGGTATCGCTGCCCAGGGTCAGCACGCAGCCCGCTTGGCGAAGGGCTGCCAAAACAGGGGTCAGGTCGTCCGGGCGCACGCCGGTCAGGGTCAGGTCGCCACCAGTGATGGCGCCGGCGACCAGGTAGGTGCCCGCCTCGATGCGGTCGGGCAAGATGCTGTGGGGTGCTGGCACGAGTGTGTCGACGCCCTGGACCAAGAGCGTGTCGGTGCCGGCCCCTTCGATCTTGGCGCCCATGCCCTGTAGGTAGCGGGCCAGGTCCACAATCTCCGGCTCGCGGGCCACGCCCTCGATGCGGGACTCACCCTTGGCGAGCACTGCGGCCATAAGGATGTTCTCGGTACCGGTCACTGTGGGTACATCGAGCTGGATGTGCGCACCATGAAGACGCCCTCCGTCCACGTGGCCATGCACGTAGCCACCACTCAGCTCAAAGCGCGCGCCCAGCGCCTCTAAGCCCTGGAGGTGTTGGTCGATGGGGCGGGTGCCAATGGCGCAGCCACCAGGAAGGCTGACATGCGCCTCGCCGCAGCGCGCCAGGAGAGGACCCAGCGCAAGAACACTGGCACGCATTTTCCGAACCAGGTCGTAGGGCGCCTCGCAAAAACTGACCCGGCTGGTGTCCAGGCGCACATCGTTGCCGTGCACCAAAGAAGGGCAGCCGATTCGGCCCAGCAGAGACAGCATCGAGGACACATCCACAAGGCGCGGTACGTTGCTTAAGCGGTGCTCGCCGGGCGCCAGGAGAGTGGCGATCAGAATGGGCAGAGCAGCGTTCTTGGCTCCGGAGATGGGTACGGTGCCGTTGAGAGGGCGGCCGCCGCGAATGACAATCTTATCCATGATAGGGCTCCAAGAGCGAGGGGAGCAGACGCTGGAGAGGGCGAGCTGTCCGGGGGGGATCTTCGGACGAAGATCCAGGGGGGGAGGCCACGATAGGGCGGCGCTCTGGACAGGTCAAGGTCTTCTCTGGGCGCTGCACTCCGGTGAGGGTCTGCTTTGCTAAGGAGCAAGGCCCGTGCCAAGAGTTCGCCCCAGCTATAATCTCGACATGGTCGCGTCCTCACTTCTCTCTCGCCCCCGTACCTTGGGGCAGTCCGATCTGGACAAGATGGCCCTGCAGGGGGCGGACTTGCGGGGCGTGCGCATACAGGATGTGGACCTGAGTGGCCGAGAGATGGCCGGTGTCGACCTTCGTCGGGCCACCTTGGTACGCGTGCGAATGTGTGGCGCGGATCTACGAAAAGCAGATTTTCGAGAGAGCGAACTGCACTCGGTGGACCTGAGCGCAGCAAATCTTCAGGAAGGGAAGTTGAACCGGGCTCGGGCCAAGGGGCTTGTGCTCCGTGACGCGGACCTGACCGGGGCATCTCTGAGCGGTCTTTATGCACCCGAGGCCAACTTCTGCGGGGCGTCTCTTCGGGGCGCGGACCTGCGGCAGGCGAGGTTGGAGTTCAGCTTGGCCTCGTTGGCGGATCTGAGCACCGTGCAAGCCAGGGGGGTGGCATTGGATGGCGCGCTCCTGGAAGGTGCCGAACTGAGCTTTGCTGACCTGTCCAAGGCCTCATTGGAAGACGCGGACCTTAGTGGGGCCACACTGGAGGGGCTGCGCTTGCGTGGGGCGCGCTTGCGTGGACTGAGTCTGAAGGATGCCCGCGTTGAAGGCTTGGTCCTAGACGGGGTGCGTTGGCCCAGAGGAGTGCTCAGCCCGGACCAGAAGGAGGCGCTGGGGCTGCAATCGCCCAAGGTAGAGCCCCTGGTCATCGACACGCCGGACATCATCCCGGAGGTGGTCCCTGAGCCAGAGCCAATCACGGAGGCGGCACCGCTGCTTGAGCCGGGGGCGTCCCTGGCAGGGGTGGATCTGTCCGGGCAGGACTTGCGTGGTTTAGACCTGAGTGGCGCCGACCTGCAGGGGGCGCGCTTGGTGGGGGCCGATCTTCGGGAAGCCAGGCTGGACGGAGCGCTGGTGACGGGCGCTGACCTGAGCCGCTCCCGCTTGGACGGGGCTTCCATGCGGGAGCTTCAGGGAGAGGAAGCACAGTTAGTCGACTCAAACTTGAGCGGAGCGGACCTGCGGGGGGCACACCTCCACAGCGCGATTTTGGCCGGGGCTCGGCTTGTAGGGGCCCAGATGGCAGGAGCGCAGCTTCGCAAGGCCGACCTGCGCGGAGCGGACCTGTCCCGGGTCGATCTGGCGGGAGTGGACTTGCGGGGCGCAGAGCTGGCGGATGCCAACTTGGCCCAGGCTCGGCTCGGTGGCGCGCTCTTGGAAATCTCCGACTTGGAGGGGGCCTACAATCTTCGGCCTAGCCAGATTGCCGACCTGCGTGGTGATGAGCTCAAGGAGAAAGCAGAGCGAAGCGGTCCAAGTGTCATGGAGCGGCTACGCGTCTTGGCGGAGCGCGCTTGGGCGAAAGGGCGTCAGGCACTTCCAGGGTGGCCGAGCTTTGCCTTGCCGGTGCGAGAAGAGACACTGCGTCTCCCTTTGGGGTTGCCGCCTCGGCTTGGGCCCACAGGCCGCTTTCTCCCGCCGCTTTCCGCCCTTCAAAGCGGCGCGGATCTGTCGCGTGCCGATCTGCGTGGTCGCGTGTTGGTGGGAGTGGACCTGGCAGGAGCGGATTTACGGGGCGCTCTGCTCTCGGGGGCCAAGCTCTCTGGCTCTTCTTTGGCGGGGGCTGATCTGCGTGGGGCCCGAATGCAGGGGGCCTCTCTCAGGGGGGTGAGTCTTGCATCGGCCCGGGTCAGTGGGGTGCTCTTACAGGATACGGTGCTTCAAGCGTGTGACTTGAGAGGCGCTGATCTGGCGCATGCCCGTGCTCAGGGGGCCCGGTTTGACGGCTGCCAATGGAGGGGCGCGAGCCTTCAGGGCGCCGAGCTGAGCGGTGCAGATTTGCGCGGGGCGGCGCTATTGGACGCAGATCTGCGAGGGGCCAGCTTGAATCAAGCGAGCCTACTAGGCGCCGATCTGGACAGTGTTCAGGTTGCCGGGACCGACTTTGGCCGCATCCAAGGCCTAAATGCGTTCCAAAGGGCTGAGCTTCGGGAGCGAGGAGCCTTGGTAGAGGGGGCGCTCTGGGACGCTCTTGCTTCGCGGTGGACCGCCAGCAGGGTTGCCGTGGTTGAGCCAGCCCAGGAGGAAGATCTCAGTATCTGGGATGAGGAAAAAAACGCCTGGGATGAGGACGTGGATACGCAGGCGCTGGGGCTTGAAATCCCGCTGCAGGGCGCGCCCTACACCTCTCAGCTCGAGGAGTCACCGCCCGAGGAGTCCCAGCCGGAAGAGGTGCTGTTCGAGGCGTTGCCGCAGGAAGAGGCATTGTTCCAGGAGTTGCCGCCCGAGGACTTGCCGCCGGAAGAGGCACTGTTTGAGGTGCTGCAGCCAGAGGAGTCTCAGCCGGAAGAGGCTGCCGCACTCCCTGTGGCTTTTGAAGACACAACCCCGTCAGCGCCATCGGTCTTCCAGAACCTCAAAGCCCTTCTCCAGGGCTTCCTGAGTCGCTCTCCTCAGCCGGAGTTGGTTTCCAGCATCGAGCTGGCCGACTCGGAGGTTCAGGACGCCGAGCAGGAGGGACTGGAGCTTCAGGAAGCCGAGCTTCTCTCCGAAGTCATAGACGAAGAAGCAGCGGTCAGTCGCCCAAGCCTGATGGAGCGCCTGCGGGCAGGGG
>CAJQPC010000093.1 GCA_905480105.1 uncultured bacterium | reverse complement strand
CGGTATCCGCCAGCTCCAAAACCAAGATCTCTGCCCCGGCCTGCTGAGCTGCCCAAGCCGCGCTCAAGCCAGCAGGTCCACTCCCAATGACCAGCACATCCACGATGGCAGCAGGCGAAGTCTCCTGGAAAGCGGAGTCGGCTGCACTGTCTCCGCTTTCACCGTCACTGGGCTTGCCCCACCCCCCACAAGACAGCGCCAGTGCCAACCATGACCACCACACAAGGCCCTCCTATTGGGGAGAGCAGCTTGCACCATGCAATGCCACTTGTACAGCCTGTAGCGTCCTGCGAGGGCGCCTTTTCAACACCACTCCCTCGCCATCCTTGGGCGTGCGATAGACGCTCTTGAAGGAGTGACCCGTGCTGCTGCTGCTAATCGCCTGTCTGGATCCAGCACCCGCCATCGAACTCTGCCAAGCCAACCCCGGCCTGCACAGCGATCCCGCCAGCGTGGCCGCCTGGTCCCCACTGCTGGACCCCGAGGAGTTCGACCTTCTCACCAGCACCCAACCTTCCCAAGGCAGCGTCCTGCTTGGACCTCAGGGTATCCAGACCCTGGCCAGCACTGCAGCTTGCACCGTGACCACACACCAGCGCAGCGGAGAAATTGAGCTGGAGCGCGCGCGTTTCCGTCTGGACGCCCAGGGCAGACAACGGGGCCGTCTCACCGAGACCCTGCGCTGGACCCTTCAAGACGGACGCGTACACATCCACGCCGCCCAGGCCATCGCCCAGCGCCAGAAAGCCATGGAGGAAGAGGATCCAGAGAGGGCCGCCGAGCAATGGATCCGGGTCATCCGCACCCTGCCCGACCCTACACTGGACGTGGATCTCGCCATCGCCGAGGCCAGTGCACTCGCACAAAAAACCCGCCTGCAGATCACCAATACCTTCCACAATCGCCAGGAAGAACTTGTACATGCCGAGCTGGTCAACAGAAGCGCTCACGACCTGGCCAGCGCAGTCATTTTGGTACGTCTGGTGGACCCCGGCGCAGAGCCCACCCACCGCATGGCGCCCCCAGGCGTCCGCGTGCTCCCCACCCCAGCACACACCGAAACCCTCCGAGTCGAGCTGGGCCCGGTGGACGCCGGGGCGCGCTTGTCCTACACCTTTAGCCTGCCTCCAAACACTGGCAGCTTCCGGCTGTCAACTGACCAGGTAACCCTGCGGTGATCCTCCTTCTGCTCGGCTGCGCAATCCAACTCGCACCCGAAATCAAAGCCGTGCGCGCCTGTGACGCCATGCCAGGCCTGTCCCTGGACAGCGCCGGTCTTGCAATGACCCAAGACATCATCGTGGACGACGAGCGGGCGCTCTGGGCCGAACACATCGCAGAGGGCCCTGGCTTTGAGCGCATCGGACTCAACGGCTACGGCGTGATCCGCGCAAACCTCTCCTGCAGGCTGCTCTCCCTCAGCGACGGAAAGGCGGTCTTGGAGCGCGACGAACCCGACATCAGCCTGCTTACCCCCTGGGAGAGCACCTCGGTGTGGGAGCTGCCAACCCGCCGCACGACCCTAAACTACACCTTGGAGAACACCCCTCAAGGGCTGCGTGTGCGCACCGGTTTGGCGGAGGCGATGGACGCAGCGACCCAAGCTCGCACGTTGAACACCGGAGGAGACGCTCAAGCTGCAATCCTGGCGTGGGAGACGCTCCACGCCACCTACCCGGACCCCATGATTCGCTTTGAGATCGAAGAGATCCAGCGCCAGGTGGACCTGGCTCAAAAAGATCGGATCCTGGAAGGCCCCCAGGGCGAGACCCGCCTGTCTGCTCTGGCCGGGCCAGTGACCCTGCTCGCAAGCACTCCCCAGGAATGCACCGACTGCGCCGCGATGCTGGCCATCTTTGACGCAGTCCAGCAGGACAACCCCTCCCTGCGCATCATCCTGCTCGCGGAGCAAGCCGACCAGCTCGGAGAGCACATCCGCTATCGCATGCCCCAAGCACCCACGGAGCGCGGCCCTCTGCCCGTGCTGACCCTGTTGGACGCCACCTACAGCGAGACCTGGATCTGGACCGGCTTTCAGCCCAGTGACGCCTTGGATCTACAGGCCAGCTTGAACGCCGCCGTACAGAGCGCACAGCAATAACGGGCCAGCACTATGGAGGACCCGCCGGTGGTGGGGCCTGCTGGTCAAAGCGCACATCGATCTCCAGAGAATTCTGCTGGCTGCGACTCAGCTCGATCTGCTCAAGCGCCGGCGACCAGAGCAGCACCCCAGCAGCGTCAGCGTCTTGCCCCCAGTCCATCCCCAGCATCGGGTCCTGAGCGCAGCTACCACCCGGCTGCTGAACGCGGGTGCGTGCGGCCGTTGCCAGCAAACAGACCCGGCTCTCGATCAAGCCCTGATCCAGGTTCCAGCGTTGCATGCCCTCGATCCTTGAGTTCAAGCCATGGGCCACCATGCCTTGGAGCTCGGCCCGGACCCCACCGTCGGGATCCGACGCCATCTCCTCGCTGACTCGCTCCAACAAGCGCTTGTTGTCGCTGTAGCTGATCCCCATACCGTCCACGAGAACCGCCCAAGTCGGGAAGTGCTGGTCCTTTAAGTAGGCGCTGACCACAGGTCCGGCGACCTTGGGCATCTCCCAGGCATCGGGATCCCAAGCCGGGCCACCTGGCGCGACAAGCAGAGGCGCTTCGTTCAGGATCTTGCCATTGGGCTTGACAGACGACCAGATCGACGCGGTGGTGAGTAGAAAATCCACCCGCACCGTGTCGCTCAGATCTATCGGTGTCGCGTGCTCGGCCTCTAAACGCTCGGCAACCCGAAGGGCCAACTCAGGGGTGAGCGCTGGATCCTGCACCACCCGATGCAGCACCTGCAGGGCCAAGTCTTGGACACCAATGGCCACCCGCAGGTCCGTGCCGTTGCTCCCCCGCGCCAAGTCCCGACCAAAGCGCAGCACCACAAGGGCCCGCTCGGCGAGCACCGCCGGGTCCTCGCGCCCGCCGTTGATCCAAACATCGATCAGGGCCACCCTGGCCAGGACCAGGAACTCTCCAGACGGCCGACCAACGTCCCCCTGTACCCGCCACTCAGAGTAGGGGCCCAACGGCGAGCTTCCAACGCTGCGTTGACTCCCGCTGATCAGGTAGGGCACGGCTGACTGACAGCGAACAAGCAGATCACAACCCTGCTCCTGCATGGAGGCAAAGAGCGGGTCTTCAGGAGCGGCCCCCAGGCTCACACAGCTCTCGGCCAACGGCGTGCGACGGGCTCGAACTTTCTGATTGGGTCGAATGGAGCGCATCGCCGAGGTCACCTGGCGCGTGCCCACGTCCCGCTCCTTTCCTCGCCCAAAACCTTCCACGGGAATGCAGGTGTCCCAGGCCGCCTGATAGTCGGCACTTGAGCTGCCCGGGGTGCCGGAGGAACGCTGGACCTGGACCTGCCGGGCCACCTTGGCTTGGTCCCGATACCAGCTCTCCTGCTTGCGTTTGTTCCCGAAATCCACGTCTGCGGCCAAGAACAACACCAGGGAGGTAAACATCGTCCGGCTCCACGAGTTGAGGGCATCGCGCTTCGAAACTTCAAGGCGCCTACATCGGAGGGAATTCCGCGCACTATACCCTGGGCATCTTCTAAGACCCTGTGGGGTCCGTCCAGTGCATCGACGGACCCAGCGCCGCCAGCCAGGTGTGGACCCACACCGGCCGCGTCCACAAACCAAGCGGCTGGAGCCTCTCCATGGTTCGCGCTCGTCGGGGTCCCCCCAAGCGCAAAGGTCCCGAACGTTGTGGGAGACCGAGTTGTTGGCGGTGATCCCAGAGCGCCAGGAACAGCGGTACTCGGCGGCAGAGTAGGGCGCCTGTGTGGAGTAGACCGTGTTGCGCACCACAGTGGCCTGGATGGCGAATTCCAGGGCAAAGCCAGTGACCCCGCCGCGGTTGTTCCGGATCTCCCCGCACGCCGCCCCTCCTGCACCGCGCCCAGGCTGTCGTTCGGTCCGAGCCCTAAGACCTGACTGCTGGGCACCGCCAGCGGGGCGCACCAGGCCTCTGCTCCAGCAGGCACCTCCCCCCTCGCTCCATTGCCATCGACCCGCCCGATGGGCTTGGACTGGACTGCAGAGCCTTTGGAGCGACTGCCTTGTGGAAGAGCACCACTGCACGCGAAACCCAACAGAGAGAGGATCCATGTGTTCATACTGTAGAGGCTACAGAGGATCCCACCGCCCGTGCGTCTGACACACTTTCAAGCAGCCCAGCTCGCCGACTTGGAAGCCGCTCTGCGAGCCGGCCAAGACTGTGTGTTGGCCACAGACAAGCTGCCCAACGACATTCGCAGCTCTCAGCTCATGCCCTGTTTTGACCGAGTCGACCTGCGCTCCCATGGGCTGCGCAAGAGCCTGAGCCGCCAGCTCCCCCCAGCGGGGCGTCCTGGCAAACACGGCCCCCGTGTAACCGCGGTCATTCCCACCCACCGGCACACCCCCATCGGCCTGGCAGCGCTGCGCGACCAAGACCTGCCCGTGGAGACCCTGGTCCTCAGCAACGGAGAGGCGCAGGTAAACGGCGACCGCGTGCTCAAGGTGCCCTGGATCGGCCACGGCCCCACTCGCCAGCGCGCCCTGGAATTCTGCGACACAGACTACGTTCTGTTCACCGTGGACGACGCCCTGCCCCGCGGACGCGGCGCCGTTCGCGCGCTGGTGAACGCTTTGGAAGAGGGGGGCTACCAGGGAGTCTTTGGACGGCAGATCCCCTGGCCCACAGCAGACGCAGTCACACGCAGCCGCTTGGCGAAGTGGACCCCAGCAGGCGAGGGCCACTGGCCCGCACCCCAGACCGACCACGTCTGGGCCCTATACCGAACACAGACCCTGCGCGAGCACCCCCTGCCTGCGGTCCCCATCGGCGAGGACATGGCGTGGTCCAAGGGCAAGCGCGTCGGCTACGTGCCGGAATCCCTGGTCCTACACAGCCACACCCGCAGTCCAAAAGCGCTCTTTGAGCGGACCCGGGACCTGCACCTGCAACATCAACTGACCGGTGACGAGGCGACGGTGCCCAATATCGCAGCGTTCATTCGCGCCCTGCCTGGCGTATTGGGCCCAACGGTTCGCGGAGGGCCCAAGGAACTGCCCAACCAGCTCGCCGAGCTCTGGGGACAGTGGCGGGCGAGCAAGCTCAAGAAGGGCTGAGTCGCAGAGGGGATCATCGGACCGCATGGACCCGTCGTTAGACAGGCCACGCCGCGACCTGGGATCTCAGCTGCGCCAACCACTGCCCCGCCGGCTCACTGCCTGGGTCGGGAGAGAAGGGTGCCTGACGTTTGTGGTTGGTCACCGTGTAGGGGCCCTCGATGATCTCGTAGAGCAGAGCGGTCTCGCTCAAACACAAGACCGTGTGCCATGCCCCAGGTGGGATCTCTACGCCACGCAGGGGACCCTCTGGCGAGATGCAGGCCACCTCGAGCAGGATGCCCGAGTCGTCAAACCTACAGACCGCGCAGCGGCCCTCCAGCGCCAAGAAGACCTCGACCTTGTCGGGATCCACATGGCGATGGACCGGCACGTAGGTGTCCCGGCGCAGGGCGTTGAGCATGCGCTGGAGCAGGTCGCTGTGTTGGTGATAGCGTACGATGGCCCTATGTCTTGGACTCTTTGCGGCGAGCTCATGGGCGCGCTCGCTCTGCTCGCTGCCGACGGGGCGCAGCACATCGGGGGGAAAGCTCAGCTGCATGGTGGCGTAGACTCCTGCACCTGGAGTGTGCCATGCCGAGAATCGCCATGCCTAGGATCGGGGTCTTGACCAGCGGTGGCGATGCCCCCGGTATGAACACGGCCTTGTACGCACTCACCAAGCTGGCAGCCCGGCGCGGAGTGGAGACCGTCGGCTTTGTGGGCGGCTACGAGGGCCTCATGGCAAACAAGCGCGTGACCCTAAAACCTCGCGACGTGGACACCATCTCCAACATGGGCGGCACCATCTTGGGCTCGGCCCGCTCCGAGCGCTTCCGGACCGCGGAGGGACGCGCTCTGGCCGCCGAGAACCTCAGCGACTTGGACGCATTGGTGGTCATCGGAGGCAACGGTTCTCTGGCGGGCGCCCGGCGCTTGGGCGAGGAGTCCGGCGCTTGTGTGGTCGGCATCCCGGCCAGCATCGACAACGACATCGCCTGCACCAGCAATGCCATTGGAGTGGACACTGCCCTAAACACCATCGTCGATGCATGCGACCGCATCTCAGACACCGCGCGGGCTCACCGCAGGGTGTTCGTGGTCGAGGTCATGGGGCGGCACTGTGGATACTTGGCCATGGCGAGCAGCGTGGCCTCGGGGGCGGACGCCTGTCTCTACAGGGAAAGCGGCAAGAGCGACGCGGAGCGGGTGCAGGAGCTCAAGAAAATCATCTCCCGCGGCTTGGATCCCACCCGAGGCAAGCAGCGCATCCTGATCATCAAAGCCGAGGGCGTGCAGCTGGGCACCCAAGAGCTGTGCAACACCCTACAGAGCTACGTGGACGCGGAGCTCCCTGGGGTCAGCGTGCGTGCAACTGTGCTGGGTCACCTGGTGCGTGGTGGAAAGCCGTCCTACCAAGACCGCGCTCTGGCCGGGCGCTTGGCGTTTCAAGCCCTGGACCTGGCCATGGCCGGAATCCGAAGCGTGATGCTGGGCTGGCAGCCCTGGGACACAGAAGGCGGCAGCCCCACCCAGGATGCAGCGGTGTGGCACTTCCCCTTGGCGCTGGTGGAGTCCCGCACCGACTCCCTGCTGGACGGCAGCCATCCCACCACCAAGCGACGGGTGCAGATGATGGAGAGCATCGCTGGGGTCTTGGCCGTATGAAGTGCGTTCCCGCCGCCTCGCCCAGGCTGGTGCTGGTCTGCGGCATGAAACGCAAGCCCGGTGCTCAGAACCCCAGCTGCGGTCCCTTGGGCAGCGAGGAGCTGAGACATTTTCTGAAACAGGAACTCAAAGCACAGGGCCTGTGGCGAAAGCAGATACGTGTGGCCACTGTCGACTGCTTGGGCATCTGCTCTGGACAGGGCGTGAGCGTTCAGTTTCCAGGGGATGAGCGGGTGTGGATCGTGGATGCGACGGGAGAACGAGAGGCTGTCTTGGCGCGTATTCTGGCAACTTTTCCAGACTGATGACATCACTTCGGTACGAGGTACCCATGTTCCTGCTCCTGCTCGCCTGCACCGAACCCGTCCAAGACGGCGTGGCCGGCGACTTTACCCTTCCCAATCACCTGGGCGAAGACGTCTCCCTATCGGACTACCGAGGGGACGTAATTCTACTGGACCTCTCGGCTTTCTGGTGAGGAGCCTGTAGGGATCTGGCCCCAGATTCCGAAGACTTTTACCGGTCCACTCAAGACCAAGGCTTGACGGTCATCACCGCTCTGCGAGCCGACAGCCAAGACGAAACCGCCCTGTGGGTAGACGAGCTGGGGCTGACCTTCCCGGTGCTCTATGACGCCGACGAGATCGCCTGGGACGCATGGCGCACCGGCGTGGGCCGCCCCCAGTACATCGTGATCGACCAAGACCTGGCGCGCGTAGGCGAGGGTCAAGGGCGCGATGGGCACGAGGAGATGGAGGCGCTGGCCCTCGAGTTGCTGTGATTGCCACAGCCCAGCAACCCGACAGCTTAGGGGCATAGACCCTCGGTCGGACATCTGGCCTTGTACTCGTGCACCCACTCGGACAAAGACTCCAAGATGACCAACAATCGGCACATCAAAATACTACGTTTATGTGCCGGCGCATTTGTCTTCACGGCATGTAGTTTTGATGGCTGGGACTTTGTCCGAGACGAAATTGCCCTGAGAACCAACAATTTTACCGGAGACGAAATTCAGATCCAGGATGACTACTGGGATGGATTCGGGGTCAAACGGGTGCTACTCGATCCGGGTCATGGTTGCGGTCAAAACGCAACAGAAGCCAAGGCCATGTGGAAACTCGCTACAGAGTTGGAGGCCCACCTCGAATCCACCGGACACTACAAGGTCTACAAGACCCGCGAACGCGAAGACTCAGGCTGTGAGAACAGTCCGAACCACTGGCGCCGTGGGAAGTTGGCCGCCCAAAAGCGTGTAGACGTCCTGTTGTCACTGCATGCGGATGGACCCTCAACGACCACGGAGGGATCGTGGTTTATTTGGACTTACGAGCAGTCCGGCTCGCTTTCTCAAGAAAGCGAATGGCTCGCGGTGACACTCGGCGCAGCCTTTGAACGCGAGAACTTGCCAATCTTTCGAATGCGAGACGCTGTTCAGCCCAATGAAGTCGTGAACACAAAAGTCGATGGGAACAGCGTGTATGTCGCCACTCACCAACGGTACGGCGCTCACCTGACCCAATCCGGCTTGGCCGTGCTGAAACATTCTAAGCGTCCAGCGGTGCTGATTGAAACCCACTTCATGGACAATCCGACCGAAAAAGAGCGGTTTTCAGACCCCGAATACATGAGGAGGTACCACCAGGGCATCGCCCTGGGTTTACTCAATTATTTCGCATGGGAAGACGGCCGACTCACGACGAAGGAGCAGTTGGACCAGGGGTACTGGACAGTCCAAATCAAGGCCACCTTAGAGAAAGACAAGGCCGAGAATATTCGAGACTCACTGACCAAAAACGGTGTACCAGACCTTCGCATTGAGACCCATCAAGAAGGCGAGAGGACCTGGTACCGGGTAAGAATGGGACACTATACCCAACGCCAAGCCTTGGACATCGGTATTCACAGCCTTCAGATCAACGGCTGGAACGAGTATTGGATTGACCAGGTCCTCCCTGAACAAGGAGAGTAACAAGCCGAATCCAGGTCAAGGAACAAGGCGCCGCCCTTGACCCCTTGATTTGCCCTCTGTCAGGAAAGATGATTCGTGGGAGCTAGTAGCGGAGGCGTGCAAGCGAGTAGGCGTGCGAAACGAAGCATTAGGCGACCTTCACCTGCTCCCCAACCTTCTCCAAGATCTCTCTACAGGCCTCTGCCTGCACCTTCAAAGCGTCTGCAATTCGCTGGGTCAGCACACGGGCCACCCGAATCTGGGGCCCAGACTCGGCATCGTCCTGGCCCTTGGAACACAGGTCGTCCATTGGAATCGGCGGCCCAAACGCTATCCCAATGGGATGGGCTTCCGGCTCGAACCAGTTCCACAGAAACTCCTGCCACAGATCATTGGTCACGCCGCTGAGGAAGAGCGGAACGACTTGTGTGTCAGGGGCATCCAAAGCAACACGGGCCGCACCGGGCTTACACTGGTGCACGGCGAAGGGATCGGCGTCCGGATAGCGGCGCCCCTCTGGGTGCATGCCCACCACGGCACCGTTGCTCTGCAGCTCGTGGCTGCAGCGGGACAACGCGTAGCGGTTCCATTGCCCAGCCGAGCGCTGGCGCTTGATGGGCGGAAACATGGCCATGCCGCTCATCACCGAGTTGACGGCCCACCCAACGGGTGAGTCGTAAAAGAACTCGCTGCGCACAGGAAAAAGCACGTGGCGCTGCAGCGGGGTCCAGTTGAAGAGCACGCAGGAGATGGTGAAGAAGTCATAGAAGCTGCGGTGGTTGGCCACGAGCAAGATGCCGCGCTTGGTGTCCAAGGCGTGCAGGTTGTCCAGACCGGCCACATGCAAGCGGCGCTTGCAGGTCAGCCAAGTGACTCCGACCATGACCGTCGAGTTCCAGCCGACAGCGGCCCAGCGGGCGTGGCGGTGGACGCGGTCGGCCAGCTTAAAGCCCCAACGTTCAGCGGGGGCCAGTCGATCGAGTTGCGCGTCGCTTGGCGTGTGAGGATGGGGCGCGTTCATGGCAACATTGTAGCGCAGCACACCGTGCGATGGGGTCCACTCAGAGCTTCAGAGCGCTACCAGCGCCCATGCTGCCCAGGTTCGTGACTTGGAAACCCTGCTTTGACCAGTCCTGGGCCACCTTCGCGCTGCGCAACCCAGAGGCGCAGAACACAACGATGGGCACGGACGGGTCTAAAGTGCTGGGCGGCGAGCCCATGGGCAGGCTCTTGGCACCCTTCAGACTGCCACCGGCAAACTCGCTTGGGCTGCGCACGTCTACCAGCACTGCGCCTGCATCCAAGAGGGCCTGCACATCTGCCACTGGGGCCGCCTTGACGAAGAGCTTTTTCACGATGAACACGATCACAAGGCCCACCAGGGCACCAAAGACGAGAGACTCCATGGGCGACCTTCTTTTTGGAAGAGACCCGCTATCCCGTTGTCGCAGTCGGTATACCGGGGCAAGGCGCTGCAGGTAGACTCGGGCCATGTGGATCCCCCTCTTCGTCCTAGCCTGCAGCAGCCCATCCGCCCCAATGGGCGACGTAGCGCCCGTGCAGGAGCCGGCCAAGGAGCCCAATGTGGTGGTGATCCTCATCGA
>CAJQPC010000092.1 GCA_905480105.1 uncultured bacterium | reverse complement strand
CCGTCGCCCCCAAGCCCCTCTCAAAGACCGTGTCGATGGCCTTGTGTGCTTGCTCCGAGTCAGCACAGACAAAGACCCCCTTTCCTGCAGCTAGGCCATCGGCCTTGACCACACAGGGGCCCACAATGGCCGAGTGGGCATCCGCAGCGCTGGAGTAGACGCCATAGGCCGCCGTGGGGATGCCGTGCTCGGCCATAAAGTCTTTGGCAAAGGCCTTGCTGGATTCCAGCTGCGCGGCCAGAGCAACGGGTCCAAAAACCGGGACCCCCAGCTCGCGGCAGCGGTCCGCCAAGCCATCGGCCAGGGGGGCCTCTGGGCCCACAACCACCAGGTCAACACCCGCTTGGTCAGCCTGCCTGGCCAGCTCCCCCTCTGGCAGCCTGCGAGCCTGAGCAGGAAAACCCGGGTTGTCGTGAGTCACCCAGATGCCCGAGACGCTCGGGCTCTGAGAGAGCTTCCAAGCCAACGCAGCCTCACGGCCACCACCACCTACGACCAGAACCTGCACTGGAACTCCCGGGCAAAGGCCCGCCAATGCCCCTGCGCCTAGCGCCCCATCTCCCCCACTGCAAGCAGGGTCTGACGCGCGTGAAGGTCGTCGCTGTCCTGTTGCAAAGCCAAGCGGGCATGAGCCACCGCGGCGTCTACGTCACCCACTAAAAGCAGGGCCTGAGCAATCTGCCCGCCCAAACCCAACTGACCGCTCGCGCGCCTGTAGCACTCCTCCAGATCGACCTTGGGAGATCCGCCGCTGGCCGCCTTGGCCCGTCCTCGGAGGAAGAGCAGAGCGCTCGAGCCCCCCTGCTGCGAGATAATCTGGTCCAAGCGGGTCAACGCGGCTTCGGGACTTCCCATCCGAAGCAAGACCTGAGCCAACCAAGCCCCCGGTCCAGGCTGGGTGTCGTCCCGATCCAGCAGTGTCTGCAGCCTTGTTTGTGCCAGAACGCAGTTGCTCGAAACCAGAACGCATTGAGTCGCTTGGAGGATGGCGATTCCGCGCTGAGCGGACGCGTGCTGAAGGCTCCCCACCGGGACCTGTTTGAGACCCAACTCTAGACTACTGTGGCGCGAGGAAGGCATTGGCAAGCCCACAACGTACGGACGGTCGGGATCCGGGTGCGACTTCCAGAGCGCGTCCAAGACTTGGGTTGCCCCCGCCACGTTTCCAGACTCAACCAGGACCTCAGCAAGCGCAACCTGGGCGGCCACCCAGCTTGGGCGCCGCTCCAACGCCAAACGAATGGAGTCCTCGGCGGTGCGCAGCTCTCCATCGGCCCGGTAGAACTCCGCGGCAGCCAAGTGGTAGCGGGCCGCGTGCTCAGCAGCCATCAAGTCTGGCTTGGCCCCCGTCAACGCGCCCAAGGCCTGGCCCTGACCGTTCCGTCTTCCGATGGTGGCAGCCAAGAGGTGGGCCCGCGCCGAGCTGGGACTTAAAACCAAGAGGCGCTCTGTCAGCTCGTTGGCCAAGCGGATCTTCCGCGAGTCCAGGGCGGCCCAGCCCGCAATCAGAAGCGCATCTTCGCTGGGGGACTCTCCTTCGATGAGCGGCTTTAGAGTCCGAAGCGCAGCGCTACCTTGACCTAACTCCAACTCCAGAGCCGCCACAGCTTCTCGCAGCGAAACAAGCTCGGGCTCCGACTTTAGGGCCGAGCGGGCTGACTTTAGGGCTTGGTTGGGCTGACCCCCAAGCTTGTAGACCTGTGCCAAGGCTTGCTGCGCACCGCTGTGGTTGGGGTGCTCCTTCAGGTAAGACTTGAGCTCAGGCAGCGCCTGCTCCAAACGCAGCCCCTCTGTCGCGGCCAACCCGATGCCTAAGCGAACAGCTGGCACATCGCCCAGGGCAACCCGAGCCTTCTCCAGGGCCTCCTGGGCAGCTTCCGGCTGGCTGGATTGGCTCAAGGCGCGGCCCATTAACCAGAGGCAGATACCATCTTCAGGCGCGCTGGTCAGGCAAGCCACAGCGTGTGCATTGGCCTGCCGTGGAGACTCAGAGGCCAATGCAAGCCCCGCCTTCGCACGGTTCACCCCGGGTGCACTCTCGTCCAGAGCAACGGCGCGATCCAACATCGTGGCGCTCTGGGCCTGCAGCTCCTCCGCTGACGAGACCGCATACGCCCAAGCCAGGGCTGCCAGGGCCGATACATTCTCCGGCTCCTGGAGAACAGCCATCTCCAAGTCGAGCACCGCAGCGTCCACCCCGACTCGGCTGCCGTCGATCAGTCCCCTGAGTCCAGCATCCACGGCGTCCGCCACCACCACAGTGACCCCGCCATGTTTCTTCTCCAAAGCCAAGATGAGCGCATCACCTGGCAGACCTTGGGTCTTGACAAGGTCTTCAACAGCGACTTGATCGTCGAGCGCCTTGCGGGTCGAGAGCACTGCCTGATCAAGCACCTCTTCCCCCTTCCACGCAAACTCTTTGACCGACGTACCCTGGATCCAAATGGGGCTGGTGAGCAACACCCCCGCCACAGCAAAGACACCACCGGCCCCCAAAACGAAGCGCATGCTCTTTTGTAGCGTGCCGTGCCGTCGCAGCTGGTCCTGCTCCTCCTCGCGTGCCCGAAGGGTGCTCTGCAGCTCTTCGTTGCGCGGGTCACCGGCGACAAAACAGCCCACGAACCACGAGTGCTGGTCAATACGTTGCCAGGGCCCGTCCTCCTCTCGTATGCGGTCCTCTGGCCCCAATAATCCCCGGCCCAGCTGATCCTCTACCGCCTGACGGCTCAAAGGGCCCTCTTCGGGATTGCCCACCCTGCGCACAAAGAGCTGGGAATCAGCGTTTGGATCATGGCGTACGCGACAGCGGTCACAAATCGCTGCTTGCCCGAAGTCAAGCGGACCTGGAATCTCGCGACCACAGGAAAAGCAGAAGAGCTCAGTCATGACAAAATGCGCCTCCTGCGCACAGAGATTTAAGCACATGTACGCCAGTTCCGAGCCAGTCCTCGGACAGACAGGGCCATGTTTGTTAAGGGCCTACTCACCTCGGGCGCCTCCGCTCCCGAGATACGGAGAGAGAATCAACAATGCGTACCCTAATGATGAGTCTCGCAGTGGCCACCAGCCTGATGGCCTGCAGCGGCGGCGAAGAGCCAGCTGCTACCGCTCCTGAAGCTGCTTCTACCGCTGAAGCAGCCCCTGCTGCTGAAGCAGCTCCTGAAGCTGCCCCCGAACCCGCGGAGGTCGTTGCAGCCTTCGACGCCAAGGGTGAGTTCGAAAAGACCTGCGCGGCCTGCCACGGCACCTCCGGTCTCGGCGACGGCGTTGCAGCTGCCGCCTTGAACCCCAAACCAGCCTCCTTCGCAGAGGCCGTCTTCTGGGAGACCCGCACTCCTGAGAGCTTGCACGCAGTCATCAAGAGTGGTGGTGCGGCCAATGGCAAGTCCCCACTCATGGCGCCCTACGGTGGCATGTATGACGACGAGCAGATCACCCTGCTGGTCAGCTACATCAGCGACACCTGGAAACCCGCGAGCTGATTTCATCTCGCGCGTGACAGCACACCCTGGCCTTGCGCCGGGGTGTCTTGCTCTGAGATCTATGATTTGGAACGCGGGTCTGGCGCACCCCGCTTGGGAGACGGGCATTCCCAAAGGCTGCGGTAGAGTCATTCCATGATGATGATTCTCTGGACGCTCGCCTGTGGCATTGGTCAACGGGAAGAATGCAGGGTCGCCAAAAGCCAGGCCCTCAGCGATTGGGAACAGGTCTCAGACTATTACGACCGCATGGCCAGCCTGGAAGAACCCAGGCTCGCTGAAACCGAGGCCCAGGTGACCGCCATGGGGAAGGAGGTAGAGAAGGCCGAACGCCGCCGCCGACGTGCACAGAACAACCGCAACACAGGTCTGATTGATCTCCGAGACGGCAGCGAGCTCATCGACGCTCAGGCCTCGGCCGCCATGTCCGTCGAGCAAGGCAGGGCGAAGCGTGCGCGGGACGAGAGCGCAGACGCCCAAGCCAAAGCCACTCTGGAGCGGATTGAAATTGCTGATCACCTCGAAGAGCTACGGTTCAGCGCCGAACTTTCCCGCAGTATTCATGCCGCTCTCAGGGCAGGGCCCTGGTCCCTGGCCATGGAGCGCTTGTCCGAAAGCACCCAGCTAAGGGACACCGAGCTTATCGGCATTGCTGTACAAGCCAGCGAGAAGGCACAAGGACTCTGCAAGGAGTTTTGAGGGGTTGTTTCCTGTATAGACAGAGTGGCGGACTGGGGGGCTTGCTCCACCCCAAAAAGGGTTTCGTCTGCCCCTGCTCCGGCTGCACCGCGCCCCGAGCTTCGTCACAGGTCTCCTACTCCCCGGGGACAAGTTTTGGGCGACGACGAAAACCTGCACGTGGGCAATCAGCATCCCGCGCACCCGGTCGTTGGGGAGAAGCTGATCCCGCAGCACCGCCAACGCTCAGCGGATGAGCTGCTTCGGAACAACGGCCGGCCAAGCGGAGGCATCGCTGGGCATCGTTCGACCAACCGGGGGGCCCGCGCAAAGTGCTTGCCACAATATGGGCACCGGAGCCGAGCGGAGCCAAGGTGTGCACCTATTCGGCACCGGTGACCGGCGACTTGGAGGTTTAGGAGACCACGCAGAGTACCGGGCCATAGGGGCCGATAGTGCGGAATGCTCAGCCGTACTCCACACGCGCGCGCCGTCTGTGCGCTGACCCTGGGTGCGCGACTTCACAATCGGCTCCACCTGGGAGGGACACCCCGAAAAGTCCTGGGCTCCCCACGTGCGCGGAGACAGCCGCAGCTCCAACAGCAGGGACTGGCGTTGCCTTACTCAGCGGCCACGCTGTTTAGCTCATCTCCGTGCTCATCCGCACTTCCTCAACGCTCTCTTCTTTCCCATCGGTACCTTCGGCGAGCATCACCGACACCCGCTTGAAACTCTAAATCTTCCAGTGGCCATGCCTGACGCGGACTGCCATTTGTGACTGGAACCGCATTTTTCGATAGTCTCGCGGCGTGTTCGAACAGCTACACAACGCCTTCCACCGGCCAAACACCACAGTCTACCGGTGGACACAGACGGTAACTGGCGTGCTCATCGCTATCTCCATTCTGCTTTTCGGAGCAGAGGTTTGGTTCAAGCTGGAGGATGTCGCATGGCTGGTGTGGTTAGACCGCGTTCTGCTGTCGGTCTTCGGCGTGGAGATCTTGCTTCGCGTTCTGAGCTACCGGCCGCCAGAGCTCAAACTTTTCCAGTACAGCACCGCCAAGCGCCTTCGTTTGGAGATCAGTGGCCGCCTGAAGTACTGCCTTCAGCCCCTAACCCTGATCGACATCCTCACGGTTCTGGCGTTTTTTCCAGCCCTACGCGGCCTGCGCGCGCTACGCCTCCTGCGTCTTCTGCGACTGCCCAAGCTGGTCAACGCTCCCCTCAAAGGCGCCATCCGGGCCTTCGAAGACAACCTGCTCTTGTTCACCGGTGTCTTCACCATCCTATTCAGCCTGATCGGCCTGGGCGGGGTGAGCATCTGGCTGGTGGAACGGGAGTTCAACCCCTCGGTCACGACCTTGGGGGACGGCCTATGGTGGGCCCTGGTGACCATCACCACCGTCGGCTACGGCGACATCTCTCCGGTCACGCTCACTGGCCGAGGGGTCGCGGGCGTGCTGATGATCGGGGGCATGATCACAGCCGCCCTCTTCGCCGGTGTGGTGGTCAACAGCCTGATGAACGCCGTGCTCTCCATCCGAGAGGAACAGTTTCGAATGTCCAACAAGATCAACCACATCGTCGTGTGCGGCTACGAAGAAGGCGCACGTATGCTCCTGGACGCGCTGCTCGCGGAAATCGACCCCAATGAGACCGAGTTGGTGCTTTTCGGCCACGGCGAGCGCCCCTCGGACGTTCCGCCTGAGTTCGCTTGGGTCGGAGGCGATGCGTCCAAAGAGAGCGAGCTGGACAAGGTGCGCATCACCCACGCAAAGGCGGCCATCGTCATCGGCCCGCGCACCCGAGCGCCCCAAGAGGCCGACGCGGTAACCATCCTCACGGTGTTCACCCTGCGCCGCTACATGCGTGAGGTGGAGGGACGATCCAGCCCCTTGTACATCGCGGTGGAGATCCTGGACTCTGAGAACGTCGAGCACGCCAAAGCAGCTGGCGCAGACGAGGTCATTGAGTCCACCCGGGTGGCCTTCTCCCTGCTGACCCATGCCGTCACCGTGCCGGGAACCGCCCACATCCTCTCCGAGGTCGTCGCCAGCGGTTCCAACTCCATGTACGTGGGCCACATCCCAGCTGACATCGAGTTGCCCCTCTCCTACGGTGCCCTGGCCACCCACCTCAAGGCGGAGTTTGGCCTAATGGCCGTCGGCTTGCGCGACACGGAGAGTGGACGCGACTACGTTAATCCCAAGGATGAACGACAGGTTACGGCTGTCCATGGACTCATTTACTTGGCCATGTCGGAGTTGCTAGAGCCCATCCGCTGAGCCCAATGAACAACCGGAACACGCGACTCAGTCGCCACCGCCGCCGTTCTCTTTGATGCCATCCCACAAGAGCTCGATGGCGTCCGACTCGTTGCCCTTCTGGTCCACCAAAAAGCCGGTGAAGTCGTACAACTCTACCGCGCTCTCGTTGCAAGACAGCTCACCTGACCAGCTCGCTGCGGTCCAACTGCCTTCGCAATCTCCCACCGCATCGCAGTAAAACAGGGCGTGCTCAAACAGGACGCTGCCTTCGCGCTCAGCGATGACCGTACCCCCGGACAGGCTGTCCTCTCCCTGCCGGTCGAATCCTTCGATCTGGAAGAAGAAAATGTCCCCGGCAGATCCCGTAGCTGGCTCGCACCAACTCTTGCCCTTCTCGGCCTCGGGCGGGTCGTCGCCCTCGTAGTCGTATTCGTTCTCCCACCACGGCGTACCTGAGTCTCCAGAGTCCGACTCATCACCAAAGATCGATCCACCCTTGCTGCAGGCAGCCAGGGTGAGCAGGAACATAAGCAAGGGAACCTCCGCGTTGGATTCCCTCTATCCTGCCACCTTTCTTTACCCTGTAAACCCTGGACAACTCGGCTTGCGAAGCTTTGACCTGAATAGCGGCCGAATCATCGCCGCCCTGGGCCCGACCAACACGGGCAAGACCCACCGGGCCTTGGAGCGCATGCGCGCGTATCCCACCGGCATGATCGGACTGCCACTCCGCCTGTTGGCTCAGGAGATTCACGCCCGGTTGGAGAAAGAGCGCCCCGGTCAGGCCGCCCTCATCACCGGCGAACAGAAGATTATCCCCCAAAATCCCCGGTACTGGGTCTGCACGGTCGAGGCCATGCCAATGGACGTGCCGGTGCACTTCCTAGCTGTCGACGAGATTCAGCTCGCCGGCCAACGCAACAGGGGCCACACCTTCACCGAACGTCTGCTTCACGCCCGCGGGGTGAAGGAGACCTGGTTCATGGGCTCTGACACCATCGCTCCCTTGCTTCAGCAGTTGGTGCCCACCGCGGAGATCCAACAGGCCAAGCGCATGTCGACCTTGCGCTACACCGGCCCCCGCAAGCTGCTGAGCTTGCCCAAGCGCAGCGCTGTGGTCGCTTTCTCCGCCGAGCAGGTCTACGAGATCGCTGAGCGGCTTCGCCGAAAGCATGGCGGCGCCGCTGTGGTCTTGGGCGCCCTTTCTCCCCGGGCCCGAAACGCCCAAGTCGCTCTGTATGAGTCCGGAGAGGTCGACTACCTCGTCGCTACAGACGCCATTGGTATGGGCCTGAACCTGGACGTGGACCACGTAGCCTTGGCAGCGACACGCAAGTACGACGGCTGGGGTACGCGCGACCTGCGCGTGGACGAACTGGCCCAGATCGCCGGCCGTGCTGGGCGCTTCACCCGCGACGGCACCTTCGGCACCCTGAACAGCGCGGGGCCTCTGCCCCCCGACGCGGTGTATGCCATCGAACAGCACCGATTCCCCGCCCTGCGAGGGCTGTATTGGCGCAACAGCACCTTGGACTTTGCCAGCTTGAGCGCGCTCCTGGAGAGTTTAGACAGGAGCAGCCCCAAACGCTGCCTACGCCAGGTGCGCGAGTGGCCGGACCACCTCGCCTTGGACGGTCTGGCAGCGCTGCCAAAGGTTCAGGCCCGAGTGCACGGAGCGTCAGCGGTAAGGCTGGCCTGGGAAGTGGCCCAAATCCCAGACTTCAGAAAGATCCTGACTGGCGCCCACGTGCAGCTCCTCGCGCAGCTGTTGGAGTTTCTGCTCGAGCGAGGCCAGATACCTCCTTCCTTCCTCCAGTCCCGCTTAGATCGCTTAGACCGAGAAGACGGGGACATCGACGCACTGATGGCCCGCATCGCATGGGTGCGCACCTGGAACTACGTGTCCAACCGCAAAGGCTGGCTCGTCAATGGCCTGGAGTGGCAACGCCGCTGCACCGAGATCGAGGATCGCCTCTCCCAAGCCCTGCACAAGGCGCTGACACGACGCTTCGTGGCCCGACGCAGCGTCGTGCTCACAGAAGAGCAGACCCTGAGCTCAGGAAATACAGGGGCCACCGAGCTCGCACCACGCCGACACGAGATCTCCGGTTCCCTGCTTGGGCTGCGCTACTCACCAGCCCCCGGTAAGCACGCACGAAAGCTCAGCGCAGGGCTGGAGCAGGAGCTGCGCGAGGAGTTAGGTCGGCGCGTTCAGCGACTCATTCACGCGAGCGACAATGTTCTGGTGCTGGACGTGGATGGGCACTTGTCGTGGGAAGGAGCCCTGGTCGCTTCGCTGGGCAAAGGGACCGGTCCCCTTGCTCCACAAGTGCAGCTGCTGCGCAACCCGCACCTCGCTCCCCAAGACAGCGCCTTGCTCGTTGAGCACCTGCAGAAATGGATAGTTGAGCGCATTCGGGAGGCTCTTGGACCCCTGGCCAAACCCAACCACAAACTCAAAGACGCGGGCCGCGCGCTGCTAGACCGACTGCAGCAGAATCTCGGCAGCATGCCTACGGAGGAGGCGAGCGCCTGGTTGCCCAAGCTCACCCCAATCGACCGGAGAATCCTTGCGCAGCGCGGCGTAAAGCTCGGCCGCTTATCAATCTTTGCGCCACCCACGAACGATGCGGCACGCTACGCCCGAGCGTTGCTGGTGTCACTGTTCCGGCAGCAGCTCCCCCTGGTAGAGCTGCCAAACGACCAAACAAAGGTGTGCCCCGCACGCCTTAGCACGCCCCTGTACACGGCTTTGGGCATGGCCGTGACCGGCGGAATGGCGATCGAGATGGGTCACTTAGAGGGCCTGGCTGCAGCTTTGAGGAAGCGTTCGTCTCGAGGGCCCTTCGCACTGGACCGCGGCCTGATTCGACAAGCCGACATGGGCCGAGACAGCCTGAGCAAGGTGGTGCTCAGCCTGGGCTACGAGCGAGATGGGGAGCGCTACAGCCTCTACTGAGACCTTAGACGCTAAAAACCCAGATCCCCAGGGCCAGGACCACGACCAAAGCCACCAGGACCAAGACGGCGACCACAAACCCCGCCATCACCATTGGGAGCGCCTGGGCACCGCCTGGGGGCTGTGTCTGTACTTCTCGCGCAGCACCGGGAGGCCCGGTCAGGGGCGGTGGTTCTCTCGACTCTAAGCTCGGCTCAGAGCCCCCTCTTGGTTGTTCGGCTGCGTCTTGGGCGGGCGGCCAGTGGGCAGACTCCACCGGTACAAAGGGCTGGTCCGGCATGGGCAAGGGTCGCGTCGTGGGCGGTGGGGCCCCTGGCAAGGGTACGGCGCTGTTTGTAGGCCCCAGGGGCAGCCCGGCGGCACTGGAAAGAGCAAGTTCCGGAGGTGGCGTGAGGGGTGCCGTGGGGGCCAGAGACGCCACCGGGTCCGCCGCTTGACGCAGGGCCAGTTCCTGTACAAAGCGCTCTCCAAGACACGCAAAGCTGGGGAGCCCTGCGCCAGGATGAACCCCTTCCAGCGCCTGGATGACTTTGGGTAGCAGCGCCTCGCCTTGAGCCAAGGTATCCCCGACCACCGGCAGCCAAGCTGTACGGAGCGCCGGCAGATGGGGCAACACGCTGTCCTCGACGGCGCCAGGTAGCCGCACGGCAGCCAGAAGCGCACGACCTGTGGGCATGCGCTCCAACAAGGAAACGCGTAGGGCCCCCTCTCCGTGAACACAGACACCCAAGACCCAACTCAGCCCCAGGACGCGGGCTGCACCCGTAGCTGGATCCCCAGGCAGCAGGCCGAAGGGTTCAAGCCCGAGATCCATGCCATGCAGCATCCAACTCGCCCTTTGGAGCTCAAGCGAGGTCAGGCGTTCCAGGGCCTGAACTACCAACGAGTCGCTAACGATCAGGCCGAGCTCATCGGCCAAGCGCTTTAGATCTTTGGCCCCTTGGCCCTTTGACATCGGACTATTCCTGGTCCCAAGGCGCCGTAGGCCCAAAGTGCTCGATGGCATGGTCCACAAATGCCCGAACCTTGGCACTCAGGTGCCTGCTGTGTGGGTAAACAGCGTAGACCCCACCTTCCTTCATGATGTGCTCGCCGAGGACCTCGACCAGAGTGCCATCCTGAATGGCTTGGGCCACCATGAAGCGCGGCATGAAAGCCAAGCCCAAGCTGTCTACGGCCGCCTCCCGTAGGATGTCCGCATTGTTGGCGGTCAGGGGTCCAGACACGGGCACCCGGGCACTGATAAAGCCCCAAGAGCTGCCACTGCGCTCGTAGCCATAGCG
>CAJQPC010000091.1 GCA_905480105.1 uncultured bacterium | reverse complement strand
CGTCCTCGTCCAGCTCCTCCAGGCCGTGGTCGATCAGGTCCAACTCCAGCTCTTCCGCATCCAATCCCTCCGCCTTCAAGTGGAAGAGCCCCTGGTGCGCAAACATGAAGGAGACAGACCCGGTGGCCCCCATGTTGCCGTCGCACTTTTTAAAAGCCAAGCGCACGTTGGCCACGGTTCGCGTGGGGTTGTCGGTAGCCGTCTCGACCAACACAGCCACACCGTGGGGGGCGTAGCCTTCGTAGATCAGAGTCTCGTAGTTCGCGGAATCGGCACCCAGGGCTTTTTTGATCGCATTGTCGATCTTGTCCTTGGGCATGTTCTGGGAACGGGCGTTCTGGATGGCGCGCCGCAGGGTGGGGTTGTTGTGCGGGTCGTCCCCCCCACTTTTGACCGCCATGGTGATCTCTCTGCCACAACGGGTGAACGCCTTGGCCATGCGGTCCCATCGGGCAAACATCGTGTGCTTGCGCTTCTCAAACATGCGGCCCATGGACACGTCCTCCAGAATTCAGAACCTTGGGGTATGTCAACGACTGCGCGCACGCCACATGCCGGTTGGACCTGAACCCGCTGGTGCATAAATGCTCCACCTCCGGAGCCAAGACATGAAACGCCTGCTCAAGCCACTGCTCGCCCTGATGGTCATGGGCCTCCTCGCCAGCGGAGGCGTTCTGGCAGATGCCTGGGTGCCCATGGGGACCGCTCCCGAAGGCGCTCGTCTGGAGCGCATGCTGGCCTCTCCCCAACACCAAGGCGAGATCTTCGTAAACCCCCAGGCCATGTTCAACGACTACTCGGGCATGTTCACCACATTCGGCGAGAGTCGACCCACAACACCGGAAGTGGAGATCCCCGTTCTTCGCTCCAAGGGCGAGATCTTCAACACCCCACCCGAGTCCGGCCTGCGGGTCACCTGGCTGGGCCACAGCACCCAAGTCTTCGAGATCGACGGGGTGCGCCTGATCACCGACCCCATCTTTGGCGGCCGAGCAGGTCCCGTAGACTGGGCCGGTCCCCAGGCATGGTACGCCCCACCCATCGCACTGGATGACCTACCAAAAATCGATGCTGTACTGATCTCCCACGACCACTACGACCACCTGCAGCAGCCCACCATCGAGCGCATGACCCAATGGGACACGCAGTTCATCGTGCCTTTGGGGGTGGGAGCGCACTTGGAGTACTGGGGCGTGGATCCCGCACGCATCACCGAGCTGGACTGGTGGGAGTCCACCACCGTGGGCGCAGTCGAGGTCAACTTGGTGCCCTCGCGTCATGCCAGCGGTCGGCACTTGCTGGATCAGATGCGCACCCTCTGGGGCGGCTACGCCATCGTGGGCCCGTGGAACCGAATCTACTTCTCCGGCGACACCGGCCTGTTCCCGGCGATGGAGGAGATCGGCGAGCGCTATGGCCCCTTCGACGTGGCCTTGATCGAGGTTGGCGCCTACGACCAGGCTTGGCCGGACTGGCACATGGGCCCCGAGAACGCACTGCGCGGGGCCGACATGGTCCAGGCCAAGACCTTTTTACCGATCCATTGGGGTCTGTGGAACCTGGCCAACCATGGCTGGACCGAGCCTGTTGAACGGGCGCTCGTGGCCGCCGAGAAGCGTGGCCTGCCGATGTACGCGCCCAAACCCGGCGAAAGCATCGAGCCCAGTGCACTGCCAGAAGTCGAACGCTGGTGGCCCACCTTGGCTTGGCGTACGGCCGAAGAGTACCCGCTCATCGCGACCAAAGTGCCCGCGGAGTAGGGCTCAACTCTCCCCAAGTGTTGCCCGTTCCTGCTCCCACCGCATCAACAGGAGCGGCAACTCCCGCTCAAAGAATGCGTAGAGCGCCCGCGCTTCCCGGATGCGTTCGAACCTCTCCTCCGGCACCTGCATTCCTTCCAGCACCGCAATCCCTTCGTCCAATAGCTCCCGGAACAGACGCGTCTGGGTCTGCCAACTCGTCAACTGCTTGGTATGGGCCCCCGGCAAGATCTGAAAGAAGGTGCCGCGTTTGCCTGGGACCGGAACCTTCTCGATCAGCTCGCCTTGAAGAAGCATTCGCGTGTTGGTCGAGATCGAACCCGAGGTGGTCTCCAGAGCCCTGGCCAGATCTGCGCTGGACTGCATGGCCGGCTCGCACACCAACAGATGTCCCAGAATGCGCCCGGCGACACCTGGCAGGCCGTTCCCTTCAAACAACAGGCCCGAGTGGGCGACGAAGTCCTGGAGTTTGTTCTCGGTCATGGGCCCTCCTTGGAGCCCCATCATAGCGTCCTTTAAATTCTTAGTCATCACTAAGAGTTCTAAACTTTCTAATTGACGCCGGGAGTTTCCTCGCCTAAACCTCAATCACGAGGCAAAAATGCTCCCCTTGTTGTTCCTGATCAACACGGCCGCTGCCCAAGAAGCGAGCGGATACCTGGAAAACCTGATCCAGGTTCCCATCGGTGTTGACGGGGTCCCGCTGACCGTGGTCGAGCGCGCCCGGCCCACCTTCCGCGCCAAGTTGGGTGATCGTACTGCCCTGGTCACCACCGTAGATATCGCTCTTGTTCAAGGAAGAAGCACCACAAGCGAGCTGGAACGCCTAGTGGACGAGGCCGGCCTGGCCCCCACCCTGGCTGCCGCCGGCATAATCTGGCCCAGCTACCAAAATGAGGTCCTGCGCATCGACCGCTTCCAGGATGCGGCCATCGTGGACCGCCTCTACTTGGATTTGTACCGGCCCAAGGTGGACATCCGCATCGGTCGACAGGCCCTGAACTGGGGCTCGGCCTTTATGGTCAACCCCACTGACCCCTTCCCCCAGGTCATCCTCACCGAGCCCTGGCGCAACCGCGCGGGCGTGAACGCTGCCCGCTTTACCGTGCCTTTTGGCGACTGGAACCAAAGCGCACTGGTCATCGCCACCTCCGACGTCTTCGATGAGCTGCGAGTGGTCAACCGCACCACCTTCGTGGTCGGCAGCGTAGACCTCTCCGTGCTGGGCGCCTGGAACCAGGCCTTTGAGGAGGAGGAAGAGCTCATCGAGCAAGCCTCCCCGCTCTTGGGCGTGGATGTGCGCGGCACGCTCGGGGTTGGATACTGGGTAGAGGCAGCTGCGCACATCAAAGACCTGGGCAGAGTCGCCTCCGTCTACGAGGAAATCGCTGTGGGAGTGGACTACTCCTTCCCGGTGCTCGAGGGCCTTGTGGTCACCGCCCAGTACTACCGCAGCGGCAGACAAGCCCCCGCCGTGGACCCCTTAGAGCAGCTCAGCGCCGGCATGAGCGGCACCGTGGCAAGCAGCTCCGACCCCTTCGCGCCCTTCTTCTCGGGGGAGAACTACCTGATGGGGGCCGTGAACCTTGGCCTGAGCGAGCGCCTGAGTGCCGGGGTCCTGCACGTGCAGAACTTAGACGACGGCAGTGCTCTGATGGTGCCGACCCTGGGCACCACCTTCGGGGACCGCTGGTCCATGAGCCTTGCAGGGCAGATCCCCCTGAGCACCTGGGGAGATGGCGGCGAGCTAAACTCCCCAGCGCAAGACCTGCGACTACAAGTCCCAACCCTCGACGGCACCACAGCCGACCTGAATCTGAACGAACTCGTTCCCCGAGCCACCTTTACGCTTCAGACGCGATTCAGCATTTAACGACCTGTTTGGAAGAATCCATGTCCATCTGCGAGCTCCTCTCCGCCAGCCGCCATTACGGCAGCGGCCCCACCCTGGTCAAAGCCCTGGACAACTTCACGGTCACCTTCGAGCCGGGGGAGTTTGCAGTGCTCAGCGGGCCAAGCGGCTCGGGCAAGACCACCGCGCTGAACCTGATTGGGCTGTTGGACACACCGACCTCGGGGCTGGTCAAGATCGACGGGCAGTCCACAGAGGGACTCAGCTCCAAAGCCCTGACCGAGATTCGCGGGCAGAAGATCGGCTTCATCTTCCAGAGCTTCAACTTGGTGCCTGTGCTCTCCGCGGTCGAGAACGTGGAACTGGCCCTGCACCTGAGCGGCCTGAATCCCAAGCAGACCCGAGAGATGGCCAGCGAGTCCCTGACTCAAGTCGGACTGGGGGATCTGCTGGACAGGCGACCCAACCAGCTCTCAGGGGGCCAACAGCAGCGCGTGGCCATCGCCCGGGCCCTGGTCAAGAAACCCAAGCTGGTCATCGCCGACGAACCCACCGCCAACCTGGACTCCAAGTCCGGCAACCAGGTCTTGGATCTGATGCGGCAGCTCAACGAAGAGCACAAGGCAACCTTCCTATTCTCCACCCACGACCCAATGGTTATGGAGCGGGCCCGACGCGTGGTCAAGATCCTGGACGGCCGCCTGCTGGCCGACGAAACCCAGGGAGTCTGAGATGCTCATCCTGAAGCTCGCCACCCGAAACCTCTTCCGGCAGCTGGGCCGAAACGCGCTCTCGATGGTCTCCATTATCATGGGCGTCTTGGTCATCATTGCCGGCCGAGGCATGGCCAACGGCCTGGACGAGAACGTCTACCGGGCCCAAATCCACGACGCTGGACACGTGGTGGTGGTGCCCCCCGACTACCCCAAGTTCGGCATCGACCACCCCATTGACACCCTCTACACCCTGAGCGATGCAGACCGCAGCTGGTTGGATGCAAATACCACCGAGTGGACCGAGCGCATCGTGGCTGCTCCCCGCATCATCAAGGGCCTGGACAGCACCCGCGTGCGCCTGGTTGGCTACGACCCGGAGAGCGACGCCGCCGTGTTTCCGAGGGAGAATTGGGAGATGACCGGATCCCTCCCCGAGAACACCCCCGGCGGTGGCGTGTTGGTGGGCTCCGGCGTGGCACGCCTGCTGAATCTCTCCCCCGGCGAGGTCATCGTGGTCGAAGTTCGCACCGCAGATGGCGCCCTCAATGCCATTCAGCTGCCGGTCACCGGTGTGGTGGACACCGGCGCGATGTTCTTTGACAACGTGGGCGTGATGCTGCCCCGCAACGAAGCGGACCCCCTGCTCCTGAGCACCGGACGCAGCAGCCACGTGCACGGCCGCATCAAAGACCGAGACGCCGCCCCCAGCTGGGCCACCCAGGCCGAAACGCAGCTGGGCGACCGGGTCCAGGTGCGCACCTGGCTCTCGTCTACGGAGGCGCTCATCGAGGTGGGCGAGATGCGCCGCACCATGTTCAGCTTCATGGGCGTGGCCCTGCTGATCATGGCGGCCGCGGGCATCGCAAACACTGTGCTCATGGCCACTTTTGAGCGGGTACGCGAGATCGGAACCATGCGCGCTCTGGGCATGACCCGGGGCGGGGTCATCACCATGTTCGCTACCGAAGGCGCCTGGATGGGCCTGGTAGGCGGCGCCATTGGCGCGGCGATGGGCGGGGCCTTGACCTGGTACTACAACGTCAACGGTTTGGACATGATGGCGCTCGTAGGCGCTAAGGCAGACCTGACCAGCGACTACCCGGTAGACGCGACCTTGTACTTAGACTTCTCGCCTCCCACTCTGATCGTCGGGGTGGTGGTCGCGGTCATCGTGGCCGTCCTGGCCTCGCTCTACCCAGCGAGTCTGGCCAGTC
>CAJQPC010000090.1 GCA_905480105.1 uncultured bacterium | reverse complement strand
AAGCCACCGAGCCGGGGTCTGCAGTCAGGATGCAGACGGACAAGTCGTCGACACCGCCGACGTTGCTCTCACTGGGAACGAGTTCAAAGTCATTGCAGGCGGTCAGACCAGCGAGAATTAGCAGGGTCATGGGGGCTCCAGGGAGGTCGGTTTCACGGTGCAATACGCCAACCCAGCCAGGCATGTGACAGCGAAACTTAAAAAAAGATCAGTGGACCTGGAATCTCGCCCAGCGCAGGCTGTGCAGCCCCTTCCCGACGGGACTCTGAGGCATGGGGGGGTTAACCTGCCGCCACGCCCCCTTAGCTCAGTTGGATAGAGCATCCGCCTTCTAAGCGGAATGTCACTGGTTCGAATCCAGTAGGGGGTGCCACCGCTTCTCCAATCGCGAATAAGAGCGTCTTACGGTACCGAAGGTCCGTCACCGGCCATCCAGGCCAGGTCCAGCTGCCGCAAAGAACAGCACCAGCGTCTACCCCTCCCAAGCGCAGCAGTGCGCCACGTTTTGGGAGGAACCCGGCGACCCATTTCCCAGGCCGGGCCGGACAGACCGTTTTCAGGTGTCCTTCGCCGTGCCGTCGCGCGCCCCTGAGCCTGTGAGACGACGTACTGTTTCGGCCAAAACCGGCCCGGCAGGTGCATCTAACTTCAGCACCGCCAGCGGATCCCCACGGGTCTCCCCCAAGGTGAGGATCGCGGTCGGAATTCCGCAGGCTTGGGCCCGCTTTACAAAGCGAAAACCAGAGAAGACCGTCAGGGAGCTTCCCACCACCAGCAATCCCTGGCTCTTCTCCACCCAGGCATAGGCCTGGTCGACCTTGTCCCGCGGAACACTCTCTCCAAAAAAGACCACATGGGGTTTGAGATGTCCCCCACACGCGCAGCCCGGCACCCGAAAACTCTCCATGGCTTGGGGTGGAAGTTCGGCGTCACCGTCGGGGGCCCACTCCAGAACCTGGGCCTGAAAGTCAGGGTTCAAGGCCCGAAGCTGAGCCTGAACCTGTTCCCTGGGCCGCACGCTTCCACAGCTTAGGCAAATGACCTCGGCCAGCGCGCCATGTAGCTCAATGCCACTGTGGCCCGCTTTGGCATGCAGACGATCCACGTTTTGGGTAATCAAGCCCTCAACGCGCCCGTCCAACGCCAGCTTCGCCAACGCCTCGTGGCACTTGTTGGGGCTCTTGTCCCGTATGTTGGGCCAGCCCAGGTAGCTCCGAGACCAGTAGCGCTGCCGCCACACGGGATCATTCACAAACTGCCGAAAACGAACTGGATTACGGGCACGGCGGGCGGTCTCCGGGCCACGGTAGTCGGGAATGCCCGAGTCGGTAGACACCCCTGCCCCGGTGAGCACGGTGACCCGGCGCCGGAAGAGGAACTTCGTCAGGGCCGCGCTGGCATGCGAGCCGCTCACCGGGGGGCTGTTTCCCTGGTCCCCATTCACAAGGCCAGCCCGGTACCGAGACGGAAGCAGTCGTCCATGGCACCCATCGCGAAGGGCGCCTGGGCTTGAGAGGCCGGGGCCCCCAGCTGCACCGTGGGATCCGACCCTTGGACCTGCACGTCCAGGACGTCCCGGTCCCTCCAGCCTCCCGGGTAGTCCAGGGCTCCCGTGGAACCCATGACGCACCGCGTCGTGGCGTGACGCAAAGTCATGAGTCTCCGTGTCTCAAGCCGGGGCTTTACTGCCCCGTCAAATGGGCCACGCGCGCCCCCATGTTGCAGGGACACCCAATGACGCAACTTGACACCCTCCCGCTATCGCGCCCCCTCCCATGGTTCACGGCAACCGGAGAGTGCCAAGTCAACCCATCCCTTTGCAGGAGCCGTGCCAACGTTCCGATGCGCAAGCCATCGGACTTCATTCCCGTCCAGGTGTCCAAGGGGTGACAGGGGGACCCAAAAGCTGACACCCCTCCCGCCACTCCTTTGCCCACCGATCCCTCCAGCCGTTAGGGCGGCCCAACAAGAGACTGGAGATCCTCATGAATCGGTTTTGGTTGGCGGCTGCGCTCATCCCCGCCCTGGTGGCTTGCACTGTCCCCGAGGAGGACTTTCCCGAAGCCTATGGCAAGGCCTGGTGCCAGCAGTTCCGCACATGCAACGAGGCCGACTACGAGGCCGACTACGACGATGCCCAAGACTGCCGGGATGACTGGGCAGATGTTGGCGAATTCCTGCTAGACGCAGGCGACTTGCTGGGCCAGACCTACTCCGAGGAGAAGGCCACCGATTGCCTGGGCGAGCTCAAGAGAGCGTCCTGCGAAGACTTTCAAGACGGAAACTTTGAGTGCGAGGTCTTTGAGTAGTTGCGTCTGCTGCGTGCTCTCTGGATCCACGCTAGGCCAAGAATGTTGCCGTGGCTCTGGAGCCTGCTCTGCGTCGGTGTGGCCTACGGCTACTGGGAGCGTGCGGAACACTTGGCGTCCTGCTGGGCTCTTGCCCTGCCCTTGCTCGCGTGGGGATTTCTTCATGCTGGCACGCTCTGGCTGAACGCAGCCCGCGACAAAGACCGGGGCGAGGTGCTCTTTGGGGGCAGCGAACCGATCCCTGAGAACCTAAACCTGTGGGCCTATGGCGCCCTGGCGGTGGCTGCTACGCTGGCCTTTACATCCGGACTTGGGGTGGGCTTGGCGTGTTTTGGCTGCTGCGTGCTCGCCGTGCTCTACTCCCACCCGCGCCTGGCCTGGAAGGCGCATCCACTGGGTGGACCGCTGGTCAATGTGTTGGGCTACGGCCTGCTGACCCCGGCTGGGGGGATGGCTGTGGCCAGCAGCCCACTCAACGGCCGCAGCGTGCTGACTCTGGCGGTCATTGCCTTGACCATGCTGGGCCTGACCTTTGCCGCTCAGGCGTGGCAGGAAGAAGAAGACCGCAGCCGCGGTGACCGCACTCTTGTGGCCACCCACGGCCCACAGGTCACGCTGTGGTGCGCACGGCTGATGATCAACGCGGCCAGCCTGACGGCGATGGGTGCGGCCCTTTACGGGTGGTTCCCCCGCAGCACGCTGGTGGTACTCCCTGGACTGATCGCGGTCGATCTGTACTTCCGGCGCTGGCTTAAACAGCCCAAGGGTGGAGATGCCCAATGGGCCAAGCGCTTGGTACGCGGCATGGCAGTGGTGGCTGCTGTGGCCGTCGCGACCTGGCTCGTGGAGTACGGCTTAGACTGGCGCGGGCTGCAGCCCTTTGCAGGCCAAGGGACCGCCCGACTCCCCAAAAACTGGGACCTGCCTCTCTGACTCCCTGGCGTTTGGCCGCTGGGTCAAGAGCGCTGCAGTTCAACCCCAAGCAACCGTCAGACCCGTTTGACCAAGGCCTGCAGACCACGGGCGTCCAGCGCCTCACGCAGTTCACGCAGCCTGGAGGGGTCAACGATGACCTCGGTCTCCGAGAGTATTCCCAGGCTGTAGTCTTGAAGAGGGACCACCGCGCGGATTTCGTCGAGCACTCTCGCCTCGGTCACGCGAAGAATGGCGAGATTTTTATGAAGGATTGGTTCAGTCACTTGCGCACGTCGATAGAGTAGCTGTAGCCCTGCTCTGTCAAGAAGAGCTGGCGTTTCTCAGCGTAGTCCTGCTCGCGGCTCTCGCGGGTGACCAAACTGTAGAACCAGGCCTTGTTCTCTCCCTTCTTGGGTCGCAGGATGCGTCCGAGACGCTGGGCCTCCTCTTGCCTAGAGCCCCAAGTTCCGCTTACTTGGATGGCAACAGTGGCGTCGGGCAGGTCCACGGAGAAGTTGCCAACTTTAGAGATAACCATCACGCGAGACTTTCCGCTCCGAAAGTCCGTGAAGAGCTGATCGCGGCGCGACTGGGGGGTCTTACCCGTGATCAGGGGCAGATTCCACTGGCGAGAGAGCCACTCGAGCTGGTCCACGTACATGCCCAAAATGAGAACATTTTCCTGGGGATGACGCTCCAAGAGCTCTGCGATCACGGGTCCCTTCCGGGAGTTGGTGCTGGCCAAGCGGTACTTCTCTCGCTCCTCGGCGGTGGCGTAGCGCAGCCGGTCCTCGTCGCTCATACCGATGCGGATCTCCGTGCAGCTCGCGCTGGCAATCCAACCCTGGTGCTCCAGGTCCTTCCACGGCATGTCGAAGCGCTTGGGACCAATCAAGGCAAAGACATCGCCCTGCTTGCCGTCCTCGCGCACCAACGTGGCCGTCAGCCCCAAACGACGGCGGGCCTGCAGCATGGCCACGCTGCGGAAGACAGGCGCGGGCAAGAGATGCACCTCGTCGTACATGATCAGGCCCCAGCGCTGGCGATTAAAGAGTCCAAAGTGCACAAATTCATCGTGCTTGGATTTGCGCCAGGTCAGGATCTGGTAGGTGGAGAGGGTCACCGGCTTGATGTTCTTGCTCTCCCCCGAATACTCACCAATGTCGTCCGGGGTCAGCGTGGTCTTGTCCAGGATCTCGTTCTTCCACTGCCGCAGCGCGGTCACGTTGGTGCAGAGAATCAGGGTCTTCATTCCCAAGCGGGTCATCGCCCCGATGCCCACCATGGTCTTGCCGGCCCCACAGGGCAGCACCACCACACCAGAACCACCGTGCACTTGGCCGTCGCCATGGAAAGAGTCCACAGCATCCACCTGGTAGTCCCGCAGGCCCCATGGGGTGCCGTCTTCGGTCTCCGGGCTCATCTCCATTTTCAGGACATCGCCATCGACGTAGCCAGCCAAGTCCTCGACGGGATGGCCGATGCTGATCAGAACCTGCTTGAGCTCACCACGATGAGCGGTGTAGACCTTGATGCTCAGGTCATCCAGGTCCTCTTGCAACAGCTCCCGGGTCAACTTGTGGTGACGGATCTCACGGATCAGAGCCTCTGAGTCCGCAATGAGACGCAGCTCGGTCCCCTCGGGGACCAGCTTGAGTCGCCCGTAGCGGCTCATCGTGTCTTCTACCCAGGTCGGCACGTTGGGCGGTACGTCGTACTTGGACCACGTGTTTAGCACCTCTACCAAGTCCGCAGGCTCGAGTCCGGCGCTCGCAGCGTTCCACAAGGAAAGCGGCGTGATCCGGTAGGTGTGAACGTACTCGGGACTCTTCACCAGCTCGGCAAAGCGCACCAAGGCGTCGCGTACAACGCGGAAGTTTGGGCCCATTGTCTCCAGCAGCAAGCTGTGGTCAGACTGGACGATGAGGGGATTCTGAGGCTCGTAGCGCATGGGATCCTGGCGGGAAGCCAGGCAACATAGCCCGCCCCGGGCCCGGGCGCGGCATGTGCTAGGCTGGCCGCCATGCTGCCCAACGCACCCTTGTTGCCCCTGGTGGGCCTGATCGCACTGTTCGCGGCCTGGTTCGATTCTTCAAAGCCCAGGGCTGTGCTGGGGCTGTTGCTCGCCGCTGGCTGCGCGGCGCTGTTGACCCGGACCACCCTTTGGCTGCCACTGGCGACGTTAGTCGTCACGCTGCCGACACTGGCAGCGCCACGATCTTGGCGATTGGGGTGGGGTGTCTTGGCTGTAGTCGGGCTGACCCTGGCGTCGATTGTCGATGGGCGTTTCGTCCATGAGACCCACGCGTGCCAAGCTCAAGCCCCAGAGTCGGCTGGGCAGGGCCAACTCATCGCCTCCATTCCCCATCCTGGTGGCATGCTTCGCCTGATGGACCCAGATCTGGCCGTCCTGCGTGGGCCAGAGACACCCGCTCCGCGGTCAGCAGGCACACCTTTGGAGAACTGGGCACAGGCCGAAGATGGCTGGAGGCTCCACCTGCCAGCACCCTCTCCCGCCAGCGGCAGCCTGTCTCTTCGCCTGCAGCCGGAACCCGGGGTGAGCGCGGTCCAGATCTATCTCTCGCCCAAAGGCGACTTTGACCCGACCCAGATCGCTTTAAATCTGCGCCGCTTTCCGGTGGACCGGGCCCACCAAGGGGTGTTGGAGCTGCGCCTGGACCCCCAGGAAATCCTGGGGGCGTCGTGGGACTCCGCGACGGCCTTCTCGGCGATTCAGGTGCGCTTTGAGGGTGGCCACGGCACGGTCTTGGGGGGGGAACTCGCCGACGAATCTCAACGCTTCGAGCCGGGGATAGCCCAGCTCCGTCTTGACTTAGAGGGGGTGATTCACCCCACATGGACGATGGAGCCCGGCAGCGCCCTGGTACATGTCTTGGACATCCAAGCAGGACAGGCGCTGCGCTGGTCCTCGGGCGGCGGGGAGACCACGCTCCAGCTCGGCGAGGTGCTGCTGCAGGCCCCAGCCAGTCCAAGCTGGCGAGACCAGAGCGTTGACCTGAGCCCTTGGGCTGGCCAGAGCCTGGAGATCGTGCACCATGCGAGCGGATCACAGTGGGCCTTTCTAGGAAACCTTCGAGTAGAGAGCGCCCCAAAGGAGAGCTTGAATGTGGTGATCTATCTGGTCGACACCCTCAGGGCCGACGCTCTGGGGGTCTACGGCGCCCGGTGGGACACCCCGGCCTACGATGCGTTCGCCAATCAAGGGGCGCGTTTCGCGCTGGCCAACTCCCCATCCTGCTGGACCAAACCCAGTATTCCAAGTCTGATGAGCGGCATCTACCCCACCACCCACCGGGTGGGCGCTGAGACCTTGGCCGATCGCTTGCCGGAACAGGTGCCGCTGCTTCAGGAGCGCTTCTCCCAAGCCGGTTGGGCCACCGCCAGCTTTGCCAGCAGCCCCTTGGGCAGCACCCTGAGCGGCCTGGACCGTGGCTTTGACACCGCCATGCCCCCCACACGCTGGGGCCTGGAGCGCAGCCTTGGCCAAACCCCCAGCGCACCCGAACTGCACGAAGATCTCTTCGCCTGGTGGAGAGACCAGGAGCGCCCAATCTTTGCCTATGTGCACACCCTGGATGTGCACCAGTACTACCTGCAGACCACCCAAGACGGAGGCACCGTCCAGGACCGCAGCTGGCCCGCATACGCCCAGTCCGTCCAGGACAGCGACCCCCTCTTTGCTGCGTTCATGGCCCAACTCCAGGCCAGCGGCCACGACCAGGACACCATCGTGGTTCTGGTCAGCGATCACGGGGAGAGCTTCTGGGACCACGGGTTGTGGAGTCACGGCACTGGGCTGGCCCAGTCCCAGGTTCAGATCCCGATGGTCATCTGGGCCCCCAAGCACATCGCACCCCAGGTCATCGACACCCCGGTCAGCTTGATCGACGTGGCCCCAACGCTCCTGGACTTGGCCGGACTGGAGGCCCTCGCTCAAGCCGACGGCCACAGCCTGAAGGGACTGATGGAAGGCGGAGAGGCACCCCAGCGCACAGGCATTGGCAGCGCCCTTCTGCGCTTTACCTGGACCCCCGGTGCGCCGGAACAGTTTGCCTGGGTCTCGACGGAGGGGAGCAAGGCCTGGGACAACGGCACCCGCGTACTGGGCTTCGCTCTGGACCAGGACCCCTGTGAGAGTCGCTCCCCATCCCAGGCCAGTGCCTCCAAGGCCCTGGAGAGCTGGAAGACCGAGCAAGTCCAAGCGGCCAGGGCCTTTGAGCTGGCCTATGGCCAAGGGTCTGGGACGGTTGACCAAGGTGAGCTGGAGCAGCTGCGGGCCTTGGGGTATGTCGAATAGGATAAAATTATCCTAAGCGGCTGAAAAGATAAGATAAACCCCACCCCATTCCCCGCCCAAGCCGGCCCGAAACGCTCACGGACCCGCCGAGGCTTCTCTCTTCCCCCTACGACAGGGCTCAGCTCCGCCCCTCCGCCCTATCAATGGCCATCTGATACCAGGGCTCCAGCATGACCCCCCAGTCGGCCTCGGCCTCCAAGCGACGCAGAATGTTGTAGAGCCCGGCCAGCGAGCGGTGCAGGTAGAGCACATCCTGCGGGGTCTGAATCTCACGGTGTCGCAGGAACTTGGGGCCCAGCTCTCGCATGTTTTGGGTGACCGGATCGGGAATGGCGCCCAGCTTGTACACGCCGGAAAAGGGTGCCCCAATGGCCTTGGAAAAGGACCAGAGCAGGTCTTCGGCGGCAGGAGATGGCTCGGTGAGTACCCCCATCTTCAGGCATGCCGAAATGGTCTGGTCTCTGTTGCCCCGAATAGAGGCCTGAGCCACCCGAGCGTAGTCCGCCATCCAGAACTCGTTGAAGCGTTTCACGCAGCCAAAGTCCAGAATACCCACGCGTCCATCCGGCAAGAAGAGGTAGTTGCCTTCGTGGGGGTCGGCATGCAGGGCCTGTAGCTCAAAGGTCATCCGGAAAAAGCTTCGGGCCAGAGCCAAAGAAGCACGCTGCTTGGCCCCCGGACTGGCCGTCTTTCGGAAACTCTCCAAGGGAACGCCTTGGAGTCGGTCCATGGTCAGCACCCGCGCCGTGCTCAACGATGGGTGACTCCGGGGCACCAGGATGTCCGGGTCGTCCTGGAACGCATCCGCGAAAAACTCCAGATTCGCCGCCTCCTGGTAGTAATCCAGCTCTTCCATCAACCGGGCCCGAACCTCCTCGAAAACAGCGTTTATCTCCGCTTTTGGCCGGTTCAGAATGCGACCGCTTATCAAGATGCGTCGGAGGGCGGCCAGATCCGTGTCCACGCTGCTCTCAATGCCCTCGTGCAGCACCTTGACCACCACTTGGCGACCGTCGTGCAAGGTGGCGGCGTGGGCCTGAGCCAAGCTGGCCGTGCCCAGAGGCGCAGGGTCGATGGTGGCGAAATGCTTTGAAATCGGACCGTCGAGCTGCCTCTCAATCTCCTGACGAATGATGGCGAAGGGCACGGGCTCAGCTTTGTCGTTGAGCTGGCGCAAGGCCACACCGACCTCGGGCGGGAGATCCATGCCATCCACTACCTGGGCCATCTGTTGGCCCACCTTCATCGCCGCTCCCTTGAGCTGGCCCATGGCCTTGGCGACCCGCTGCGCTCCTTCAACCTGAACTTTCCGGGTGTCCCGCGTCCGGTCCTCGTCCTGCTGAAAGACGCCCTTGACCTTCTGGCCCAGGTAGCGACCGCCGACCTTGGACGTCAGGCGACCGATTCGGGCCAGGCGCGAGAGCTTTGATGGTGGCGGCGTGTAGGCCAAGGTGAACTCCGCCCAGCTTAGGCCCCCAAGAGCCCGCACTTGCAGCACCCACATCCCGCCCGGGGCTTTCGCACCCGCATCCGAAACGCCTTCAGGATGACCCGTCCGATGTGCGGGTGAGTGGCAGCTCCGAGCGCTCGGCCCACTCCCACATCGAGCCATCGTAGAGCACCGTCTGCAGGCCCAAGTGACGCAGCACCGCATAACCAAACGCTGCTCGGACGCCGCCGGTACACAGCGGGACCACAGGCTCCTCAAAATCTATGAGCAAGCGGCGTAGTTCGTCTTCTGGAAGCAGCCTTCCCTGCGCATCCAAGAGCGCCTTCCAGTGCAAGTGGCGGGCACCTGGAATGTGCCCCGGTCTGGCCTCGCCGTATGGAGTCGCTCCTTCGAATTCTTCCTGCGTCCGCGTGTCCCAGAGGGTGTGAGAGCCCGCCTGCTGAGCCAAGACCACCTCGTCCAACCGGAGACGCCCCTCCCCCCAAAGGGGCTCAAAATGACCCTTTGACACCGGCGAGGTCAGGCGTTTCACGGGCAACCCCGATGCCTCCCACGCCTGGATGCCCCCGTCCAAGATGTGGACCTGGCCATGCCCCAGGTGCTCCAGCATCCAAAAAATGCGGCCCTCCTCCCCCCAGCCCTGATCCGCCTTGCCATAAACCACCACCGGCCGATCCCCTTGTACGCCGGCTCCGACAATGGCCTGACGCAACACCTCCAAGCGCTCATGCAGCAGCCCGGTCCGTCCTGAACCGGCGCGAAGGGTCAACCAATTTAGCGCCCCAGATCCAGAAATACGCTTGTGAATCCACGCGGTCTTGCTGCGCGCATCCACAGGCGTAGCGCCCCCTTGCAGAAGGATCTGCGCCCGATCTGGGGAAATGAAGACACCGGTCATCAAAAGTCACCACCTGCGACTGTGCTGGGGGTTGAGGCATAGACACTACAGCAAGGAGCCACCCCCATGATTCTCGCCCTCATCACCTCACTGGCCTGTGTGAGTCTGGACGTAGACGCCAAAGAAGGCGCCACCCTCGGAAACGCTGAGACTGGAACCCAGGCCGCGCCGCCTCCACCCCCTGGAATGAAGGTGGCCGTCTTCGCTGGCGGCTGCTTCTGGTGCATGGAGGGCCCGTTAGAGTCCGTCAAAGGCGTCTCCAGCGTGACCAGCGGCTACACCGGCGGCAAGGAGCTGCACCCCACCTACGAAGACGTGGGCTACCACCGAACCACCCACTACGAGGCCAACCGGGTGGTCTACGACCCCACGGTGGTCAGCTACGCCGAGCTGCTCCAGGTCTACTGGCACAACATCGACCCCACCCAGAGCAACGGCCAGTTCTGTGACCGCGGCGACCAGTACCGCAGCGCGGTGTTCACCTCGGACCCCGAGGAGCTCAAGGCCTTCGAGGCCAGCAAGAAGGCCGCCGCCGCCGAGCTCAACGAGACCATCGTGACGCCTCTGCTGCCCGAAGCTGTGTTCTGGATCGGCGAAACCTATCACCAGGACTACTACAAGACGAACCCCACCGCGTACATGCGCTATCGCAAGGGATGCGGCCGGGATGCCCGTCTGGAGCAGCTCTGGGGACCCGGGGCCGTGCACTGACAAGCCGGACCCAAACCATTGGCGCTATCGAACGCCCATCCAGAAGCTGCCGTTTGATGTCTGCGAGCCCGCGCAGATCGGGTACTCGATGGTGCGCCCGTTCCACGGGCTGCCGTGGCTACCGTAGACGCTATTCGTAGAGTTGCAGCCCGTGCTTGAGGGGTAGTGGTACATCCCGTACAGCATGGTATTGCAGGAGCCACAGCTGTCTGCTTCGATCACCACAAAGCCGTAGTTGCTGCTGTTGTGCGTCGACATGCACGTGGCGGAGGTGCTGTTGGTCGAGGTGCTGCTGACGGTCTGGTAGTCGTAGCCGCCCTTCTCATCGGTGAACCACGTGTGGGGACTGGTGTCGGTGTAGGTCCAGTAGTGACTGCTCGCACTGTCCTGGGTGGTGCAGGCGTAGAGCAGCTCGCTGACGGCCATGACCCTCTCGGCGTTCCAGATGTCGGACTGGCTGTTCAGCGCCGAAGGCACCGAATCGCTGACGGTGACGTTGTTGGCGAACTCCCCGTCAAAGTGCTCCGCGTCTACCCAGTAGGTGAGTGTCCAGCCGCCCCCGTCAGTGGCCATGTCGCACTGGACCTGAAAGGAGTCGCTGGAGTCCCCGCCATTGGGGTCGATCCAGTAGCGTCCGGTGGAAGCGGTGGGATCGACCGTGATGATGTCCAAGCAGTCCACGCCAGGGAAGCTGGGGTCCAAGCCGGGGGTGCACTCATTAAAATTGCCGGCGTCGTTGTCATCGCAGTCCAGCCCGCCACAGGCCGCGTCGGCGTAGCCATCCAGGTCCGCGTCGTTGTCGATGAGACCGTCACAGTCCGCGTCCCGACCGTCACAGACCAGAGGAGCCGATGGATAGACCTGTGAGTCGCCGTCGTCGCAGTCGCCCCCCACCGCGACAAATCCGTTGACTGGCTGACAGGATTGAACGGTTTCGTCGTCACGGCCATAGCCGTCCCGATCTGTGTCCCGATAGAAGGTGTTGGTCACCCCTTCATCGTCTTGGCCATCGCAGTTGTTGTCATCGAGATCGCAGACCTCGACCGCGTCGGGGTTGATCGCACCATTGGCGTCGTTACAATCTCCCGCACGGTCCGTCATGCCGCCGGGTGCCTGACAGGCCAAGGTCGGCTCACCCTTCCCATAGCCGTCGCTGTCACTGTCGATGAAGAACTCCAACAACACGCCCTCGTCCACTTCATCGTTGCAGTTGTTGTCCACCGCATCGCAGATCTCCTCTGCATCGGGGTGAATCGCTGCATCGGAGTCATCGCAGTCCGCTGAAGTGACAAAGCCGTCCCCGTCTCGGTCGGTCTTGTCTGGGTTGTTGCAGGCCACTACGGCAGCGAGGGAAAGCAGCAAGCCGATACGAATAGACAATTGGGTCTCCGGGAATCTCTTTGCCCTCTCTCTAATGGGGCCGACTTTGGATGTCCTGTGAGACACCGCATGGCGAGCGTTATATTCCTCGCCATGTGGCTCCTCTTCCTTTCATGCGTTCCTGAACCTACGAAGATGCCGATAGATAGCAATCCAGAGTTGGGCTGAGAGACCGCCGATCCAGTTTGGTCGGCGCAAGAAGTCGAGACCGCGGCCCAGACGCTCATGCAGTCGCCCATCCCGCGCTTGGATGATCTAAACCAAGACTACCTGGCCCTGATGGCGCAGGGCACGTCGAGCTGCCCGGGTCTTGGCAACAACATCAAAGACAACGCGGTCTATGGCTGCGAGACCGACGCCGGCATGTACTTCTCTGGGGTCAGCGACTACTTCAACGAGACCCGAGACGGGCAGACCTATAGAAGCTTGGCCGGAGACTTCCTGATCCGAGACACCCTTGGAAACACCTTGGACTGGGGCTCCGGTTGGGAGATTTTCTTCGCTCAAAACGCCAGCCAGTTTCGCTGGTTGGGCTCGATTGTCTGGTCCGGTATGCCGGCTACTGTGGACGGCATCTCGGTGACCTTGAGCGGAGTGCAGGAGCAAGGCGGCTTCCAGGTCTCCGGGGGAATGAAGTTGGCCCAGGGGACCGTCGAGTTCTCCCTACGCCGAGACGCCGACTGTCCGCTGGCAGAAGGCACCCTGTCCATGCGAGGTCCCGACAAGCGCTGGTACAGAACCGATCTGGACTGCAGCGGCTGTGGCCCCTTGGATTTTGAAGGACAAGACTTGGGCCAAGCCTGCATCGATCCCACGCCGCTTTTGGACGCCTTGGAGGCCCCTTTGACGGACGCCGACTGGGACACCCCATGATTTGGGCGCTTCTGGCCTGTACGCCCGCGATCGCGCCTGTTGAGGCTGTGGAGATCCCTCAGATCTCCGCACCACGGCTCCTGCGACGGGCGAGCTTGGATCTGCGCGGCACTCTGCCCTCGACGGCGGAGCTGGACTCGGCAGAGGCACAACCGGAGGGGATTCAAGCCACCATCGAGCAGTGGCTCCTGGAACCCGCCTTTCAAGAGCGCCTGGTCCTGATGCTGGGGGAGCAGTGGCACACCCGAGTGGAGGCGTTTCCTATCGAGGCCTGGGACTACGATCTGGAGGACCAGGAGTACGCCTTTGAGCGCGCCGTGGGCGAGGAGCCCCTGCGCTTGGCCGCCCATGTGGTGACCACCGGGCAACCCTGGAGCGAAGTGGTCCAGGCCGACTACACCCTGGCCAATCCCATGCTGCAAGAGATCTGGGGCCTGGAGGCCCTGGAGTCCGGTTCTGGCTGGGTCCGAGCCCAGTACCAAGACGATCGACCCCATGCCGGGGTGCTCAGCACCAATGGACTCTGGTGGCGCTACAACACCGATGTGTCCAACATGAACCGCCGCCGGGTGGCCGCCATCAGCCGCCTGCTGGTGTGCCACGACCTGCTCTCTCGCCCCGTCTCCCTGGGAGAGTCGGCGAGCGAAGACGTAGAGAACGCGGTTCAGACGGATCCCGCCTGCATGACCTGCCACGCCGCCCTGGATCCCGCTGCTGCGGCCCTGTTTGGCTTTTGGACCGTCATCGAGTACTCGGAGATTGAGCACGCCAACTACCACCCGGAGCGTGAGCTGCTCTACGACCGCTACCTGGGTGTAGAGCCCGCTTGGCACGGGGTTCCTGTCTCCGGACCTGAGTCCCTGGGCCAGGCCATCGCCGCAGACCCCCGCTTCGATACGTGCGCCGTGCAGCGCTTCTCCGAGGCTCTGATCCGACGACCCATCACCCGCGAGGAGCAGGTGTCGCTGGGTGCAGGATACGAAGGCGTGGTCCTGGACTGGCTACCGGATCTGTTGGCCTCGCCGCAGTACGGTGCCCAAGAAGTGCGACTGCTCACCCCGCAACAGCTGGACAGCGCCCTGCTCCAGGCCACGGGCTTTTCCTGGACCCAGGACGGCACCCCAATGATGGACCTGGACTCCGGTGGCCTGCGTCAGCTCGCCGGTGGAGTCGATGGAGAGCAAGTCAAGGGGCCCCAGCAAGTACCCGGCTTGACCCGCACCTTGGTGATTCAGCGTCTCGGGGAGAGAGCCGCACGCTCCGTGGCCGCCCAGGGTTCCATCGACATCGCTCAGTGGCACTGGCGCCTGCTCGCCGAGCGCCCCACAGACCAGGACATGGACGCCTTGGAAGCCCTACACAGCACCGTCCTGGCCCAATCTGACGTCCAGACCGCAGACGCCGCCGTGCTCACCGTACTGATGCGCGACGCCGCTTTCGAGGCCTACTAATGCGACGCCGTGACCTGCTCTCTGGCGGAGTGGCCAGTCTGCTGCTTCCCGGTCTCTTTGGGTCCAAGGCTCACGCCGCAGGTGCTCTACAAGACAGCGCCGATGAACGCTGCTTCCTCTTCCTCTATGCCGAAGGTGGCTGGGACCCAGCGGTCACCCTCACGCCCATGTTCGACACCCCGGGCGCCTGGGTGGAGGAGGGCTCTCGCCTGGAGTACGGCGGCGGTGATCTGCCCTATGTGGACCACTTCTCCCGCCCCGCTCTGGGAGAGTTCTTCCGCCAATACGGCGCCGAGTTGGCCCTGCTGCACGGCATGGAGGTGCCCAGCATCAGCCACGAGTCCTGCCTGCGTCTCTTGCTCACCGGCCAGTCCCAGGCCCTGGATCCCGACTGGCCAACCCAGATTTCTGGCTCTCCCCAAGACCGGCCCATGCCCCACCTGGTCATTGACGGACCCGCCTTTGCCGGCAACATGAGCGAGCGCGTCGTGCGCTTGGGGAGCGAAGGACAGCTGCCCCTACTGCTCAAGGACCGACTGGCTGACGACCTGGACAATGACAAGGTAGATCCTCAGATCCAGGCCCTAATCGACGCCAGCGTGGCCCAGCGCAGCGCGAGCCGAGCCGACTCCAGCAGCTACTTGGCGGGCCACGCGCAGGCCCACCTGGAGAGCGTTCAGGGGCTCTCCCTATTGCAGAGTCAGGCGCAAGGGCTCAGCTTGAACCAAGGGTATCCAGGGTGTACCCGGGACTACGAGACCGACTTTGAGACCTTGTTTACCTGCTTTGACGCAGGCCTGTCCCGATGCGGCATGATCCGCCACAAGGGCTGGTGCAACCAAGGCTGGGACACGCACCAGCTGCACGAGCGCCAGGGCATCAACTGGGAGGACATGGGCGAGGTGCTCCTGGAGCTCATGGCGATGCGAGACCGCTTTCCCAGCGTCAAAGAGCGCTTGGTCGTCGTGGTCGTCAGCGAGATGGGCCGTCACCCACGCCTAAACAACTGGGGCGGAAAGGACCACTGGACCTGGACCAGCGCCATGCTCTTTGGGGACGGCGTGCAGCCGGGCGTGGTGGGCGGATTGGACGAGATAGGTCAGGGGCGAAATGTGGACCTGAGCACCGGCGGGAGCGGCTCCGTGCGCTTGGGGCCGCAGCATCTGGGAGACACCTTGTTGAGTCTGTCTGCTGGCCAGGTCACCGGGACTCCGATTCAAGCGCTGCTTCGCTCCTAGTGGGGCTGGGGTCCCCACAAGGCCCACCCTCTCACTCGTCCAGGTACCCCAAGGCCTGCAAGGCCTCTCGCACCGAGGGACTCATGTTCTCCTCCACAAATGGCGGCGCAGCAGCATCCCAAGCCTCTAACTGCGTGATCATCGCCTCAGAGCTTGCCCGGTCCACAATCCGGGTCTGCTCCCAGTCCAGGGTGTACAGGCCCGAGCTTCCAATCCACGGAGCGGTGAGAAAGAGCTTTCCCTGGGTCACGATGCCACGCTCGGCGGTCAGGTTGTTCCACTCCGGGCCGGGAGTCTCAGGGCGAGTGGCTTCTAAGAAGATGGGCACGTCTTGGATGGGCTGGCCGGTGAACAGCGGGCTCAGATCTCGCCCCTGGCCCAAGGCCTGGGGCTGATTGGCCAAGCTCAATATGGTCGGAGCCAAGTCCGAGACCACCACCACCTGGTCTGAGACCCCAGGCGTGATGGCGTGCTCTCCCAAACCCAGGATGAACATCGGGATGTGGGTGACGGCCAGGTCCACATCGGCGCCGTGGCCCACGGGACGAATACGCTCCTCGTAGAACATCTCGCCGTGGTCGGCGGTCACGACCACCCAGCCGCGCTCCATGAGCCCCTGCGCACGGAGACCTGCCAACAAGGCACCGATGTTGTGGTCCATGTAGCGGATCTCGCCCTGGTAGGTCCCCCGCAGGTATTCCCGCTCCGCAACGCCTCCATCCCGGTCGCGGAAACCGGCAGCGATCTTCCCCATGCCATCGCCTTCCCAATCGGGCACAAAGTCAGGGTCCACAAAGGGGGCGTCCCATCCCTCTGGCGCCTCGTAGGGGGAATGGGCGTCGTAGTAGTGCACCCAGAGCAACAGTGGACGGGTGGGGTCCCGACGCTCTACCAAGGCCAAGGCCCGAGCGGTGACCTGATCCCCTGGAGCCTCGAAGCGCCGCCCGCGTTCATTGGTCAGCGTCTCGTCGTAGAGCCGAAAGCCCGACTGCAGGTTGGTGCTGGTGTCCACGGCCGAGGCCCCAATGACCGCCAGGGTGTCCCAGCCGGCAGCCTGCAGCTGCTCAGGCACGGTGGGCACCTCGGGATTCAGCACAAAGCCGTTGCGGGGAACACCGTGCCCATGTGTGTCCAGACCGCTCCAGAGAGAAGCATGGCTCGAGAGGGTGGTGGCCGTGTGAGAGAGCGCCCAGTCAAAGCGCAGACCTTTCTCGGCCAAATCGTCCAGGTTCGGTGAGCTCTGATCCGGACCGCCGTATATCCCCAGAGCATCGGCCCGGGTGGTGTCCAGGGTGAGCACCAAAATAAACCCGGGGTGTTCTGTGGGGACCGGCACGGCCGGCCCCAGCTCTTGCAACAGCAAAGGCTCAGAACAGCCACCACAGGCCAACAAGCTCAGAATCAACATCGGCTATTCAGCTCCTAAGCCCAAGCCCCGCAGCATGTTCTCGATGGCTAGCTGGGAAACGGGCTTGACCAGAAAGCCACCCATACCCGCCTCCATGCATGCCTGCCGCGACTCCTCTCGCCCATCCGCGGTCATGGCTACAACGGCTACCTGAGCGCCACATCCGCCCCCACTGCGCAGCGCACGGGTGGTCTCCAGTCCATCCAGCCCCGGCATGTGCAGATCCATCAACACCAACTCCGGCTCGAAGGCCTCGAGCTTGTCCAAGGCCTCCTCGCCAGAGGAACACACGCACACACATTGGCCGACGCGCTCCAAGAAACGACGCGCGACAAGTTGATTGACGGGGTTGTCGTCTACCACCAACACCCTCAGGCTCGGCAAAGGCCCCAAACTTGGTTCGAGGGCGGGCTTCTCGGCGGCCGGCGCCGGCACCTTCAGGCGAAACATGCTCCCCAAGCCCACCTGGCTCTCTCCCTCTAAGCTTCCGCCCATGGCATGGGTCAGACGCTTAGAGATTGCCAAGCCTAAACCCGTCCCTCCAAACCGCCGGCTGATGGAGCCGTCGGCCTGCGTGAAGGCTTGGAAGAGCTTGGGCAAGTCTTGGGCTACAATCCCTATCCCCGTGTCCTGAACCTCAATGCAAATCCAGCCCGGTTCAGCGGGCAAAACCCCCACCCTGACCTGGCCAGCTGACGTAAACTTCAAGGCGTTGGAGACCAAATTGATGAGCACCTGAGAGACCCGTCGACCGTCCATCAACACGGTCTTTGGAAGCTCGGGATGGACGGAGAATTCCAGCGCCACACCCTTCTCCTCGGCGTCATCTACAAAGAGCCCACGGACACCCAAAAGCAGCTCCTCCAGCGAGGCCGCCACAGGCTGAATAGACAGCTTGTCCCTTCCAAGACGCGCATAGAGCAGCAAGTCATCGATGAGCCGAAGCAGTCCCTGCCCCGAACCCTGAGCGATCGTCAAGTACTCATGAATCTCGGTGACATCGGAGCTATCAAGGGCAAGCGAACTCAAGCCAAGCACCCCATTGAGAGGCGTGCGGATCTCGTGGCTGACCCTTGCGAGAAACTCGGTCTTGGCTTGGCTGGCCGCCTCGGCTGCCACTCGGGCTTCGTCAAGCTGGTCCAGCGTGAGGTATTGCTCGGTCAAGTCGGTGGCGACAACCACCAAGTGGGGCTGACTCTCTACGACCAGCCGACCCACGCTAATGGAAAGACGGCGAGTCCCGCGCTCGTTGGTCCAGCTGATCTCCCCTTCGGCGGGCTGACCGCTGCCCAGAACCCCCTGGGCCACCTCCTGAAAGCGCAAGCTATCCAGGGCGGGCATAATCTCGCCCAAGCCCTGTCCTACAGCCACCGCCGGCGGCATATCCAGCAAGACCTTCGAGCTGGGGTTGGCCAGGAGAATCCGCGAGTCTTCGTCCAACACGACCGTGGGAAGCGGCAGGGTGTTCAGAACGCCCTGAAGGAATCCAATGGAGTCCTCCAGAGCCTTCTGCCGGGCCCGAATGAAAGACACATCCACCGCCTCAAGCAGGAGAAGACCATCCTCGTAAACCGGATCCGGCACGCGCGTGATGGTCAACTCCAGCCAACGTGTTCCCTGAATACACCGACAGCTCAGAGTCTGGCGGTCCAGCTGCCCCTGCCGACGCGGCACCAAGAGCTCAGCCAACTCCTGCGGGTCGTGGACCAGATCTCGAAGGTGCTCCGGTGACCCCAGAAGCGAATCCGCAGCCGGGTTCTGCTGCATCAACGTTCCATCCAGCAGGCAAAGTATCACCGCCTGAGGGGAGTGCGCCCAGTGGCCCATCTCCCGCACAGTGTTGGCATTGAGCTCCCGGGGGTCGGGCCAAGCCTCGACCAGGGCGACCATGCGCCCTTCCCATATCGCTGGCCGCGCAGTGACACGGGCCTGACGGCGGATGCCACGGGGACTGAAGGTGTGCACCATGCTTGGGCACTCGCCCCTGTCCAGCGCATCAAACAGGGTGACGGTCTCCGATAGGTTTTGCGACGTGGGCTCCCCCAGACTGCGGGCGGAGAACTCGCTCAGATTTGGACTCAGGAAAAAGTTTCGACCCGCCTGATTGGCCCACGGATGGGTGTAGGTCTCTCTATCGAAGATCCACATCGGCGTGGACAGTCCCTCGAGTAATGCAAAGGCACCGGCGTCCAGATGCACGGGTTGATTGGGTCCCTCCAGCAAATCTCGTCCCGCTTTCCTTATGACTGACCGTGCTCAAGCACCTTACTCAAGAAGAGTCGCCGGTCCGTCGTAACATTTCCGTCCAAACGCCGACTTGGAACCTCCATATAGACCCCAATGTCATCAAAACCCAAGTCCATATACAGCTCATACCCCGCATGCCGGGTGGCAGAAGTCCTTAGAACTGCATGGGAATAGCGGCTGTCGATCCGCTGCAGGCGTTCATCGATCAGGGCCCTACCCAAGCCAAGCTTTCGGTATCGGGGCAACACCCCAAGCTCCGCCAGATAGAAGGTGTGTTGCACGGGCAGCAAACCCTGCATGTTCCGGGAGACATCGATGCGGCTGGCGAGCGGTACCGCAAAACCAAAGCCCACCACCTGGGTGTCCCCGCGCACAGCCAGGAGTGTCAGGTTGTCCTGCGTGTCCAGAGTGCGCTTAAGCACGGACTCGGCCTCATAGGGGTAAAAGACTTCCCGATAGGGCGGAGCGGTCCACACAGTCTGGTACGCGCCCACGAAGCTGGGACGGTAGGGCACGGCTTCTTCGGCGGAACGCACTCGGATCAGGCGAATGTTCTCGCCAAAGCTCGGCAGCGGGGGGTGCTCAGTCAATGGCGCACTCACATGGGATCAAGGTTCACGGTGATCATGCCGCAAAGCTGGCCTGAACCAAGACTCCAGCAGAGGTTTGCTGCACGGAAACCGAGAAAGGAGCGCCACCTAAGGCCTGATGCACGCGGGCCACTTCGCCCGCCAACTGCAGCGTAATCTCGGAGCCCTGAATGTCTAAAACCTGGATTTCCCTGGGATTTAGAGCCATTCCCTGTCCAAGAGCCTTGAGCACAGCCTCCTTGGCAGACCAGGCCACGGTGACCCGGTAAGGGTCCCCCTCCAGAAGTACACGCTCTTGCTCTGAGAACCACTCCTCCACAAAGGAAGGGTGGCGCGCCTCGACCTGTTCAAGATCCACACCCACCCGTTGACGGTGAGAAGCCCAAGCCACCGCGTGGCCACCGGAGTGACTAATACTGACCAGAGGACCCTCCTTCCCCTGGATCAGAACCGATGGTGCCCCCGAGGCCAAGGTGAGGATGTCGATCTGCTCCGGCGCGGCCCCCGTAAGCTGACCGATGGCGCGCTTTGCAGCAATGCGCCCAGCGATGCGATCTCCCTGCCGCTTGAGCGTCCCGCGGGCTCGCAGCAAACTAAGCTCCTCAGCGCTCAGCCAGTCTGTGGCGTCCTCGCCGACGCGGGCATTGCCCAGAGCTGCGCTCGGGCCCCCGGCTCTCGAGACCACAACCGCTTGTCCAAAAGCGGACTCTTCCCATCCCTCCTCCGGAGGAGTGAAGCGCTCTCGATCCGGCAGGGGGCCCTTTTCCACCATGCGGAATCCGCGCACGCTCATCAAGCGCCCGTCTTCGCCGTGCACGTCCACGTCGTAGGCACCGTCCTCACGCAGCTGAGCGGTGAGGCTCAGAGTCTCGCCATCCCGAACCTCTCTGGCCATCCAGACCGTCTCTACGCTGGCTGGCAGAGCCAAGACATCTTGCGCGACCATCGCATGCAGTCCCGCAGCCTGAAAGGCGGCCTCCAGCGCCAACGGCGAGGTCATCAAACCCTCCGCGATGCAGCTGTGCTCAACACGGGCCAATGCAGCCAATCCGTCGCGGGTGACTGCCTCTGCGCCTCGCAAGACCTGGAAGGCTGGACCGTGGAAGAAGCGCTTGTAGATCTCTCCTCGACTGATCGGTTCTTCCGGGAAGAAGGCTGGAGGCATGGAGCTCAGAGAAGGCTTGCCCTCCAGCAGAACCGTGGCGCGGAAATGCTGATTGCGCAGTTGCTTGCCACCCCGAGTGATGCGCTCTGAGAGCAGCACGCACTCCACGCGGCCATCCGGAGTGGGCCGAGCCCGCATCTCCAGCTCACAAGGCTCCCCGCGGTAAAGCTTGACGGGCTTCTCAAAGACCACGTCCTCCACGCCCACGTAGCGCAGGCCGGGGCGGGCCAGGCTGGCGGCCGCGGCCATCAGCTCCAAGCCCATTACGCCTGGAAGCACAGGTACCTTGTCGATCGCGTGGTCCAGGATCCAGGGGTCCCGCTCTTGGTCCAGGGTGTAGCGGGCCACCAGGGTGTCCCCCTCGTGCTCGACGCTGTCCAGCAGGGGGTGGCTGGGGCTGGGAACCAGCTCGCCAAGCCTTCCGGCCACAATGACTTCACCCTCAACACCAGCGGCAATCAGATCCACCGCCAGAGAGGCTCCAACCAGTGCGGGCAAGAGCTCCACACCGCGTGCCTCCAGCAGGTTTTGCATGCCACCGCGCACGGCCATGCCTACACCACCCCAAGCAGTCCAGTCCACGTGAATCGCCTTGGGCCTGGACAAACAGATCTGCGCCATGGCCTCGTTTGCGGCCGAATAGTCCACCTGTCCGGCATTCCCAAAGCGTCCAGCGACGGAGCCCATGGATAGGAACCAGGCGTCCGGCCCTATGCCCTCGACCAGGGTCAGACCACCCAAGGCCTTGCCGTCAAAGACTCGGTGGAAAGCGGCCTCGTCCTTGTCCTGAATCAGGCGGGACTCCTCCACACCAGCGCCGTGGATGCAGCCGTCGATGCGACCATAGGAATTCTGAACCTCCGCAACCAAGTCCCGCACAGCAGTGGGGTCAGCCATCTCGCAGGTACGGTATTCGGCCGTAGCCCCCAGCCCGCGTAGTTCCTCGACGGTGCAGCGGATCTCTTCGGCCTTGCGCAATCGGTTGAGCTGACGCTCGATCTGCGCAGGGGTAGCACGCTCTCCGGCGGCCTTGAGCTCTGCACGAATTCGGTTCTTCTCGAACTTCTCGTCCAAGGGCTCGGTACCCGAAGGCGAGCGACCGACCAGGACCAAGGTCACCGGCGCACGGAGAGCAAACTCCGCCGCCACCCGGGCGGTGACCCCGCGGCCCCCACCAGTCACAATCACCACCTGGTTTGCGTCGGGGCGACCCCTCGCAGGGGGATAGTCCTCCATGGCAAGCTCGATGACGGTTCGTTGCCCATCGTGGCCGTGGAAGACCTCCACGCTGCCGTCGTGGGCGGCCAGTTCTTGGCAGAGCAACCGGGCGATGTCCTGGGGCTCCAGCTGAGGAGAAACATCGACCACGCGGGCGCTGCAACCCTGCCATTCGCGTCCAAGTGCCTTGGTAAAGCCAGCGCGAGAGCCGTCAAAAAAGGCTTGATCAGGAGTCATTCCATCCAACTCGCCCATCATGGTCAGGCAGATCCAATCCCGAACACCACCATCCACGTTGTCCTTGGCAGCGCGGAAAGCGCTCAACACATCCGCCGCAACGTCCACCACGGCGTCCACCGGGCCGGAGCCCTGGGTGCCCTGGGTGCTGGCGCCAAGCTGAGTCAGGGCCGCGGCCATGGCGTCGGCCACTGGGCCATCGCCAAGCACCCTCACCACGCGTCCCTCGAGGCTGCCCTCTCGGGTCAGCGGCCGTGGCAGACGCACCGGACGGCGGATCCAGAAGGTGGGCGAAAGCTCACTCACTGGGTCGCTGCTGCTCTCGTCGCCGCCAGAGGCCGTTCCCTCCGGTAGAGCCGGGGCACTCCCAGAGGTGACCTGCTCTCCCAGCCAGCCAGCCAAGCCTCCTAGGGTCGGGTAGTCGGCCAGTGAGAAGCTGTCGTCGCGCTGAACGCCGAAGTGGTCGCGCACCTCGGAGAAGATCTCCGCCTGCTTGACCGTGTCGATGCCCAAGTCAGCTTCTAACTCGTAGTCCAAGTCCAGATCATCCCGCTCATAGCCGGTCTTTTCGCCGACCACGCGCAGCAGGGTCTCCAGAACTTCAGCGGATCGGGTCACAGGAGCCTGGGCCAATGGCGCAGTGGGAGGCGCCGTGACTGCTGGGCTTGGAGCCTTGGTCGCTGAAGGAGCGCTTGCTGCAGGAGCACCTTCCTTTGCCACCTGCTCTCCGAGCCACCCCGCCAAGGCGCTGATGGTGGAGTAGTCGGCCAAAGAAAAGGAATCGTCCCGCTCCACACCGTAGTGGTCGCGAACCTCGGAGAAGATCTCCGCCTGCTTCACCGTGTCGATGCCCAGATCGGCTTCCAGCTCGTAGTCTGGATCCAAGTCTTCGTGCTCGTAGCCGGTCTTCTCCGAGATCACGTCCAACAGATGCTTGAGCACATCGTCTGCACTTATCGCGGGTACTGAGGCTGCAGCGGGAACTGAGGCTGCAGCGGGAACTGGGGCTGCAGCGGGAACTGGCTCGGCTCCATCGCCCGTTTGAGAGCTCAACCAGCCGCTTAGGGCACGAACAGTTGGGTAGTCCGCCAGGGAGAACCTATCGTCTCGCGCAATGCCATAGTGATCCCGGACCTCCGAGAAGATCTCTGCCTGCTTGACCGTGTCAATGCCCAGATCGGCTTCCAGCTCGTAGTCTGGATCCAGGTCTTCTTCTTCGTAGCCAGTCTTTTCGCCGATCACCTTGAGCAGGTGGGAGAGCACTGCTGCCTCGTCCACACCCGACGCGGGAACCGCAGCCACAGGCGCAGGCGCCAGAACACGCTCTGCAGCCGGCTCCGCGGCCAAGATCTGGCCCGCCGCGCTGTCGCCTCCCATCTGGCCGCTTAGCCACCCTGCCAAACTACGCACAGTCGGGTAGTCCGCCAGGGAGAAACTATCGTCTCGGCCAATTCCGTAGTGGTCTCGAACCTCGGAGAAGATCTCCGCCTGCTTGACCGTGTCAATGCCCAGGTCGGCTTCCAGCTCGTAGTCTGGGTCCAGGTCCTCGGGTCCGTAGCCAGTCTTCTCGCCGATCACGCCCATCAAGTGGGCCAGCACATCGCCTGCGGGTGCTGCCGCCCGCGGGGCGACCCCCTTGGGCGCTAAGGCGGCCTTGGGAGCATCCTTTGGTGCGCTCTTTGCCGCTTGAACCACCTCGCCCTTGGCCCGGAGAGTCCGGTCCTCGAGCACCAGCTCGGGATTGGCGATTCCGGTGACCCTGGAGAGCCAAGCGGCTTGCACGTCGGCGTTGGCCACACGGGCATCGCCAACGGCAATTTTGCGCCACAGCCCCAGGGAGAGCTGAGAGCCAAAGCCGGCCGCCAGCCGCAGCGCGTATTTGGCCGTGTGACTGCCGCCCTTGGACAGGTTCAGGTCGCCCAGCTCAGGATCGGGCTGCAGAAGATTGGGGATAGGCGGGGTGCGCCCGTACTGCAGCGCCTTGATGGCAATGGCGTCTTCGATGCCCGCGCCCATGGCGTGGCCGGTAAAGCCCTTGGTGTTCGTGATGATCACTTGATTGGCGCTGGCCCCAAAGGCCGAGCGCAAGGCCGCAATCTCGGCAGCGGAGGAGCCACCACGGGCCGGGGTATATGTCTCGTGAGACATGAACAGCGCCTGTCGGCCCATCTCCTCTGGTGTGATGCCCTCGAACTGCGCACCTTGAGCCACCAGGGTGGCCACCTGCTGCGCAATGTGGTCCAGGTTCAGGCGGGTCCCGTGGAAAGCCGAGTTCGCCGTGCTGGAGTTGACCAGCTCCGCGATCGGCACAATGCCACGACCGCTGGCAGCGTCCTGGGTCTCAACGACCAGCCCGACTGCGCCCATACCCAGGATCATGCCGTGGCGGCGGGCATCAAAGGGCAAGGCAGCGTTCTCGACCTTGTCCTCGGTCGTGGCTGCGCCGGCTGCCAAGAAACCGCTTCCCATCCACTCCAGGAGCTCGGGACTGGTCACGTCGTCGGCTCCGACCACAATCACGCGCTTGCAGCGTCCCAGGCGAATCCAGTCTTGGGCCAAGCCCACGGCTTGGGTGGTGCTCGCGCAGGCGGAGTTGACCTGGGTATTGGGGCCGCGGGCACCCACGAACTGGGCAAACTGGCTGTGGCCCATTGCCAGGACCTGGAAGAGAAAGCGTCGGTCAAAGTGACCATTGGCGTCCAGCCCCTCGCCTGCGAGCTTCTGGGCCATCAGGTTGTACCCCGGGAATGCCGACGCGAAGATCACGCCGGTCTCGTCCCGCAGTGGCTCGGGCAGCGCCCAACCAGTGGCCACCTTCTTTCCTGTGGAGGTCTCGTGGTAGGTGCGAACCAGGGGGATCTGCGCGTCGCGCAGGGCCTCCAGGCCCGCGACGATGGCGAGCTGGGTGGCGCGGTCAAAGGCCACGCTCAGGCGCTCGGGGATGCCGTACTCGCTGACATCGAAGTGCTGCGCTTGTCCTGCCAATCGGATGACCTGGTCGTCTCGCTCGACCGGCAGGAAGCTGCCCTGGCCAGCGGCGTCCTTGACCACGCGTACGATGTTCTTGTCCAAGAAGCGCTTGCGGTACTCGGGGGCCACAGGGGTGATGCGATTGTCACCGCGTAGGATGCTTGCGATGTTGTCGTCGTCAAAGACCTGGGTCCCTCCAGGCAGGCCCACAGACGCGCCAGTGCAGACCACGCGCACTTGCTGGGGCGTGGGCTGGATGGCCTGGATGGCCTGGACCACCGGGCTTGGGGGCATGAGGCGCTGGGCCTGCGTAAAGGACGCCTCCAGTAGGTTCTGAACCATCGGCAACATGGCCTGGGCGAAGAGCTCGGCGTCGGCACCCTTCAAGCCCATCTTGGCGGCCTGGGTCAGGAATCGGGCTACGGCGTCGTCGGAGACAATGGCCTGGGCCGAGGGAGCAGCCAACTGAGAAACCGCTGCTGGAGCGCCTCCTCGGGGCTGGGTCGCCACGACCGGAGCGGAGCGATCCCATCTGGGCTCGAACTGACCCAAGCGGCTTGCGAAGTAGTCCACCAGATCGCGGATGGAATTGTGGTCGGAGAGCAGAAAGCCCGACTCGCGCTCCAGCTTAAAGGTGGTCCGAAGCTCGGCGACAAGCTCGGCTTGGCGCACCGTATCGATGCCCAGGTCTGCCTCCATCTCCAGATCGTTCTCCAGAGAGTCGGCGTCCAGGCCTGCACGACGGGCGATGGCCGCCTTGACCGTATCGATGACAAAGGGCGTGGCCTGGAGTTCCCCGCCAGAGCTCTTAGACGCCTGGGCGAGCGCTTCGCTGGTGGCCAGACGGGGCTGGGGATCCTGCAGGTAATCGACGATCTCGGTACCGGCGCTCTGCTTCAGGGGGAAACCCAGGACGATCAGAGCCGCCAGTGCATCACGCAGGGAGCGCTCGCCGCCAACCTTGGGGTGGTTGGTGTTCAGGGAGCGGTGGGGGCGTCCTTTCAGGATGGTGCTGATCATGCCGGCCAGGGCACGCTTGGGTCCGATCTCGATAAAGATGCGCGCGCCCTCGGCGTACATGCGCTCGACCTGATTCACCCACTCCACAGGTGCGGCCACCTGCCTAGACAACAGGTCGATGATTTCAGTGGGGTCGGTCGGGTACCAACGCGAGGTCACGTTGGAGGTGATCGGACGCACAGGCGAGTCGATCTTGACCCGCTGGAGCACCTTCTTGAGAGGCGCGCTGGCAGGGGCAACAATCGCGGAGTGGAAGGCGTGGGAGACCGGCAGCGGCACCACGGTGATGTCCCTGGAGCGGAAGACCTCGCTGGCGGCTTCCACTGCCAGGGTCGCTCCGGCGATGACCGTCTGTTGGGGGGAATTCTTGTTGGCCGCGATGACGTAGCCTTCGACCTCCGCCAAGACCTCGGAGACCACCTCGGCGCTGGCGGCGACGCCGGCCATGGCGCCTGGGTCCTCGATCTTGATGCCCGCCATCTCCTTTCCGCGGGCAGTCACGGCCTGCATGGCGCCGTGGTAGTCGGTGACTCCGGCCGCAACCAGGGCTGGGTACTCCCCCAGGCTATGTCCTGCGACCATGTCCGGAAAGAGCCCAAAGCCGGAGAGCACGCGCAGCAGACCGATGTCCATGGCCATGGTGACGGGCTGAGCAATCTCGGTGGCCCGCAGAGCGATGAAGCTCTCCTTGGGGTCAGGGGAGACGCCCTGGATGTAGTCGATGAGCGAGCGGCCCAGCTCGGGCACAGCGATCTCATCGGCCTCGGCAAAGGCGCCGGCGACCAATGGGTACTTGTCGAAGAGGTCCAAGCCCATGCCCAAGTACTGGCTGCCCTGTCCGGTAAAGCAGAAGGCCAGCTTTCCGTCGGCGGGTGTGTCTTCGAGGTGGATGTTGCGCATGCGCAGCAACTCCCAGCCCTTGCCCTTGGCTGCGGCCTTGCGGATCTTCTCGATCTGGCTGAGCTGCTCTGCGTGGTCGTTGTATGCAGCGGAGACGCGCAGCGGCAGGCTGGGATTCCAGGGGGCCAGCTCGCCGCGCTCGATCTTCTCCAGGTTGGCCAGGAGTTCCAGCACGTCTCGACCGGAGGTGGCCCAGATGCCGTCGGGCAGCGCCGCAGCCTGGGCGAGAGCGACCGCAGGACGGGTCACAGGCTTGGGCGCCTGCACACGAGGCTGGTGCTCTTGGAGCACGGCGTGAAAGTTGGTGCCGCCAAAGCCAAAAGCGGAGACACCGGCGTAGCGGGTCCACCCTTGGGTCTCCCAGGGCTCGGCCTGAGACTGCACCATGAGCGGCACCGAGTCCATGGGGACGTCCTGCCGCGGGGTGCGGAAGTTGATGCTGGGCGGCAGCACTTTGTGGTGCAGCGCCAAGGCAACCTTGATCACACTGGCAGCGCCGGCGGCCGACTTGAGGTGACCAATCTGGCTCTTGACTGAGCCAATACGAATGGGGCCACGGGCACCCCGACGGCCCGTTCCGATGACATCGCAGAGCGCCGTGGCTTCGATCTTGTCGCCCACGACAGTGGAGGTGCCGTGGCACTCCATCAAGTCGACCTCGACCGGGTCCAGGTTGGCTTCGGCGTATGCGCGGCGCAGGGCCCGGCGCTGGCCTTCGATGTTGGGCGCTGTGATCCCCTTTCCCTTCCCATCCGAGCTTGCACCCATGCCGCGCAGCACGGCGTAGACCCTGTCCCCGTCACGCTCCGCATCGCTGAGGCGCTTGAGAATTAAGATCCCCGCACCCTCGCCCATGACAAAGCCGTTGGCTCCGGCGTCGAAGGGAGAACTGCGGTCGTGAGATAGGGCCCCGATGGCCGAGAACTTGGCGTAGGTGGGCGCGTCCATGGAGCGGTCAGCGCCACCCGTCACGGCCACATCGTAGTCGCCGTCTTGCAGACCCTTCATGGCCGTCTGGATGGCTGCCATGGAGCTTGCGCAGGCAGCATCCACAGTGAAGTTGGGCCCACCCAAGTCAAAGGCGTTGGTCACCCGACCGGCCACAACGTTGGAGAGCTCTCCCGGCATGGAGTCTTCGGTGATGGGTGGCAGCGTCGCCCGAAAATCCGCTTCAAAGGCATCCAGGAGCGCAGTCTGCTGGGCTTTGGGCAGCGCCTGAACCTCGGTCGTTCGCGAGAGCACCTGACGCATAGCCAGGGCGTAGACGCGCAGGGCGCTCATGTCCCGGGAGTCGTTGCCCCCCATGGCGTTGCCCAGAATGACCGCGATGCGAGAACGGTCCACCTTGGAGTCCTTGCCCAGCCCCGCGTCCTCCAGCGCCTCCTTCACAGCGACCAGGGTCATCTGCTGCACTTTGTCGATGAAGCTGGCCATCTTGGGCGGAATGCGGAACTCCCGGGCCTTGAACTTAAAGTCACGAACAAAGCCGCCGATCTTCGAGTAGGTCCGATCGGGAACGCCGCGCTCCTTCACCCAGTAGAGCGCCGCGTCCCAGCGGTCCGATGGCACCTCGATGATGCTGTCCTGGCCGGTGCGCAGGTTGTTCCAGAAGGTATCGATGTCCGGTGAGTCTGGCAGCACGCAGCCCAAACCCACAATGGCGATGGCCTCGCCGCTGTGGTTGCTGGGGCCGACCTCGTCGGAGCTGGGCATTGGAACATCGGACAGGGCCGAGCCGCTCAACACCGAGCCGGCCGCTTGCGGCGGAGCCTTGGCCACGTATTGCTCAAACGCAGCCCGCCCAGACTCCACCTCAGAGATGGGGGCGGCGACGGGCTGACCTGTGGCCAGCGCGCCAACCAGCGGAGCGCCTGCAACAGCCAATCCTTCCCAGGCGGCGAGCTGCCAGAGCACTCCAGAGCCGACATTGCCGCCGGTGGTCGCGATGACCGCCTTGCCATTGCTGGCCCGCAGCGCGCTTAGACTGCGACCAGCTGCGCCGCCGTGGGTCCATGCGCTCGCGCCCCCGGCGCGGGCTCGGGCATGGGTCATGGCCGTCTTGTAGGCACTCAGAATGCCCTCCAAGCTCTCGTGACGCTGAACAAGTCCGGCCGCGAGGGCCAAGCCCTGTCCAGCGGGGAATGCCTTGGCCACGTCATCGTCTGCGCTGTCCCAGTTGGCCCAGAGAGTGTGGGGATCCTCCCCGTCCGCCAGACGGCGCACGACCGGAGACAGGCTGGACGCGGTCACCCTGACGCCCGCCACCACGCGTGAGGACAGGTCACCGCTTCGCAGCGCCTTGGCCCGTAGATGTGGCCCCAAGAGCTCCGGAAGTCCGTAGAGCTGCTCCCGGATCAACACACCTACTGCCCCCAAAGCCACTGCCGAAGCAGCGGTATCCGGGCCCAGGCCCGCCTCCAACACGCAGGACCCATCCGGCTGGGTGCCCTGTTGCTGAGCCAACATCTCCAAGCCGTCGCGCTCTCCGCTGAATCCGCCAGCCTCGCGACCACGCAACAACACACCCGCGATGCCCTGGGGCGCGGTCACGGGTTCCTTAGACTCCAGCCAGGTGGCACGTCCAGGAACCGGATCGGCACTGCCCGTGTACAGAATTCCCTCTTGGCCCGCAGGCTCCTGATCAGGCCGAACGCGAACCCAAGCACCCACAGGCCAAGGATTAGGAGACTGGCCTCCTTCGCTCAGATCGATCACCGGTGTTGCACCTGCTGCGAGCACGCGAGCGGACAGACCAGCGGCACGAGGAGGAAGCAGGACCAGGAGATTGGGGGTCTGGGAGGACATGGGCACCTAGGCAGAGGAGGTGGCAGTGCGCACAGAATTACGCACTGCAGGAGACGAGCAGGACTCGCAGAAGACGAGTTTAGCGTGCTCTGCGAATCAAACGCGGGCTGATGCCCGGCCAGAAGCAAGCACCGTGCCAGTTCGCTGCGATACGCTGAGGCATGGCCACCTACCGTGACGATTTCTACCGACTCCCCGCGCTCTACGACTTGGAGTACGCGCAGCACACAGAGGACCTGGCTTTTTACGGGGAGCTGGCCCAAAAGGCAGGCCGAGTGCTGGAGTTAGGCGCGGGCACCGGCCGGGTGACCCAGACCATGGTCAATGCAGGGGCCACCGTCGAGGCCATTGACCTGAGCCAGCCCATGCTGGACCGCCTCTCGGAGCGCTTTGCCAGCCAAGGCCAGGCACACAGGGTCACCGCTCGCCTTGGCAGCTTCATCGAGCTTCCACAAGGCCCGGAGATGCCACTGGTGGTGCTGCCCTTCAACACCATCCACCACGTCTATAGCGGCAGAGATGTGCTGCGCGTCTTTGAGCAGGTGCAGGCTCGGCTGGCGCCAGAAGGCTGTTTTGCCATGGACATGCTGATCCCAGACCCCGCTTTCTTTGAGCGGGACCCCGACGGAGTGCATGAGCTGCGTCACTTTCCCGACCCCGATGGCGGTACCCTAAAGACCTGGGAAAACGGCTGGTACGATCCGATCACCCAGATCAATCACGTGCGCTATCACTACTTGCGGGCCAACGGCGCACGACAGCTGGTCCAAGTCCCCATGCGCATGTTCTACCCAGCCGAGTTCTTGGACTTGGTGCAGCAGGCCGGATGGAAGATGCTGCGCTGCGACTCCGACTTTTCGGGCACGCCCTTGGCCGCCGACGCACACAAGCTGATCCTGGTTCTGCGCAAGTAGCTGCAGCCACCGCTCCCCCAACGGAGAAGGGCCAGAGACAAGAAAGGCCCGCCGAATGGCGAGCCTCTCAAGACCTGCTTTTCCCGATCAGGGAAAGAGATAAAGGCCGGGCCTCCTCAATGCCGAGTGTGGGGGGGGGGGACGCACTCGGCACAACGTGGAGGAGGTCCCGGCCAGAACCTCGCAAGGCGAACCCTGCGTTTACAAGATTTCTATACAATGACGCTCTATTCGCGTCAACGCAAAACTAACCAAGCAGCCTGGAGGACCTAACTGCAGCGCTTAGATGGGCTCGTTCTGTCCGCAGATCTCCGTCTCGTTACGCTCGATCAGCTCCTCTTCCAGGCTGCCATAGGTCCACTTGTCACCGCGGATCTCAGCAACATCGAAGCTTCCCTGAACAACCATCGCGCTGGCAGAGTCGAAGGAGACCAAGTGAATCTGGAACTCTCCCTTGGCGGAGCCTCCCTCCTCGAGATTTGAGCCGTCGGAGATAATCACGTAGTTGGGGCTACGGTAGGTCCAGCTGTCCAAACCGGTGGTCAGGCTGTCGCGGGTGCGCCAAGCGTTGTCCTCGACGCGGAAGTTAAATCCGTCGTAGAGATCAGCGTCCATACCAGTCCACGCGTTCGCGTTGCTGGACCACCAATCGGCCTGAGCCCGGGCCTCCTCTGCGAAGTCCTGGTAGAACTCATCGGTCGCCGTAAAGACCGTGACCGAACCGACGTTGTCTGGGATGTCCAGCTGGTAAACGTAGTCGTAGTCGCCGGTACCAACAGAGGAGAAGTTGTCCGAGGCGAATCGCGCTGCAGCAAAGCCGCTCAGCCACTCCTGGGGCAAAGTCCACACAATGTCGTTGTCGTTGGGGTTCACCTGGTATGCGCCAGCGTTCAGGTAGTAGATGCTTCCATCTTCATCCTCGGACATCTCAGCGGTCCAGTCGGCTTGGCCATAGGAAATCAGCGTGGGGTCACCCGAGTCGTCCAGCTGCTCCAGGTTGTCCAGCGCGCTGGTGCACTCCCGGTCCAGACCGTCGACATCGCCGTCGCCGTCATCGTCAACGCCATTGTTGCACTGTGCGCTGGCCACAGCGCCGTCCTCCAAACCATTGGCGGTCAGGAAGCAGTCCGGGTCCTCGATGTCCACGTAGCCGTCGGCATCGTTGTCCTCGGAGTCCGTGCACTGGTCTGGGCGCTCCAAGCGCGTACCCGCGTTCAGGCACTCCGCGTCGTCGGAGTCCACATCAGTGTCCCCATCATTGTCCAGGCCATCGTTGCAGTCGCTGGCCACAAAGCCGCGCTCGTAGCCCAAGGAGCTACAGTCCAGGTCTTCCGCGTCAATCCAGCCGTCCCCATCGTTGTCCAGACCGTCCAAGCAGCTGTCGTTGGTCAGCTCGTCAACGTCCAGGCTGCTGACACAGTCGACATCTGCGGAGTCGATGTCGCCGTCACCGTCGTTGTCCAAACCGTCTGCGCAGTCGGTGATCTCAAGGGTGGCCTCGTAACCAGAGAACTGGCACCCATCGTCATCCAGGTCGATCCAAGAGTCGCCGTCGTTGTCAATGGCGTCATCACAGTCGCTGTCGAGGGGCAGGTCGTCTTCGATGAGGCGGGCGGCGTCGAGGCAGCCGGGGTCCTCTGAGTCGACCAAGGTGTCCAGGTCGTTGTCTACACCATCGTTGCAAGGTGTGCCCTCGTAGCCGGTCTCGCGTGCGCCGCCGTCCTGACAGTCCGGGTCGTCCGCATTGACCCATCCGTCGCCGTCGTCGTCCAGGCCGCCGTCGTCCTCTTTGCAGCTTCCGGAGACCAGTGGACCTTCCACGCCTTGGAATGCATTGCGGCAGTCGGAGTCGTCCGCGTCGATGGTGACCTCGATCTCGGGATCACTGTCGGGGTTGTCGAGCGCCAAGTCGTTGTCCAAGCCGTCGTTGCAGCCGTAGATTCCGAAGAAGGAGTCGTCCTCAACCAAGCCCAGAACGCAGTCTGGGTCTTCGTCATCGACGTAGCCGTCGCCGTCGTTGTCGTCGCCATCCGAGCAGCTCGCGTCGAGCTCGGCCTCGGTCGCGGTCGCTTCGGTGCAGCCGCTATCGTCCACGTCAACGTCACCGTCAGCATCGTTGTCAAAGCCGTCGTTGCACTCGCTCAGGGTCCAACCACCCTCGTCGCTAAAGGCACCACAATCCGGGTCGGCGCTGTCCACCCAACCGTCGCTGTCGTTGTCCACCTTGTCCGAACAGGTGTTGGACGAGCGGGGACCGGTGGGGCCTTCGGTGGTGTCCAGTGCGTCTCCGCAGCTGACATCGTCGTTGTCTATGTCACCGTTGCCATCGTTGTCGATGCCGTCGTTGCACTCGGTCGCGGTGTAGTTGCCGTTCTCGCTGCCTTCGAAGCTGCAGTCGGGGTCAGCGGCATCCGTCCAGGTGTCGCCGTCGTTGTCCTCATTGTCCTCGCAGGAGACGTCGCTGCTCTCGTTGTCATCGAAACCGCTGGTGCAGTCCAAATCGTCCGCGTCCACATCGCCGTCTGCGTCATTGTCTACACTGTCGTTGCAGTCGCACACACCGTCGCAGTCCAACAACTCCAAGGGCGCGAGAGAGGAGTAGCCAGCTTCGTAGCCGCCAAAGACGCAGTCGGGATCGTTTTCGTCGAACCAACCGTCGCCGTCCTCGTCCTTGGGCTCACCGCTCAGGGTGTAGCAAGTCTCACCGCTCTGGATGCACTCCACGGGCTGGTAGTTTGGATCGATGACGAACGCAATGCGGAAGTCTTCGCCGCTACCCAAGCGCTGATGCAGGGTGATTTGAAAGTCTCCCTCCGAGGTCATGACCGCTTCACTGCGCCACGGCTCGAACTTGGCCTCCTTCAGGTAGAAAGCGTCATTCATCAGCCAGCCGAAGGGCCCTTGGTAGGCCGTTGGCTGAATGTAGCCATAGAGCTCGCTCTCGTAGGCGGGCATCAATCCGTCGACAAGCGGCACATCGCAGGTGCTGCCCTCGAGGACGTCTTCGCCCACGTTGTAGCAATCGATAATCGGTGCCTGGGCAACCCCAACGGCCCCTTCGGCGATGCTCGCCGAAGAGTTTGCGGCCAGCCACACATGGTAGGTGCCCTCGACCTCAACATCGTTGGGGGTACAAGCGGTCGCGGCAACAGCCAGAAGCAGGAGCCCTGGGGCCAGGCGAGTAGACGTACGCATGCAGATCCTCGGAGCCCACTTCAGGTGGGCGGATATAGCCATATAAAGTACGCCGGGGGGCAGGGTCAAGCCTCTCCCGATGTTGATGCAGTGATTCCACGCTCATGATCCGCGTATCGCCACGAGAAACCCAACTCCTCTTTCAAACGTTCCGTGCGCAGGCGGACGGAGGCAGTCCAGAGTTTCAGGGCGTCGGGCGTAAGGCGAGGACGTTGCCCCGTCCTGGATCCCACACGCTCCACCTGCTGGGCCAGGTAGACCTGGACATAGCTGGGGATGTAGGTGCTCCAGAAGCGAACAGGGGTGCCTCCAGTTTGGCGGTGGACAGCCTCAAAAAACGCCCCTGTCGTCGGTTGGGAGCGATCAGCGACATGGTAGATCCCTTGCTCCGCCCCACGCTGGCCGACCGCCACAAAACCGCGCACCGCGTCATCTATATGCACGGTAGGAATATGGTTTCTCCCCTCTCCCGGGAGCCAGGCATTGCCCTGGCGGATCCGTTCTACCATCAGGAAGGGAAAGCCTGGACCGTACACAGCCGCCAGACGAACAATCTTTCCGCCTCGGGCCAACACCAGAGCCTCGCAGGCAACCTTGGATGCCCCGTAGCGGGTGTTGGGACTGGGCTCAAAGTCCTCTTCTATCCAGAGGTTCGAACGATCGCCGTAAACGGCACCTGAGCTCGCCAGGACCACCTGTACCGAGTCAGGGACGCGCTCCAACAAGGCTTCCGTCAATGCTCGGTTGATGCGATCAGGTGTTTCCTGCCCCTTTCCACGAACACCGCCGGCCAGGTGGTACAGGGTCGAGACCCCATCAAAAGCACGCGACGGCAGCTGCGCCAAGTCTCCGTCAAAAACATGTGCCCCCAGGCTCTTTAGGCTCACCGCGGCCTCTGCCCGTCGGGCGTGGACCCGCACCGTGGCCCCCTCTTTGATGAGGGCTTTCACCAAGGGTTGGCCCACGCGCCCACTCGCACCGCTTACAAAGATGATCTCCGACACGAATCCTCCTGCTGGGGCTGCTGCTATCTCGTCGGCCCTATCGATTGGGAAAAGGCTGCGATCTCCGTCTTGATCGGGTAGCCTTCCAGGGCGTGATACTCGGCGTTCTCCGGACTCATCCGGTAATGTTCCACCAATACCGATACCGTGGCTGCTCCCAAGGGCATCGCGAAGCTCAGCGGAAGCTCCCGGCGCTCATCGGGCGCAATGCGGTTGTCGGCCAGCCGCTCGGCCTTGGGCCACCAGACCCACCGCTGGCCCATGCGCGCAGTGCTCTGCGTCAACAGGGCGCCCTGGGCGTCCCGCACCTGGACCCTTGCAAGCAAGTAGCGCTCCGGGTCACCGCTGGGCACGTAGTGGTCCGCGCGGGCGTTGTGCAGGCTCAGGGTGCCCCGCACTAAGGTGCCCGATGCTGCGCGCTCCGGGAGCTGCAAGTCTACGTCGATCGCAGGCTTGAGCTGAGCGTAGTAGTCCTCCTCGCCGGGCTCAATGCTGTTCTTGGGAATACCCGAGCCTAAAAAAAGGTGCTGCCGCACCTCACGAACGGGGCCACCAGGAACCAAGGGGCGCTCCACTTTGGGCATATGACAGGACTGGCAGCTTTGATCTGAGCCGGACTCCTGCCATTCCACGCCGGTGTTGAACGCACACACCAGGGTGTCCTCGACTTGGGCAACCGCCTGGTGGCAGCCCATGCAGACCTGACTGTCCCGGAGACCGGGATCGTGCTGCACGGGGTGCGGTGCACTCGTGTCTCCGTATGGCCCGCGAATCGCCCCGCCCTGGCCCCAGTGGCAGCTCATGCAGGTGACGCCCTCCTGCTGCCAAGACTGAGAGTAGCTTGGGTTCACGCTACGCTCTGGATTGCGAACGTCTCCAGTCGCAACGGTCCTCTCAGGCTGCTGGTCGGCCGCTGGCGTATGGCAGTTCATGCACAGCCAGGCCACATCCGGGTCCTTGTTCAGCTCCTTCTGGAACTGCATGTCCGTCCAGGCATGGGCGTGAATAGAGACCTGCCACTCCTTGTAGATCTCCTGGTGACACGATCCACAATCCGAAGCCTGCATGCCGGCCAGACCCGTCGGTGCGGAGGCGCCAGCGGGGACCCTAGGGCTCTCCCAAAGGGCTCCCATCAGCAGCAACAAGGTCAAGGAAGAGTACCCGGAGCGCGCATCAAGTTGCCGTCCAAGACCCGCAAAAGCAGCTCCGAGACGCCATCTCCGTTTAGGTCTGCAGCTTGGGCCGGACCATCCAAGTCCCGCACGCCATGCAGAATTATCGGGGGTGCGTAGGAGCGCTCCAGACTCAGATAGATGGCCACGCGCTCCAGATCTGTGTCCGTGAGGGCCACATCTAAACGACCGTCCCCATCCCAGTCCAAGGTGCTGACCACGCCGGGCTGGTCAAACTCCAGCTCTACCTCCCAGCCAAAGGCCGACGGAGCGCTGCCTCCGCGCAAGAGTTCTTCCACGCCGTCACCGTCCAGATCGGCCACATGCAGGTTGCAGTCCAAGGCCTCGCAGAACTCCAGAACATCCCCATTTCCGCTTGTGTCTGCCATGGCGATGTCTACGATTGAACTTCCAAAATCGCCGCTGTCAACCTCACTAAGTTCCGAGTCATAGCCGACCCAAAGACCTAGTTCGTTGGACACGACCGCCGAGATCTCGCCGATCTCGCCACAGGCCACGACAGTGCCGCTCACCGCAGCCGAAGACACCTCGGTAATCTCTCCGTTCGCGCTGATCTCCATGCGGAACAGGTACTGCCCGCTGTCTTGAACGAGGGTGTAGATCGTGTTCTCGCAGATAGCCATATCCAGGGGCTCTGCGTCACTGCTGCTGCTGCCCCCATCGATACTGGCGCGGCTCAGAGCTGGCGTGATCAACTTGGGGATCCCGTCCTCAAGCTCCCAGGTGAAAACCTGGAGCACAGTGCTCCCGTCGAAGGACCGAACGGCAACGTGCTCGGGCAGGCCATCCCCATCCAAGTCGGCACTGGTCTGGAGCCCAAAGTCCGAAACTCCATAGACCGTAAAGTCGTCCTGAACCAAGTTCCATTGCCCCGCTTCCTCCACTCGGCCGGGGTACAGAGCCAACACACCGCTGGTGACCAAGATGTCCGCGGCACCGTCGCCGTTCACGTCGTTCACCCCAATGACTCCGCCCATCGGCACAGCCATCACCGCATCGTTTAGGAAGTTCCCCTGGTCCTCCTGCCAGCTCAGCACACGAAGCTGATTGGAGTCGCGCTCGGTGAGCACAACATCGTCCAAGCCGTCTCCGGTCGCATCGCCCAATGCGACTTGATAGCCAGCATATTGGAGCTTGAATTCCGTGGTGTTCCCTCCCTCAAAGCTGTACCAAACCAAGGGCCGCTGGGGATCGTCTAAGGGCCCAGTGGCCACCAATTCCTGTGTTTCCGGCGAACCCTTCAGATCGCTGCAGCCCAGCAAGCGACTGCCACGGCCCAGGGGATTCGCCAAGGCACCTCCTGCCAGGTCATTGCCGTTGTTCGCCCAGCTGCCCGTGCTGCCCGGGCCATAGCGCAACACGGTACCTACACCGTTCTCGTCCGCCACCAACAGGGCCACATCGGGGCGCCCGTCGTCATTGAGCTGACAGAGCGCTACAGACCAGATGTCCTCGGAAACGGCCAAGGCTGGCTCGGCTTGGAAGGTCCATGCGCCGCTGCCGAGCAAGACCTCAAAGCCGCCGGAGGACTCGACGCCATAGGCCACCACCATGTCCTGGATGCCGTCCAGGTTGGCGTCGCCTACCCCTACCCCGCGAACGGACTCGCCTGGCACGGCGTAGCCGGTGCCCCAGGAGAAGCCGCCCTCAAAGCGGCCACGCAGGAGAACGACCTCGTCGTAGGTCCAGAGCACAGCATCCTCGACCCCATCCCGGTCGAAATCAGCCGCGATCAAGCCCTGCACAGCGGTGGGCATCTGCGCCACCAGCACCGGTGGCGAAGTGGGCTGGCCGTCCTGCCAGTAGACTTGGCTTCCCTGACTGAGGATCAGGCCTTGATCCAAGGCATGGAGGAAGTTGGGCTCCGTCTCCGCCGCCCATGCGGGGTAAAACCCGGACTCGGGGACCGCTGAAGAGACGATCCAAGAAGTCCCCGTCCCACCCGCCTGGGCCCCCTCTGGTGCGCTGAGGACGGTGGCTAACAGAGCCTGGGGGACATCACTGCTCGCGAGCAGGCTGCCGTAGCCAAGGGCGTCGACCTGTACGATTCCATCGCCTGCGTCGACCTCAATCCCCGATACGGACAGCTGTACTTGACCGCGATCCGCTGGAACCGCGATGCCGTATCCATTGATCAGGCGCACGCCAATCTCCACCTGACCCACCCCGAGCGCGGAGTCGATCACCACAGCCACAGGACTTCCAGGCTCAATGAGCTGGGTGGCTTGGGCCGAGCCATCGTCTTCGCTGCAGTTGCCGCAGCCCATCACAGGGACCAACAACACAACCCAGTAGCGCTTCATGGGACGACCTCCAGGGCAATAGTGTATACGTCGGACGCCCCCGCCGCCCGCTGGGGAGATAGGTATGCGCCATGCTGAATTTAGAGACCCACGCCGTTGGCGTACAACGCAGCGGTGGCCCAGTAGACCTTCCCCCAGTGCTTTGCCTGCCCGGCATCCTTGGAGATGCGCTGGTCTTCGAGCCTTTGGCGGAGCTTCTCAGCTCACGACGCAAGGTGTACCTGGCCGACCTGCCACCCGGAGATCCTTGGCGAGCCGCGGCGATCATTGCCCGGCGCCTCGAAGCGACCGGTCCCTTCCATGTCGTGACCGGGTCTTTTGGTGGCTTGGTTTGCCACAAGTTGCCGGCGCACTTGGTCCTGAGCGGAGCTCATGTCGCCACCCTGCCCAGCTTGGAGCACCGAGACTCCCAGCAGCTGCTCAAAGCCAAAGTGCTGCGCAAGCTTCCTGCCGCCTTGGTCGAGCCCCTCTATGCCCGCCATCTCCGAGACAGCCTGAACAAAGAGGGACTGGAAACCGGACTCATCGAGCGTTTGCTTGGCCGGGAGAGAAACAAAGACGAGCTCATCGGCAGACTCCAGTGCCTGCTCGACGACGAGTTTCCTGAGCGACCAGAGGAGCGCCCTACCCTCTGGCTCCTCGGCCAGGACGACCCCCAGGCACCCTGGTCTACCCAGGACATTCAGGCCCACCATTCCGACGCACAGGTCGCCCACATCCCTGGCGGACACCGACCCTATGCCACCCAGCCCGGACCACTCCTGGCCCGATTAGAGACCTTTTGGGCCCAAGTAGAGAGCGCTTAGCTCCAGCAGGCTCCAAGGGCAGGGCCCCGACAGCCCCAATCGGTGCTACGGCACAGGCTCGCACGCCTACAACTCAGGCTCCCATCACGGACTTGATGAACACATTGACGCTGCGAAGGGTCATTACATGACGGAATCAACGAAGTGAAAGCCTTGCCCACCCATCGGCCGGACCGACTCCTGGCCGCATCCCAAGGCTCCCGCTGCCAGACCGGCGAGCGCCTACTGCGCGCCCACCTGAACTCCCCCACCGCCTCGGTGGACCTTCCGCGTGCCTTTAGAGAGGAGCGCGGGCTGGGGAGCAAAGACCGGAAGATCGCCCAGGATGCCATCTATACAGTGGCCCGCCACCAAGAGCGCTTCCTGTTTGCCCTGGGCAAGAACGGGCCAATCGACGATCCAGTTCCAGGGCTCTGGCAAGCTGCTTTGGTGTACCTGGGACTCCCCCCGGAACAGGGAAGTGCCCGCGCTGGGGTCCCGCTACCCGGTCCAGCGCCGCTGCTGGTCGATCCTTTGGACCAGCTCGCAATGGCGTCTTCCTTGCCCAGGTGGCTGCTCAAGCGCTCTGAGAACCCCCAAGCGATGGTGGATGGCGTGGCCTCTCGGGCGCCAACCTGCCTGCGGGTGAACACCGCAAAGACCACGCGAGAGAAGCTGAAACAGGGCTTGGAGGAGGAAGGGATCCAGACCCACATCGGGCAGTGGTCTCCCCTGGCCCTGGTGCTAGAAGGCCGGGCCAACCTGCTCGGAAGTCGTCTCTACAACCAAGGCCACTTCGAGCTTCAAGACGAGGGCAGCCAGCTCTTGGCCGCCCTGGTACACCCCATCGGACGCAGCATTGACTGGTGTGCGGGCGCCGGCGGCAAGACCCTGGCCCTGCTCCCGGAGCTGCCCGAAGGGGGCACCCTGCTGGCCATGGACACCCGAATTGGCGCCCTTCATCAAGCCCAAAAACGGGCCAAGCGAGCGGGCTTTACCTTGGCCATTCGAAAGCACGGGCAGCCGCCTCACCCCGCCGAGCGAATCCTGGTCGACGCGCCCTGCACAGGACTGGGTACCCTGCGTCGAGACCCCTGCCTGCGCTGGCGCCTGAGCCCCCAGTCCCTGGATGGGGTGGTGCATGCCCAAACGCAAATCTTAGACAACGCCGCCGACTGCACCAAGCCCGGGGGCCGCCTTGTTTACGCCACATGCTCGGTGCTGCCCGAAGAAAACCAGGGCCAAGTCCAGGCCTTTTTACAGCGCCACAAAGGCTGGCGGGTCCTGCCAGCTGCCCCCTTGCTGCCCCCCAGCGCCGCGGCACTCTGCCAAGGTGATTTCTACAAGCCCCAGCCCCACCTTCACGGCACAGACGGCTTCTTTGCCGCGGTGCTCCAGAGCCCGGGATAACCAACAGGGCACGGACAGCAGGAGACTTCTTTGCGCTACACCCGTCCCCCCGGTTTGCTCGATCTTGATCCGGAGACTTTCCAGGCCCACGCCTGGGTCCAGGAGCGTCTGCTCCAAGTCTTCGATCGATACGGCTACGCCCAAGCCGGCGCTCCAAGTTTGGAGTATCGAGACCTGTACGAGCCCACCCGAATGGGCGCCCATCTCTTTCACGATCTCCTGCTCGCACGCCTGAGTGAGTCCGAGGAGTTTCCTGGAGCAGAAACCTCAGCCGGCGAACCGGCCGGTGAGCCCGAATCCACCCATGACGCGGCCCTGCGTCCGGACTTCACCACCCCCTTGGCCAGGCGGCTGATCGAGCGCCTGCTCACGGAGGGAGTGCCCAAAGGGAGCGTGCGCCGCGCCTACTCAGGAAGCGTCTTCCGGGATGTGAGCGCCGACTCTGAGCGCCAGAAGGAGTTCACCCAGACCGGCGTAGAGCTGGTCGGTGAGCAGCGGCTACTCGGCGATCTGGAGATCCTCACCCTGGCCTGCGACGGCGCAGAGGCCCTGGGCTTGCCCGAATGGCGTATGCACCTGGGCCACGCAGGTCTCTTCAAAGCCTGTGTGGCATCCCTAAAGCTGCCCCCCGGCCCCGAGCAAGCCCTGCTCAACAACATGGTCATCGCGGCACGCCTGCGCCTGAGCAGCCGGATGGACTCCGATGCCACTTTTGGCCGACTCCTGGACCACCGCCTGCCTGCCATGCACCGCCGCGTGGTGGCGTCGGGCATGCAGAGCGCCCCAGAGCTGCTGGCACCGGAAACCCTAACCCTGAGCACGTGGCGATCCCGACTGCCGGTGCTCTTCGAAGCCTGGCTCCGGCAGGTATGGGTGCAGGAGCGCGGTCTGGACCACGCAGCCATGGACACCATCTTGGGCCTGGCGGCTCTGGACCCGGACCCCGAGAAGTTCTTCGATGAGCTCGCGCCCTTTCTGACCTGCCAGACGTCCAGCCAAGCCAGCAGCACACTCCAGCTCTTGGTGCAGCGAATACAAGAGCGCCGCGGTCCCAAGCTGGCCCTGACCCCCGCTGCCAGCAGAGGCATCGGCTACTACGATGGTCTGACCTTCGAGCTGCACAGCACCCAAGGCGCTCTGTGCGGTGGCGGCCGGTACCACGGGCTGCACGCCTGGATTCTGGACCGCGCCCGACAGACCCACCAGCTTCGCACCGGTCAGCTT
>CAJQPC010000089.1 GCA_905480105.1 uncultured bacterium | reverse complement strand
TGCCGGTCGGAATGCCGAGCTGGCCGAGTACTTCGGCGACCCGTTGAGGGTCGTCGTTAAGTGTGAAGTTGCCAGGAATGAGTGTCATCGAGAAGTTGACGATGAAGTCGCCCTCGACCGGGCCCTCGGCCCAGATAACTCCGCCTTGGGTTTCGAACTCTTCGAGCAACGCCGCGGTTTGTGCGATAGCGGTTGGGCGGATCTCGGCCGCGAGTTCGCCAGGAGACATGTCATTGAGGTCGTACCAGCGCCACTCCGGTGGTGCGATTGCCATCGCTCGAGTACGACAACTGCCGACCCATTGGCCCTCGATCCGATCAAGCATCACGAAGTACTCGTCGTTGTCACTGTCGGCATCTGACACGACCGGTGCGCAGTTGCCGGAGCCGGGAATGGCTTCGTGTTCCGGGTTCGCCACGATTACACATAACGTGGTGGAACCTGCGGCTCGGAAGTCAGCCATGGTGTACAACGTGCGACCGCCATCGCCGCCAAACGATGTTGCTGGCCATGGGCCATCCCATATGCGCCATGCCCCGCCAGGGGTGGCAGTGCCGGCCTTGGTTTCGTCGCCACCAACGAGTTCCGGAATATAGAAGTGCAAGTGGTAGTCGATGGGTTCGATCTGGGGTGTGTACCCCAACGTGAACCATGGCACGGACAGATTGTCGTCCTCAGGGGCGGTGGCATCGACAACCGCGAAGATGCAGGCCACCAGTTCCTGCTCGATAGGGCACGGGTTTGGTGCCCACGGGCTATCGACCAGCGAATCATCGAAGTCAAGCGGCAGCCTGTTCATGATTGGGTTGCCGTTCGAACCCATTACGAAGGGTTGCTCAGCGTCTGGACCAACGGTGGGTTCTCCGATTGACGTGGGCTGGGCTACAGGCGCAGTGGTGGCGGCCGGCACTGCGGTGGCTTCGTCCTGCTGCGGTTCTGCGGTTGGCTCGTTGGTAACCGGCTTGGCCGTTGGTGCATCGTTGGGAACGTCGGCGACCGGGGGAACGGTTGCTACCGGGTTTTGGGTCACTGTCAGGCCGGTCTCGTTTGAGCCTCCGCCGGCAAATACGACGATGCCGATAATGATGGCGGCAAGTACCGCAGCGATGCTGCTGAACAGTGCCCAGTTGGGGCCGGATATCTCCTCGACCGTTGGGTCAGGCGGGGGTGACGAGATGGGGGTTCCATGCTGGGGGGCTGGCGTCGGGAGCGCCGGTGGGTAGGCGGCAGCAGCATCGGCCGTTGGCGCGGAGACCTGTGCGTCTTCGGGAGGCAATGTTGGAGCGTCGGCATTACCGATCACCGCGACTGGTAGCGGTTCGACCTGGTCTTTGGGCACTACCACTGCGTGCGGAAGGTCGCCGGCCCGCACCATGATTGTTCCGGTGCGGGGTGAGTTCGAGTCTGGTCGTTCGGTTTCGGCGATGATCTCAGGCCAGTGAAGGATGAAGCGGCGACGCCGAAGCCATCCCGAGCCAAAGGCGGTGACACAGGCCCGGGCCAGGGCGGTCGCAAACTCAACGGCCGTGCTGTAACGGACGTTGAGATCCTTGGCCAACGCCTTGTCGATGACCTCGCCGACCGCTCCTGGAAGCTCAGGTCGGGTCTGAAGCAGTGGCGTGGGCACGGTGACCAGGTGGTGGGCGAGGAGTCCGTTGACCGAAGTGGTGCTTGGGAACGGCAGAGCGCCGGTGAGTAGCTCGTAGCCCATCATGGCCACGCTGTACACGTCTGACGCCGGCGTCAGATCGTCGCCCCGGCACTGTTCGGGACTCATATAGGCCGGTGTTCCGACGATCATGCCGGTCGCGGTGCGCCGGGTTTCGACACCAAGGTCGCGGGCGATGCCGAAGTCGCCCAGTTTGATGACCCCCTTCATGTCGTACATCAGGTTTTCGGGCTTGACGTCTCGGTGCAGCAGACCTTTTTCGTGGGCAAAGTCGAGAGCAGCCAGACAGGCCAGGACTGCGGCGCAGGCCTCGTCGGTCACGAGCCCTTCGTTTTTGAACCGGTCACCGACCGAGCCAGCACACCTCTCCATGATGAGGAATCGTGAACCTGCCGATTCAACGAAGTCGTAGACCGGCACGACGTGGGGGTGCTCGAGTGAGGCCACCATCTGGGCCTCGGCAACAAAACGTTCCCGTACATCGTCGTTCTCGGCGAACGATTGCGGCAGCTGTTTGATAGCGACGGAACGGCCGAGTTGGGTGTGGCGCGCTTCGTAGACGACGCCGAACGCACCTCGCCCGAGCTCACCTGCAACCTCGTAGGCGGGCAGCGCCTCTTGAATCAGCTCTCGTGCGCGTTCATTCATCGTTACCACTTTCTCACGGAGCCAGGACGGTTCACACCTGTGATCATTACAAACTTCGGTGAACATGGCTGGTGTACGCGCATCCGCGTGTTGCAGCTCGGTTGCTCGTTGTGCCGAACGCCGCTAACGAGTGGTCTTTCCAGCGGCGCTGATAGTGCCAGACTGCGTGGGTGACACCCTACGAATCCATCATCTCCAAGCGCGACCTCCGGGTCTACACCGACCAGCCGATCCCAGACGATGTGATGCATCGCATCTTGCAGGCGGGCAGGATGGCCGGAAGCGCCAAGAACCTCGAAGTGAACCGGCTGGTCGTGGTTACCGATCAGGCAGTGCAAGATGCGCTGGTCGAAGCCGGCGACTTCTCGTCATGGATCGGTTCATCGGCGGCCATTATTGGTTTCGCTTCGCCAACCACTGAGCTTCGCGCCTTCGACGTTGGCCGCCAAGCCCAGAACATGATGATCGCTGCCCATGCCGAAGGCGTTGGCTCGTGCCCAGTCACGCTCCAACACGCTGACAAGACCCGGGCTGCGATCGGCCTGCCCGATGACTGGGACATGGGCATGGTCATCACACTCGGTTACCCCGTCGAGGACCATCCCGACAGCCCGCTCAAGCGCACACGCGTCGCTCTCGACGACCTCATCATCCACAACCGTTGGCAGGGTTAAGAAGCAGGGGCCCGGGGGCGTGTTAGGTCGCGACGTCTTGCAGGATGAGCTGGCCAACGGCAGTGTTACTGGCCGGCACGTGATAGAGCCGGTGCACTTCCTGTGGAGCAGGTCCGCCAGCTAGGTCAGCCATAGCGCCCCGGGCCACCAGCCACATGACGAGCTCGATGCCCTCGCTACCGGCTTCGCGGACGTACTCGACATGGTCGATGCCAGCCTGGCCCTCGGGGTCGGTCACGATGCGATCCAGGAACGCAGTATCGAACGCTGCGTTGATGAGTCCGGCACGCGGGCCTTGTAGCTGGTGGCTCATGCCGCCGGTGCCCCAGATCTGCACGTTCAGGTCGTCGTCGAAGCTCTCGACGGCGCGGCGAAGTGCCTTACCGAGCTCCAAGCAGCGCCGGCCAGAAGGAGCGGGATACTGCACCACGTTCACGCCGAGCGGAACAACCGGGCAGGGCCATGCCTCGGGTTGGCCGAACATGATCGATAGTGGGACGGTGAGACCGTGATCGACCGGCATCTCGTTGACCAGCGTCAGGTCGAAATCCTGCTGGATGACTGAGTGGGCGATGTGGGCTGACAGCGCCGGATGACCTTGCACCGATGGCACAGGCCGAGGACCCCAACCCTCGTCGGCGGGTTCATAACTGGGGGACATGCCAAGCGCGAAGGTGGGGACCATGTCGAGTCCGAACGCGTTTCCGTGGTCGTTGTACACGAGGATCACGGCGTCGGGTGGGTTGTCCTGAATC
>CAJQPC010000088.1 GCA_905480105.1 uncultured bacterium | reverse complement strand
CGACCACCAACATCGCCACGTCCTGCGAGCAGCCCAGCGGCTATGCCGGCACCTCCACAGATTGTGATGACACGGACGCAAGTGCCAATCCAGGCGGCACAGAGTCCTGTGACCTGGTCGACAACGACTGCAACGGGGTGGTGGACGATGACTACGCCACGGACGCGGAAAGCTGGTACGCCGACGATGATGGGGACACCTTCGGCGACGCCTCGGACACCACCGACAGCTGCACACAGCCGGTGGGCTACGTGGCCGACGATTCGGACTGTGACGACGCCACAGGGGACGTGAATCCCGACGCGGAAGAGGTCTGCAACGACGGCATCGACAACGACTGCAGCGTGGGCATCGACTTCTGCGAGCTCTCCCTGGCGGACGCGGACACTACCTTCGGCGGTAGCGCGGCTGACGATCAGCTCGGCAATCGAATGGTCGCCGTCCCGGATACGGACGGAGACGGAAACGACGAGCTGTTCATTGCCGCTCACCACGAGAGCACCAATGCCTTCCAGTCAGGCGCGGCCTACCTCTTCCTGGGGGCGGTGAGCTCTGGCGCCGTGGACGCTTCTACGGCGGATGTAATTTTTCTGGGCACGGGGGAGAAGTTCCGCGCGGGCTCCGGTCTGATCGGAGACCTGGACGCTGACGGGGACGGCGCTGCAGATTTTGTGGTGGCGGCTCTGCGGGCGGATGGCTCAGGCACCGCACGCGGTGAGGTCTACGTGATGGACGGGAGCGCGAGCTGGTCTGGCTCTTATGATCTGGACACTGCCGCCAGCTACACGCTGAGGGGTGAAGACAACTTTGACCGCGTGGGCTCCCTGGTCATCAATGGGGGGGACAGCAACGGCGACGGACAGAGCGAACTCATCGCGGCATCCCGCTACGACGACGATGGTGGCGGCGATGCTGGCGCCATCTACATGGTGGACGGCGTGGGGAGCTCGGGTAGCTTTGAGGACCTCTACGACGCCAAGATCTCGGGCACCCAGGCCGGTGGAATCTTAGGGGGTGCTCTGGCATCTGGCGACTTAGATGGCGATGGCGACGATGACCTGGCAGTGGGGTTCTCTCAGGACAGTGGCTCGACTGGCTCCGTCGGCGTCTTCGACTCGGGCTTTGTCGGCTCTCTGAACTACACCGACGCCGACACCAGCATCACGGGGGGAACTGGAAGTGATGAGTTCGGCTCAGCTGTAGCCGTGCTTCCAGACCTGGACGGTGATGGCTACGCTGAGCTGTTGGTCGGTGCCCCCGGCCAGGACAGCGGCGCCAATGCTGCCGGTGCGACCTACCTGTTCTTTGGTCCCGTCAGCTCCGGAAGCGCGAGTAGCGCGGATGCACTCTTTGTTGGTGAGTCCGTCTCGGACCGCACGGGTGCTGAGTTGGCCGCTGGTGGGGACTTTGATGGGGACGGCACCCAGGACTTCTTGGTCGGTGCCTCGAACTACGGTGGCGCGGACAACGGCGCGGTCTACGTCGTATACGGCGACTCCAGCATCTCGGGGACGGTATCGCTGGCCACTGTGGGAGGACGACTCGAAGGCGCCGGATCCGACGACAATGCAGGGAGCTCCGTGATCTTTGCCGGAGACACCGATGGGGATTCCGCCGACGAGATCCTGATTGGTGCGACCAACGCCGATGACGGGGGCAGCGCCAGTGGCGCGGCGTACTTGCTGCTTGGCTTGGACGAGTAGTCAGCCTGGCAGCCCTGGGTGTTTAGCCCAGTGCGTCGACCAGAATCTGCGCGATCCGCGCGCTGCTCTTGCCGTCCCCATAGGGGTTGTGGGCTTTGGACATGAGCGCGTAGGCTTTGGGGTCGGTCAGCAGAGTTGTGACTTGGCGGGTGATGCGCTCTACATCGGTGCCCACCAGCTTGACGGTGCCGGCGCTCACAGCCTCAGGTCGTTCGGTGGTCTCCCGCATGACCAACACAGGCTTGCCCAGAGACGGCGCTTCTTCCTGGATGCCGCCGGAGTCGGTGAGAATCAAGGTGCAGCGGTCCATCAGGCGCACGAAGGGGGCGTAGTCCAGCGGCTTGATGAGGTAAACGTTGTCCAGCGCCCCCAGGTGCTTGTGCACGGGGCCCAGTACCTTGGGGTTCAGGTGCACGGGGTACACAAATGCGGTGTCCGGGTGGCGCTCGGCCAGGATGCGCACAGCGCGGCAGATGTCCTCAAAACCCTGGCCGTGGTTTTCCCGGCGGTGGCCGGTCATGAGCACCAGCTTCTGATCCCCTGCGATGGCGTCGAAGGCGTCGCCGTAGACCGCGCGCCAGCTCTCCAGGGGCGCTGCGACCACGCGGTCCCTCACCCAGAGCAGGGCGTCGATCACGGTGTTGCCGGTCACGTGCATGTCGGCTTGGGGAAGGTTCTCGGCGACTAGGTTGTCCATGGAGCGCTGCGTGGGCGCAAAGTAGAAGCGGCAGATCTGGTCGGCCAGCACCCGATTGGCTTCTTCTGGGAAGGGGGCGGTCAGGTCGCCTGTGCGCAGTCCGGCCTCGACATGGCCAACAGGGATCTGCTCGTAAAAGGCGCTCAGAGTGGTCGCGAGCGTGGTCGTCGTGTCTCCATGCACCAAGACCACATCGGGCTTCTCAGCCAAGAGCACTGGGCGCATGTGCATCAGGATGCGGGCGGTGAGCTCGGCCAAGTTCTGCCCGGGCTTCATTAAGTCCAGATCATGGTGCGGGGTCAGCTCAAAGAGCTCCAAGACCTGGTCCAACATCTCGCGGTGCTGCGCGGTCACGCAGACCCTGCTGTCGATCTCGGGGTGGGCGTCCAGGGCGCGCACCAGGGTGCACATCTTGATGGCCTCGGGGCGGGTTCCAAAGACGGACAGGACCTTGATCATGAGAGCTCCAGTAGACGGGTTCAGCGGCCGAGCTTGGCCTTAATCTTGGCAGTGACCTTGTCTAAGACCACAGCATCATCTGGGGTGCGTCCAAAGGCTAGGGCACAAGCCAAGAAGAGCCCGATGGCGCATGCAGTGGCCAGGATCTGCCAGGACAGACTCAGGTCCTGGGTTCCCAAGCGGCCCACCAAGGTGAGGATCACAAAGACCGCGATCAACCCCAGTGAGCGGCCGGTAAAGGCCTGGATCTTGAAGATGAACCAGATCTGTACCAAGCGCCAGAGGCTCCAGGCTGCAAGGGAAATGCCCGTTGCCGAAGCCGCCCCCGCGATGCCGTACTCTGGAATAAGCCAAGCGTTCAGGCCGATGTTCAGCAGTGCTGCAGCACCGGCGTTGGCCAGGTTCAAGTTGGCTCTTCCGGTCATGGGGATAAGCGCGGTCGCGGGCACCGCCAGAACATAGATCGCCTGGCCCCAGAGCAGGATGGAGAGTGCGTCCGCGGAGCTTGCATACTCGGGTTTCCACAGCGAGAGCACGGCCTCCATACCCACGTAGATGCCCAGGTAGACCGGCGCGGCCAGGATCACCATCCAGCGCGTCACGATGCGCACCACCGCCTGCAGCTGGGGAGGCTGCTCCGTGCCGGGGCGGTCTGGATCGGCCAGCTCTGCGATGACCGGCTGGAACATCGTGTTCACGGCCACGGCCGGCACCTCCCCGATCATCGCCAGGGTCACCGCGGTTCGGTACAAGCCCACGTCCGCAGTGCCGGCCAGGGCGCCCACCATCAGGGTGTCGGCCCACTGGTTGATGCGAAAGAGCACGGAGGAGAAGGACTCAGGCAGGGAGTACTTCAAGAGTGAGATCAGGTCGAACTTAGGTTTTCCAGCCGCCGCCCGAACCTTTCCTAAGCGACGCCAAACCAGTGGAACCGCCACCCCCAAGGAGGCCAAGTTGGCCACACTAAAGCCAATGAGCGCCCCTTTGAGTCCCCATGGACTCAGGGCGGGCACCAAGGCCGCGGCGAACATGCCCATGGGCAGCACCACCAGATAGGCCAGGGACTGGCCTTTCATGTCCTTGAATGCGCGCAGAGTCCCGATGGCGGCCAGCAGAATCGACCAGATGAACACCGCTGGCAGCATCCAGAGCAGCGCTTGCCGCTCCTCGGTCTGAGGACCCATTAGCAGCCAACTGGCGCAGGCCGCGGTCAGCCCCAAGCCGCCGAAGACCGAGACCCCGAAGGTGGAGAGGACCGTACCGAGAACCTGCTCGGGTTTGTCCTGCTGGCGTTGCTTGGCGCCAAAGAACACCACCCCCTTGTCGGTTCCCAAGGGCGCAAAGCTGGCCAGCACCGTCACCCAGGTGCGCGCCAGCTCATAGACCCCAAAGGCGTGCTGCCCCAGCACATTGGCCAGGGTCCAAGATGTCGCGAAGCGCAGCGCCCGGTTGATGAGATTGCCGGCCAGGACCACGGAGGAGCCTGCCGCTACCTGGGCGGCTGGGTCGGTGTGGCCCCTTTCGGGCGGGGTTGCTGGGGTGGGTTTTGACACGGAAGGCAAGGCTGTCGTTTAGCTGACCCAGTGGGTCAAGTCCCGCTCCAAAAGCTGGCTTAGGGCGTCCACGTGGGGCCTTGCCATCTCCTTGACCTGGGCCTTGACCTGAGGATCCATGGGCTGGCGCTCTTCGTATCGAATGTTCATCCGTCTCATGGCCCGCAGAGCAAACTGGTGGCCGGGTACACCTGCGCGAACGCCCTCCAGAACCGCCTGCTGGTCCCTGCGAACCAAGAAATCCTGCATGGGCCGGAATCGCACATTCCGGTTGGCGTTTCTGGCCCGCTTGTCCTCTTCAAAAATCTTGCTGAAGCTGGGGAAATCCGCTGGGATGTCCAGGTACTCGCACACGCCCCGGAAGACCTGCTGCTTGTCTTCTCGAAAGTCGTCATTGATGACGACGTGGACCTTGTCGCGGCCAAAGACATCAAAGTAGCGCTGCACCTGTCCAGAGTAGTCCAGCATCTCGCTGTAGAACAGACCCCGTTCGGGGATGTGGTGCTCGGGCATCGGGGCGTTGCCTGCTTGGCGTGCCCCCTCTATCGCCAGGGCTTCCCCAAGTTCCGGTACGTTCTCGTCGCCGCGAAAGACGAAGTGGCTGTGCAGGCTGTGCAGCAAGGTCACTGGGTTGCGGAGCAGCATCACAATGCCCGCGTCGGGCTTGTAGTCGTAGATCTCCTGGGCCGCTTTCTGGGAGAAGAGGTACCAAGTGCTGGCCTCGCCCACGCGGAGTGCGTCTGCGGGGGCCTTTTCAAAGAAGGAGTGGAAGTTCTCCAGGGTGCGCGGGGGCTCGTGGTAGCCCAGATCGCTGCCAAAGTAGTGCAGCTCTTTCTTGGCCATCCAGACGCCGGGGTGCTTGCTCAGGTAGCCGTTGAGCTGTCCGCTGCCGGAGCGTGGGTGACCAACCAGGAAGAAATCAGGTGTGCGCATGGATTAGGCGTAACCTGACTGGGGACGGGGTCACTCCTGCTCCCAGAACTCTCTGACCTGGGCCGCGGGATCCTGGCTCTGAGTGGCCGACCAGTAGTCTGGGAAGAATCTGGAATAGTCTCTCGATGCAAAGCGCTTGCCCATCAAGACCACGCAGCCGCGCTCGGTGGGGCCGCGAACGACACGCCCGGCCGCTTGCACCACCTTGGACATGCCGGGCACCAGGAATGCGTAGCCAAAGCCATCGCCGTAGCGCTCTTCGTACCAAGCCCGCATCAGGTCCCGCTCCAGACCCACCATGGGCAAGGCTGGACCGACCAGAACGATGGTCTTTAGGATCCCGCCGGGCAGATCGATGCCCTCGGCGAAGATGCCGCCCAGCACCGCGTGAAGCACCCGCGGAGCCCCAAACTGACGGAGGCGGTCCACTAGGTCCCGGCGCTCCTTTTCGGGCATACGCGGCACCTGCATCAACGTGTCTCGTCCGGGTATATCGACCCGGTCGGCGATGCCTTTCATCAGGGCAAAGCTGGAGTAGTACACGGCCACATTGCCCGGGGTCGCCTCGCAGATCTGCGAGATCATCTGCGCACTCTTCTCGGCGTAGTTCGCCCGGTCTTTGTAGGTGGTGCGGATGTTGGGTGCGACGATGACACGGCGGTTCTCGGGCGGGAAAGGGGAGGGATGGGCAGCCAGTTGGGTGCCTTTCTCGTCCAAGCCCAGCAGATCCCGGTAAAACTGGGGCGGGGTCAGGGTGGCGCTCATCAGCACGGCGCCCCCCAGCGCCTCAAAGCGCTTGCGCATCCATGGGGCCGGGTCCAAGCAGACCAGGCGCACGCTGCAGGGGCGGTCTTGGAAGAGGGCTTGGATCTCGGGACCCTCGCCCATGCTCACCCACTCATCGAGCACCTGACAGAAGTGGATCAGGGCGCGCGCCAGGTCGATGTAGGGATCTCCATCCCCCGGGGCCGGGTTGCTGCGCCGAAGCATGGCGTAGTCCAGGGCCAGCTCGTCCACCCGGCTGCGCAGGTCCCGCCAGACCCGGGGAGAAAGCTCGCAGACCGCCTCGCCGCGCTGGGTCCAGGCGCTGCTGTCGATCTGCCAGCGCACCTCGTCGATGGCCGCTGCGATGTCACCGGCCAGGGTGATGAAGGCGCCCAGATCGGGCAAGCCCTCGGCCGACAGGGCCGCGGCCGCTCCCAGGGCGAGCTTTAGCTTGAGCTCGGGGGACCAGTAGCCTCGGGCCCGCTCGGGCAGGTTGTGTGCCTCGTCCACCAGCAGAATCCACTCCTTTGCCGAGTCGGAGAAGTGTCGTTTGAGCTGGACTTGTGGGTGGAAGGCGTAGTTGTAGTCGCCTACCACCACATCGGCGTGGTCCGAGAAGTCTAGGGAAAGCTCGAAGGGGCAGACCTGGCCGTCCTTGGCCTGGGACTTGAGTGCCAGGGGTTCACTCACCCCCTTCTCCAGCAGGCCCTCCAACACGGGCTCCAGCTTGTCGAAATACTGGGCTGCGTAGGGGCAGGAGTCTGGACGGCAGTCCACCACGTCCATCAGACAGGCCTTCTCTTTGGCGTGGATGCTCACGCTGCGAAGGGGCAGGCCCTGCTTGTGGAGCTGGCGTAGGGTCTGCTCGACGATGGCTTGCTGGGTACCTTTGGCGGTGGCCACAAAGACCCGCATGTTGTTTTGGTAGGCGTGCTGCAGCACCCCGTGAAGGGCCGCTGCGGTCTTGCCCAAGCCGGTTGGGGCGGAGAGGAGCAGCTTCTGTTTGGACTCCAATGCCAAGAGCACCGAGTCCACGACCTGTTGTTGACCCGTGCGCAGCTGTTCATGAGCAAAGGGAACGGTGCTCTCCCGCCGCTTCTGTTGCCAGGCCAGACGGCGCTCTCGCTGCCGCAGCACCCAGTTCATGCGGTCGTGGATCCAAACCCGGGTGTGCTCCAGTGGCTCATCGATCTCAAAGCTGCGCTGGCTGCCATCGATGAGCGAGACCAACACCAGCCGGCCGATCGGGCGCTCATGGCCCATGGCGTGAAGGAGCCAGCGATAGACGGCGACCTGGGCTTCGTAGGCGGGCCAGTCTTGGGCTTCTCGGTTGGCCAGCGATGCGGCGTCCAAGCTCGTGGACTTGAGCTCTTCAACGACCAAACGTCCGTCTGGGCTTTTGCTCAGGCCATCCATGCGCCCGCGAATGCGCACCTCCCAGCCCCGCACCATCAGGGACACAGCCACGCTGACCTCGGCTTGGAAGTCGCTGTCTTGAGCGGCCCGCTCGGCTTGATACTGCGTGTGCGCGCGCTGTCCGGCTTGCATGCGGGACACGCTGGTCTGGACCACCCCAGAGAGCAGCGAGCCTCGGCTGGGCCCGGCATCGACCACGTCGTGTACCGAGAGTGTCAGGCGGCGTTCTGTGTCGTTGAAGCGGAGCATCGCCCACTGGGATAGTCAGGCGCAGCAGGAGATGCTCATGTTCTGGCTACTGTTGGCGTGTGCCCCCACCGAGGACACCGGGACCGAGGTCCAGGACACCGGGGAGAGGTACGAGTACATCCCTCCCGATTGTGACGAGCATGGCGTGGGTTTCGACGGAGCGGATCCCCCCAGCGTGGGCGATACGTGGACCGTCTGGGCCACATGCGATGGCTCCGCCCTTTTGGGGGCAGCCGTCATTCGAGTAGACCCTACGGATATGGCTTTTCAGGACAACAACGAGCTGACTTGGTCCAAGCCTGGCGAGGTGGAGATCATGGCGCAGTCAGGTCAGCAGCGGGGATACTTGACGGTTACGATCCAGGAATAGGCGAGCCGTTCTTGGACCAGGGCTGAGCGGAGCCCGGTCGGTTCGAAGGCAAACTGGAGCGTCGTTCCCAAAGGGCTGTCGGAGACACCGTCAGCGGAGCAGGGCCAGCCCCACCACGACCGCGATGAGCACCAAGCCGATCCAGACCATTCGTTGTCGGCTCTCGCTGGCGTTGGCCAGGCTGGTGTATTTTGCGTGGCGGTGGGCCCGATCTTTCTTGGCCCGCATGCGCCACTCATATTCCTCGGGAAGCAGCCAGATCACTTTTCCGCGTGAGTTGGTGTAGCGCTTGTAGCCGTTCTCTTTGTAGAAGCGTTCGCGCAGCTCTTGCTGGCGCTTGGCCTCGCCCAGCTCTTCCTTCTCGGAGCGGCGCGCCTGTGCCTTGTCCTTGGACCGGGCCTTGCGTTCTTCAAAGCGCTCTTTGGCCTCGGCGTGCTCCTTCTCCAGCTGGAGTCGAAAGTGCTCGTCGGTGGTCTCTGGGGTCATGGGCGCTCGGGAGGGGGCTCAGGCAGGAAGCTCTGCCAGGGTATCGCGAAGAGGTGTAGGTCGTCACCCCTGCTTTAAGGTCGACTCCAGGGCGCTTGCGCTGTAGCGAATCGCGTCCTTCAGTCCCCAGTCCCGTACGCGAAAGCGCATCAGGCTGGCGCCGTCGGCCAGCTTTCGAAGCTGCATCTCTGCCGGAGAAACGCGCTGCACGGCCTGGGGCAAGCCGGCCAAAGGGTAGCCAAGGTCGGCCAGGAGGGGACCGCAGATGGCTTCTGTTCGCAGGAGCAGCTTGGGGGACATGCGCTGGCGCCACTTCTCCGTGTTGGTGGAGACGATGCCCACCACGCCTTTGGTATCGCCCAGGTTCTCGGCTGAGCGGCTGGGCGTGAGCATCGTTTCTTGAAAGGGGAGCCCGATGAATCGGCAGATCGCGCCCAGCCAGAGCTTGGGATTTTGGGTCAGGTCCTCGTAGCGTAGCTCCAAGTAGCTCTGGGGGCCGAAGGAGGCGCCCCATGACCTGCATGCGCTGACCTCGTCCATCCATCGCTGGGCGTTTCTCACCGGGTCTTTGCCCCATGCCACTTGCGAGGACAGGCTTACGTCGCGCACATCGCGGATGATGTGTACGAAGCGGGCTCCTGGATACAGGGCACGCAAGGCGGGCAGATCGTTGCGGTAGTTGGGGCTCTTGTCCCCCCACACGCCGGGTTGTCCCAGTGGGATGCCACCGTCTTGGCGGCAGAGCCCCTCGAAAAGGCCGGAGATACGAGCGTTTGGACTGGCCGATAGCCACTGGTCTGGAGTGATCTGGCGTCCCTCTTCGGCCATATACTTGAAGTACATGAAGCGCGTCACCCACTGGTAAAACGCCGCGAATCCCTCGGTGTTCTGGGTGTCAAAGCGCTCATGGATCGACAGCCAGCGGGGCAGGAACTCGGTCTCGTAGTCGGGGATGCCTATTTGGCTGTGTTCGTTGAGCAGCGTGCGCAGCAACTTGGTCCCCGAACGGGGGGCGCCTACAACGAAGAGCGGTCCGGAGAAAGCCATAGCCGGGTTGTAACCTGAGAGGAGACGCGTCGCGATCCTTCAGGGCTTCTTGCCCTTGCCGCCACCTTTTTTCTTGTTGTTCATCTTCTTGTCTGGCGGGTCCGACTCACGGCCCGGCACATCTTCGTTTAGGACCACGAACATGGGCTGGTTCAAGCGCAGAAGGGTCAGCTGCTCAGCCTCGAGCTTGGTGAGATCCGTGGCGCTTTCCAAGCTCTCCAAGTAGCGCTGTAGGCGAACGGGATCCCGATCTGAACGGGCGTCTCTGGCAAGCACCCGCCAAGTCATGGTGTTCAAAGGGTCCTCTTTGGCCATCCGCTCCAAGGTCTGAAGTCCTTCGGGGTCACGCTGGCCCATTTTGCAGCGGGCCAACCCAATGCGCACCCGCGCGCGCAGACTGGGGTTGTCCATTGCGCAGCTCTCCAGGGTCTGGGTCCAGACCTGTGTGGCGCCGGCGAAGTCGTCCTGCTTGAACAAAGCTTGGGCGCGAACCTCCAGTGCGTGACAGCTCTCGGGCGTCTGAGCGAGGATTTCCAGGACCCGAGCGGGGGACTGCTTCCACCGCAGAAGGGCCGCCCCGTAGGCTGCGCCGTAGCGAGGGTCCAGATCGAAAGCGCGCTTGAAACGGACCTCAGCGGCCTGTGTGTCCCCACCGTCCTCGAGCACGCGCGCTGACTGGACCAGGAGATCGGCGTTGTCTGGAGGCAGCACCTTGTACGCGATTTTGTCGGAGTCTCCAGGCCCACGCATGGCCTCTTGGACTGCCGATTGTCTGGACGCTTCTGGAAGGTCCAAGGCCAAAAAGCGACGGTAACTCTCGTGGCTCGCGTCATAGAGTCCCAGGCTGCGCTCAATGCGCGCCTTGTCCCGCCAGGGCCAGGGGCTGCCCGGCTGAATCAGCGTTGCCGCCTCTACGGCCTGGGTGGCCAGTGCCAAGTCCCCTTGCTTGTCGTAGCTGCGGGCCATCTTTTGGAGAACGGCCCGATTGACCGGCTCACGCCGCAAAGCCAAGGCGTATGCGGCTTGGGCGACAAGAATATCGCCTGTCTTGAGTGCTTCGTCCCCCTGGATTTCGGCCTTCTCGGCGCTGCCCAGCAAGCTGGTCTGAGAGCTCCCGGTTGCCAGCCAGCCGCCCAGAGCGAGCATGCCCAGTGCAGACACGGCGCCCACCAACCCCACCCATTTAAACGGAGTGTCAGGCTTCTCTCGTCGGCTGACTTGACCCAGGCCCAGCACGCAGCCACAGGCTAGCGCCGACAGAACTTCGAGTGCGCCAATACGCAGGGGAAAGGTAAACTGTGCGGCGGCGGCTAAGGCGGATATTGTGCCGAGCCAGCCAGCCAACATCAGGCGCCTTCTGACACTCTCCAGGCTGAAGGCCGCCTGAAAGCCCACCACCATCAGCGTGACGAAGGAGAAGGTCCAGAGCATCGCGACGATCACGCCGTGCTCTCCGGCAATCTGGATGAGCTCCTGATGTGCGTGCACGGGGTCGGTGAACGCCGTCGAGGTCTTCAAGGCCCTGAAGGCGTCGTCAAAGCCGCCGTGGCCCACCCCCAGCATTGGAGCGGAGCGCACCACCGACAGGGCATCCCCGTAGATGTCTCCCCGTCCGGTGTACACGTTTTGCTCGCTGCTCAAGGCATCGGGCACTAAAAACTCGGAGAGGACCCGTAGGCTCGGCTCCACGCCGTAGCCCAGAACCATCAGAAGGGTCATGCCACCCAAGATCGCCACCACGATTCGTGCTTTGCGGCCCAAGAGCAGCAGCACCATGGGAATGGCGCCGGCGGCCATGGCGAGAAGTGCTCCTCGGCTAGCGCTGAGCAGCACTCCACCGATGAGTAGGATGGCTGCGGTCGCGCCAAAGACCTGGTTCGGACCACGGTCCCGTCCTGCAGTGGCCAGTGCCAAGGGGACGAGCGCGGCGCAGCAGATCCCGCCGTGGTTGGGGTTCACGAAGGGGGCAAAGAAAGGATCTCGGGCATAGCCCGGTGTCTCGCTCACCCACCAGATGTGTTCGGCTCCCGTGAGGCGGTGGGCCAGGGCGATGACCACCACAGCCAGACCGGTTCCGATGGCCAAGCGAGCAACCCGGGCCGCCTTCCGAGAGTCCCGCACCAGAAAGCCCAGGCCCGCGGCCAAGAGCATCCATTGCACGGTGATGCCCCACTCCAGCAGCCCACTGCGGGGGTCGAGCGCCAGTGGCGTGATCTCGGCTGCGGAGAAGGGAGTGATGCTGGCCAGGGCATCGGCCAAGCCTGGCATGAGAAACCCACGTAGTCCTGGCCCTGCGGGCAGGGCCGCCAGGGTCGAGATCGCGATGGCTGCCAGACCGGGCCCAAAGACCAAGAGAGCGGGGCGTCCTAAGCGCCGGGTGGCAACACCGCGCATCACCACGAAGGTGCCCAAGATGCCGGCGATCAGCGCGATCGTGAAGCGCCAAGCTGGGTGCACGGTCGCAAATGGAAGCAGGGAGAGTGGAAAGACTGACGCCAAGACAAGCTCGGCCCAGCGCAGATCGCGGTCCCTGGCCCCAAGGAGCCTGTCTAACGGTCCTAGTGGAGACCCTTCCATTGTCGTGCTACCTTGCCCTGTCAACTGACAAATGACACTTTACCAGCCCGGGGCCTTTTTAGCTCATGTCGGACAACAACGCCCAAAGCTACCGTGAACTCAACCTGGTCCAATACTGGATGGTGCTCCGGAAGCGCGCGTGGGCCATTGGTCTGTTTGCAGTTGTTCTTGTCGCAACGGTGGTCGTGGGAACTTTGCTCCGCACGCCCATCTACAGCGCAACGACGACCATTGAGATCAACCAAAAAGCCCCCATGGTGCTGAACGTTCAGGAGGTCTCCACAGACCTGATGAGTGTTCGTACCCAAGAGGAACGCAGGGCCTTTTACGCAACCCAGTACAAGGTGTTGCGGTCGCGCACCGTGATTCTTGGGGTCTTGGATCGCCTGCGTACGGAGCACGGCATCACCGACTTTGACGACCAGGAAGATCCCTCCGACATCAAGGCGGTGAAGAGATTCCGGGAGGTCTTGGATATTCGCCCAGACGGCGACACGGAGCTGGTGCACATCACTGTGGAGTCCGCTGACTTTACCAACGCCGCTCTGTTCGCAAACACCTTGGCCGAGGTGTACATGACGTCGAACCTGGAGCGCGCGCGCCTGGACTCGGATTCCGCCAAGGAGCGTCTGCGCGAACAGCGGGAGGAGTACCAGGACCGCAAGCGAAAGTCCGACGAAGAGGTTCTGCTCTTCATCTACGAAAATGGTTTGGAAGGAGCCGAGCAGCAGCAGTCGGTGGTCCAGGAGAGCGTGAAGAACCTGACCCGGGACTTTGCGATGGTGCGTCAGGAGCGCAAGGCTGTGGATACCGACGTGGCCACCTTGACGACCAAGCTCAAGTCCAAGGACTGGTTGGGACTGGCCGCTCACTTGGCCCGAGAAGACGCGGTGCTTCAAGAAAGCATCAGCCGTCTCCAGCGCCTGCGCGAGGAGCGCAAGGCGGCCGAGGTTCGGTACAAGCCGGGTATGCCGGTCATGTCGGAACTGGACGGTCAGATCGCCGGCCAAGAGGAGATTGTGCGCGAGCAAGTCGCCCAGTTTATCGGTGGGCGCCGCGCGCAGCTTGGGCTTCTGCGAGAGCAGGAGCAGAGCACAGAGAGGCAGCTGGAAAAGGCCAAAGGTGAGCTGAACTTGGTGTCCAAAAAGCTGCTGGAGCTGGAAGGCCTGCGCTCGATGGCGACCAAGGACGACGACTATTTTGATCGTCTGGGTGACCGCGTCGACGAGATCGACTTGGCCAACCGAATCCGTGCCAACAACGTCACCTTTGTGGACCGTGCCTGGGTGAACCCTGACCCCATTCGGCCCTTGCTCTCCACCAACGTGCCCATTGCCATTGTGGTGGGGCTCATCGGTGGCGTGGCGCTGGCCTTTGCCCTGGAGTACTTCGACTCGACGGTCAAGAGCCGCGAAGAGCTGGAGCTGGACATCGGTGTGCCCTTCCTGGGCGCTGTGCCTCAGATCGACGCAGCCGAGCTGGACACGCTGCCCAGTGACTTTGCCCGCAATCTCTTTGCCCACAGCCGTCCGCGGGCGCCGGTCACAGAGTGTCTGCGATCGGTTCGAACAAACATCCTGTTTCGCACTCCGGACAAGGCTGTACGGCGGCTCTTGGTGACCTCGGCGGCGCCTCAAGAGGGAAAGAGTTTCATCTCGAGCAACCTCTCTGCGGTCATCGCGATGACCGGGTCCAAGGTCCTGCTCATCGACGCAGACCTTCGCCGCCCTACGCAGCACAAGGTCTTTGAGCAGCCCAACGTGAACGGTCTCTCAGACGTGCTTGCGGACCGCATCACGCTCGATGATGCAGTCTGGCAGACCCCGGTTCCCAACCTGAATCTCCTGGTCGCGGGGCCTCATCCGGACAACCCTGCCGAACTCTTGGGCAGCAAGAAGATGGTGGACTTCCTGGACGCCATCCAGGGCTACGACGTCATTGTCATCGACTCCCCGCCGGTCTCCGCGGTGGCCGACCCTCTGATTCTGTCCCGCATGGTGGACGGCGTGGTCATGACCGTTCGCAGCAACCACACGGCCAAGAACCTTGTGCTGCAGTCGCGGCAGCGCCTGACTGAGATGAATGCCAACATCTTGGGCGCCATCGTGAACCGTCTAGATGTGCGCCGGCAGGGCTACGGCTACTACTACTACTACGACTACAATTCGGTGTACTACGCCGATCCTGCCGAAGAGCGGGATGTAAGCTAAGCCATGGTCAAGAGCTTTCTGGAGCGTCTGCCGGAGAGCACCCGGTCCTTGGAGTTGGGTGTGGGTTCGATCGGTGTGGCCATCCTCTCCGGTTTCATCCTGTTCACGGACCCGCGCTTGGTCTTGGGTGCTGTTCTCGCGATCTGCGTGGGTTTGTACTTCTTTGCCAAGCCGGCCCGCTCCCTCATTGCCATCTTCGTCATTCGGGTGGTCATTGACCTGTTCTGGTGGCTGCCGATCGATTTGGGCGGCTTGAACATCCTGGAAGCTTTTGGTGGGGGCGTGGCGGCCATGGGGGCCGTGTTGTTCTACGTGGAGCTACAAAAGGTAGAGAGAACACCAGGATTCTTCCTGTTGATCATCTACTTGGCCATCCTTTTCGTGGCCGCTGGCCGATCGGGTGAAGTGCGAGATGCCGCCGAGATTATGGCCAAGTATGTCTCGCCCTTGGTGCTGATGTTCCTGGTGAGCATGGTCATTCGTGGCAAGAAAATGCGCCACTACTTCCTGATTGCGGTCACTGGCGCCTGCTTGATCTCCCTGGCCGTGAGCGTCTACCACCTCAGCACAGGCCAGATCTATGAGCACTTCCGACAGGGCTACTTCCGCTTGGTCGGTGGCTATGCAAACCTGCACAACCACGCCCTCTTCCTGCTCTTCGTGAACTGCCTGCTCTTGTTCTGGACCATGAAACCCGGAGACTGGAGAAAGAGGGCGGCGTTTGGCCTACTGCTCGCGCTTGGGCTGACCTGCTTGTACTACACTTTTGTGCGCACAGCCATGACGGGAATCGCGCTCTTCTCGGTGCTTTTTTTGATACTGGAGAAGCGTTGGCGTTTGCTCGGGGTGGGAGCGATGGTGGCCGTCTTTGCTTTTGTCTAGAACGAGGCCATGCTGGACCGTTTCAGCGATGTGTTCGAGG